>JAKATI010000111.1 GCA_021828045.1 Pseudomonadota bacterium | reverse complement strand
CTCTATCTCGTGGGCTATCCCTATGATGCCTCCACGAACTCCTATGACAATGGCATTGCCGTGCTCGACCGCGCAAGCGGCCAGATCACCCAGGAGTTCAATTTCGGGAGCGACCGGAGCTACGGTCTCGCCCAAGATCTCGTCAGTCCGGATGGCGCGTGGCTCTATGTGACCGACGATGAGAGCTCGGGAGGGGTCTATCTCATCGATCTTGCGACCGGTTCCATGCAGGAGGTATCCCTGGACGATCCCTATGCCGAGGCCGTGAGTCCGGACGGCACCCGTCTTTATGTCGACAGTTTCCAATCTACAGTCGGCTATGTGATGTCGGTCATCGACGTGAATCCCGCGAGCATCCATTTTGCCACGGTGCTCGCGACCGTGAGCGGAGCGCCGAGCAGCGGCGCCATTGCCATGGGCAACCCGGCGATCTACGCGGCTCCGTCGGGACTTTCCCTCGCGGAGCCGGCCGGAGCGGTCTCCGGGTCTGTGGGCACGGACGTCGTGAACCCGACCGGCTGTCCGCTCACCTACAGCCTGACTTCTCCGTTTCCGGACGGTGATTTCAGCTTCAGTACCTCGAACGGTTCCTTCGAGCTGACTCCAACGGTGGCCGACCTGCCGGCCGAGAGCATGTTCTCGTGGCAGGCCGCTCCTCCCGCGACCTGCACGGCCGATGATGCGCCGACGGAGCCGGCTGCGATCTATGGCGGGGTAACCGTGACGTGGCTGCCCACGCTGAGCGGCCTGTCCCCCCTCACGCTCACGTCCGGCCAGTCGAGCGGCACCGTCACCTTCAACGTGTATTCGTCGGTCCCGGTGACGCTCTCGGCCAGCTCGTCCAACCCTGCGGCCGTGCCTCCCGGGCTCATCGACCTGGCCTCGGACTGCCAGGGTCTCTGCACCCTGACGCTCACGGCGGGATCGGCCGGTTCGAGCACGGTGACCGTGACGGCGACCGAGCCTTCCGGGCTGACCGGGAGCGACAGCTTTTCGGTGGCGGTCTCGCCGGCTCCGACCTCGGGCGGGGGCGGCCTTGTGGGTCCGTGGGTCCTTCTGGGACTGTTGGCCTTCGTGCTCGTCCGGCGGCGGAGGATGGCGGCTTCCGCCTGAGACGGACCGGATCCGGAAAAGGCCCGGGGTCCCACCCGGGCCTTTTTTTGGTTCTTCACCCAATTCCGGGGAGGAAGGGGTTCAAGGCCCAAGGGGTGGTGAACCCGGACGGGCTCGCCACTGCCCCCTCGCTCGCCGTCACAGCCTTCTGGGCCGAAGGCCAGCACGGACGGGAGACCGGCTGGCTCGTCACCTCCGGCATCTCCCGGAGATGGGCCTACCGGAGGTCAAACCCCCCGGCCGGGGAATCCCCCGGATCCGGATTCCTTCCGGGCCACATAGTAGATCCAGGGTGGAGGATCGTCCGGTCCGGTCGAGACGGCCTCGGCCGAGATGGGTTCTCCCGGGAACGTGTAGAGTCCGGAGACCCTGAATCCGGCCGTCTCGAGCTCGGCGATCTGGGCTGCGGGCCGGATGTGGTAGGCCACGACCGAGAAGTTCCGTTCGCCCACGACGCGCAGGCTCCAGTCGCCGCCCTCCCGGAGCTGGGGACGGAGCGCAAGGTAATGGAGACAGCCCGTGAGATAGTGCCCGAGGCGCACCAGCGTGCGGAGGGGGTTTCTCGTGGGAACGAACCGGCTCGGTGCCCAGGGCAGGGGTTCGGTGAACGCCGCGTTGTGGCTCGAGAAGACGAAATGCCCGCCGGGAGCGAGCACACGCCGGATTTCCCCGAGTGCCTGGAGGCGCCCGGCCGGGTCGATGTAGTCGATGCCGTTGAAGGAAAAGAAAACGAGCGCAAAGTGGTCCGTCGGGAGCGTGCCGAGGTCGCGGGCGTCTCCGGTCTCGAAATGGAGGCCGGGATACGCGCGCCGGGCCGCCTCGATCATGCGTGGGGCGTAGTCGAGACCAAGGTAGGAGCCGCCGAGGGCCGAAAGGTGGGGGGCCGTGCGGCCGGCACCCACACCGAGGTCGAGCACGGGGCGGTTGCGGACCGTGGGGGCGATCTCGGCCAGGATGCGTTCCTCGGCCGGGAAGAGTCCGTGCCGGTCGCGGTATTTCCGGACCATCCCGGCCCCCTGGTAGCGCTTCCGGTTGCTGCGGCTGAAACCGGTCACCGCCGGACCCGTTTCCGCACGTGCCGGACGATCCCTTCGCCCCGGTCGAGCAGCCATCCGCGCAGGGGGGCGATGCGGAGCGTTGTGATCTGGCTCCGCCGGGTCTCCCCGTGGAAGGTGTCCTTGAACGCGGTCGGTCCGTGGCCGGGGGTGGGATCGGTGCCGCCGAGGTCGAGGAGCGGGAACCCCCGTTCCCGGAAGTGCCGGAGTGCCTCCCACAGGGTGAGCGTCCCGAGGTAGGGTGCCTCGGCGATCCTTTCGAAACCGCCGATCCAGTAGACCGGGTAGGCCTCGGTCCAGAACAGCATGCCGCCCACCACCGTCCCCTCCCGCCGAGCGAGGAGGAGGGTCGCGAGATCCTCCTCGTGAAAAAGAGCCTCGACCAGGGGGCGCGGTTGGCGGGGGAAACCCTTCCGTTCCGCAGTCCGGCAGTAGATTCTCCAGAACGACTCGAGGTCGGCGGAATCCCTTCCGGGGACTGCGGTGACCCCGGATTTTTTCGCGCGGCGGATCTTGCGGCGT
>JAKATI010000045.1 GCA_021828045.1 Pseudomonadota bacterium | reverse complement strand
CCGATCTAGGAAGATGAACAAAAGCATCTGACGCAAAAAAATATTGCCCCAAACCTTGGTAGGGAATATATCCCGGCAAAACCGCGTTTTGTCTGACATGCGATTCGTGCCAAGCCCTGACCTCGCTCTCCATTGGTCCCGCACCGATCAAGATCAGACCGATGTCATCGGCTCTCTCAAGAGCATATGAAAATGCCTGCAAAATCCCCAGTGGGTTCTCCCGCCCGATAAACTTCGTGACGGCCAGAAAGACGAACTGGTTCTGCTTGAATCCCAGCCGGTCTCTCAACTGAACCCGGATGGACTGCCATTCCGGATTTCGTCCATACCGGCGGGCATCGGTCATGTAAGGGAAAGGCCAGATCTCATCCGTGTCAGTGGCTCCATAGTATTCCGAGGTCAATGGCGAGACCGGAGCCAGACCATCAAACAGGACACGCCAGGAAAAGCGCTCGAGCCAAAGCGCGATCCCAGTACGGGCATGGGACGAAACCCGGTTGCTATCCGAGCGCAGGATGACCGGGATACCGGATCTTTGCGCATGCAGGGCGAGCCGGATCCGCTGACGGCGATCCAGGTCCATGAGCACGAGGAGCCGGGGTTTGGTTTCCGTCAGGCTGGTCTGGAGTTCTTTGAGGCCAGACGGAGAAAAATGGAAAACGGGAAAATCGTACCGCAACCCAAAGTCTGGAACCACGCCCAATTCTGGATCCACCTGATTCCGGTAAAGCCCTTCCGCATTGAGGTAACACAGGCAGATGTTCCCATTCGAGAGCGAGTTCAATTCCGAATAGAACGGGACATCCAGCTGGGAGGAAGTTCGCTGAACAAACACGATCTGAAACTTGCGATTCAAAAGCATCAGAGGCCTCTCCTCACCCGGTACCCGACTAATGTTTCCTTCACCCGGATAATGACCAGATCCTGACATTGGTCTCCCGTCCCGGATGCTGGTCATCTGTGGATTTTTTTCCAGGGACACACAAGATCTCTCAACGCTTTCAGCGTTGGCCGTACCTGCCGGAACCCTTGCCCCAAGAGAGGGATACTCTCCAGTCTATCCAACCGGCTCGCACGCCTATAAACTGGATTGAAGGATCTCTCAGCGCCCATATGTTCAAAAACAGCGGGGCTGCCGAGAGATGGGAGCCAAGCAACTTTCCAGCGGGACTGATTGGCCACCCTTCGCGAAAACTCCAGTTCGACCCAATGCATGGGTCGCTTTTCCTTGTAAGGACCTATTCCAATACAAAAATCCATGCGCTTGAGATGAGGCCGGTCTGAGTAAGGTCTGGCAGAACCTGTCCGGAAGCCTTGGAAATGGTCGTTTTCAAATACCCGGTATTCCGTTCCATCAGCAAGGCTGCGCGCCTGAAAAGGAAGCGGATCGTCCGGCTCCACATACAGCACAAGGCCAACTTCCTTGTCAGATTCCATGACCTGTACTGCTTTTACAAAAACCAAAGGAGTCGCCACAAACCTCCAATCGTCCTGTATCTGAACAACATATTTCCCCCGGCACGCTCGCACTCCCAAGTTTGTATTCCCTCCCATTCCCTGGTTTTTCGGCGAAACCACCAACCGGTCAACACAGAGGGAACGGAGCCCAGAAGCCCATGGCTCCGGGCTGCAATCATCGCTGACCACAAATTCATAATTCAAACCGGAGAGGGCTCCATGGTCTAGCCGGCTGCGCAAGGATTCGATCGCGATCTGCAACAGGTCCGTCCTTGCATAGGAAATGAAGAGAAAGCTGAGATCGACCACCCGACCCATCTGATCGATAGAAGAAGCTTCAGGTTGCTTATTCAAGGCCAAACTGGTTGCACACCGACCGGGAACCTGAATGTCCGGCCGTGATCCTTCGTGGTGTTCTCATGCTCATTCCTTCACCGCCTTCGAGTCACGATACCCGTACCCATAGCGATAGTAACGGTAGGCCCCGATCCCGAACCCCAAGTCATTGAGGACGAGGCCAGAGGGGGTCACCCCTGTCTGGGACAGCTTCTTCAGGACAAAGCGGATCTCCGGACGTGAATGGATCCCGGCACGGAGGACCAAGAGGTTCACCGTGGCCCGGCGGGCGATCAGGAAGCCATCCGTGACCCCGAGGAAGGGCGGGAGATCCAGGATCACGACGTCGAACGCCGCCCGCAGGCTCTCGAGAAGCGCCCCGAAGCGGTCCCCCTCCCAGAGACGTTCGGGATGGGCCACCCGGGTTCCCCGGGGGAGCATCCGGAGCCGGCTCTCCTCCGGGCGGCTCCGGAGGTACCCCTGCCAGTCTCCTCCGTTCCGGAGGAGATCCGAAAGACCGGGGACCGGCGGGGATCCGAACCAGCCTTCGAGATCGCCGCGGTGGAGATCGGCATCCACGAGCAGGACCTGTCGTCCCGAGCCCGCCAGGAGAAAAGCGAGGTTCAGGGACACGAAACTCTTCCCCACCCCCTTGCGGGGTCCCCCGATCGCGATCACCGGGGTCCCGGTTCCGGACGCGGTCAGGTCGAGGCTCATGCGGAGACTCCTCAAGGCCTCGACCGCAGGATCGTCCGGAGACCGCAGGGCCAGGACCGGGCGCAGGCCTCGGGGTTTCCGGCGGCGGGAACGCGCCTCGCGCGCACTGTGGGGGATCAGGGCATAAAAGGGCAGCCCGAACTCCTCCTCGATCTCCTCGGGATCCCCGATCCCATGGACGAGGGCACGTTTCACGAAGATCGCGGCAAGGGCAAGCCCACCTCCCAGGAGAAACCCGAGAATGGCGAGCAGGTGGCGGTCCGGCTTGACCGGAAGATCGGGTGCCACCGCGTCTTCGACGACCCGGACATTGCCCACCGTCCCCGCCTTCTCGACCTCGAGGTCCTGGGCCTTGGCCAGGAGGGCCATGTAGAGACGGGTATAGATATCGACGTCGCGCTTGAGGCGAAGGTATTGCTGCTGCTTGAGGGGCAATGACTCGATCCGGGCGCGGAGCGCCCTTTTCCGGACCTCGAGTGCCCGTTCCTCGCGAAGGAGGGATGCCACGAGGGGAAAGCCGGGCTCGTAGGACTGGCTGAGGTCGGCGATCCTGAGCCGGAGTGCCGTGAGCAGCGCCTCGAGGCTCGTGGCCTCGCTGAGGAAGGCACGGGTCTGGGCGCTCACGTCGATGATGTGGGTTTGGGCCCGGTACCGCTCGAACCGGCTCTCGGCCTGGTAGAGGGAGTGCTTGAGCCGGGGCAGCTCCCGGTCGATGAAGGCCAGGCTCTCCCGTGCCTGGGCCGCCTTCGCGGCCACGTTCTCGGCGAGATAGGTCCGGACCGTGGCATTGACCACCTGCGCCAGCCAGCGCGGATGGGGTCCATCGAGTGCGAGCTCGATGATCCCGGTCCGCACCCCCAGCTCGATGGCGGAAAGGCCGGCGCGGAGCGTATCCACGGCGAGACCGTTCCTCGCTTCCGTGATCCGGTAGACCTGCCCCGGGCGGGCGGCGAGGCGGGAGACCTCAACATGCCAGCCGGAGGTGCCAGCGGGACGGCCGGCCTGGCCATCCAGGATCAGGCGCCCATGACGCGTGAGCAGGCGGTAGCGCCCGTCGGCTCCGGAGACGAGCCGGAGCTTCCGGCCCCGGAAGGCGGGCGGCGCGGAAAAGTGCCCGAGGACCAGGGAGCGATGCTCGATCCGGGCACGGAGGGCGTCGTAGTGGTTGCCGGCCGGGCTCCGGATCGTCACGGCGAGCCCGAGACTACGCACGACCGGCAAGAGGATCGCGCGGGAATGGAGAATCTCGACCTCGGCCTCGGTCGAGGCACCGGAGGAAAAGAGTCCGGTGAGGAGACGGTCGGCCCCGGCCAGGGACGGGGACGATTTTTCGACCTTGAGCAGGGCATCCGCCCGGTAGATCGGGGTCGCCAGCAAGGCATAGACGATAAAGAGCACGAACACCCCGGTGAAGATCGCAAGCCCGAGCCAGCGTTCCCGGTACAGAAGGGCGATGAGCTCCTGGAGATCGAAGCCGGCGGGGGCTTCCCTCCTCGGGGGTTCGCGCTCGACCGGCGGCTGGGGACGGGTCTCGTTCATCGGTCAGTAGTTCGTGAGGACCTTGGTTTCATACAGGGTTTCCACGGTGGGGAGGATCTGGCTCACGATGCGATTCCAGGCGCTTACCGGAGAGGTCGCGACGTAGATCACGTCCTGGGGCTCGAGCGCAAACTGGTTCGCGAGGAGCATGGTGAGCGGCGAACGGGCATCCAGCCAGTAGATCTTGGGCTTTTCGTAGGCCCCGCGGAAGACGAAGATGCGGGCCGGATTCGCGGTCGTGAGGTCGAGACCCCCGGCATCGCCCAGCGCCTCGGCCAGGTTGAGGTGACCGCCGTACATGGGATAGTCGCCCGGATGCACGACCTCGCCGATGATGTGGACCTGGTCGAAGGAGTTCGACGGAACGCGGATGATGTCACCGGCACGGACCAGCCGGTCCTGGGCCAGGTCCCCGTCCCGGTAGAAGGCGCGGAGATCCAGGATCTCGCGGTGTCCCTGGTTGAAGAACACCACCCGTCCCAGATCGGCGAGCGAGCGGGAGACCGTGCCCTGGTTCGTTCCCAGGATCCCGAAACCCGTCTGGAGCACCCCGCCCGCGCGGGCGATGGCCTGGGAGACCGTGAGCGGGACATCCGTCACCGGGTAGAGACCGGGACGGACCACGGCTCCGGCCAGCTCGTACGTCTTGCTGTGGAAACCCACCACCTGGACACTCACCTGGGGATCCTTGAGAAGACGGTCCAGCTTGCCCGTGAGAAGCCGTCGGATTGCGGTCACGGTGAGGCCCGCCACAGGGACCGAACCCACATAGGGGAAATAGAGATCCCCGTTGGCATGCACGGTGAAATCATGGGTACGGGTGGGAGGAGGAGCGGAGGGTGTCGCAGCGGTTGCGGGGAGCGCTGGGGTCACTGCCGAGGCGGTCGCCAGAAACTCGGGATGTCCCCAGACCACGATCGCGAGCACGTCGTGCGGTCCCACCCGGTAGGCGTAGTCGCCGATTTCCCGGGCAAGTCGGGGGTTGGGCTGCCCCACCGCGATCTTCCGGCGGCGCGTCGCCTGGCGGGCGAGGAGCGCCGGGGTCACGGGCTGGATCACATAGGGCAGGACCCGGCCGCCCGGGCGCCGGGCCGGTCCCGAGAAGTAGAGGCCCGGGAGCGAACAGGACGCAAGGAGCGGGAGCCAAAGGAGGACGAAGGCGATTTTTTTACCGTGTGACATCACCCGAAGCCCGGAAAACACCGTATTCCATCCGGATCCCGGCCGGGCCGCGCCCCGCCACATCCGCCGGAAACCCTTTCGCACCGTGCTTCACAGCATACCCGAACCGGCATCCGGTCGAAAGTCCCCAGGCCCTGCCGTACGCACCGCCTCATGGCCGCTCTTTCACTCCCAGGCCCCGGTCGACCGCAACCCAGTGGATCCCGTCCCGGGACAGCTCGATTGCGACCTCCACCCGGGTGGGAGACTGGTAACGGTAGACGATCCGCTGCCGGATCTTCTTGCCGCCACCCGCCTCGATCCAGACCGGACCCCGGATGGCCAAGGGCGCGGCAAAGGGATGCCGCCCTCCTGCTCCTGCCTCGAACATCTCGTAATGCCAATAGCGATGATCGTGGGTGTTGTAGGTGTCCACGACGAGCGAGCGGACCGGCTTGCCGTTCCAGACGTTGTCGAAGGCACACTCGAGAAACAGGCGGTCGGGGGCCGACCAGCGGCAGTCCGCCTGCCAGGTCCAGGTGCCGGGCCGGCTGAAGGGGGTCTTGAGCGTCCGGCCGTGGAAGATCCAGCGGCCGACCGCGATGTCGAGCCTCCGGAGGGCCGCGGGCCGGGTCTGCGCCCAGGCCAGGCACGGGGCCAGGACCAGGGCCGTGAGGATCAGGAGGACGGGACTAGTTTTCATGGGATCTCCTCGAAGCCACCGGGTCTATGCCGGGGGCGAAAGACAGTGCGGGAATGCCGGGATCCGGTTTCCGGACAGGGTTTGGGGTGGATTTTTTCCGCGCGGCGGGGGGGGATGGCGCACCGCCCGGCAGCCAGGGCGTGGTCCCGTCCCGGAAATGGTAGCCGGGCAGGCCGCAGCCGCCGAGGGCGGCACACACGAGCCCGGTTCCGGCAAGGGCCAGGATGCGCCGGAGGATCCGGCAGGCGCGCTCATTCATGGAAGTTCACCTCCCACCCCACGTAGGCATCGGGGCTGATCTCGACCGGAAGGCCCGTGGGGGCCCAGCGGGTCACACCAAGCCCGAGTTCGAGCGCACGTCCCCAGAAGGCCGGGCGGAAGTAGACATCGAACTCGTCGAAGGCCGTGCGCACCGGGGCATAGGTATTGCCCTCGTCGGGGAGGTTGTGGACGTTGCCGAGGTTGAGGGTGCCGTGGCGGAGGAGGAAGGTCAGGATGCCGCCGTTCAGGCCTTCGAGCATGAGCCCTCCCGTCCAGAGCTCGCCATCGCTGTCGGTGGGATAGCCCAGGACCACTCCCCGGTACCGGTAGCCGTTGAGGTAGATCCCGCTCTGGTAAGCCACGTTGTAGAAGAGTCCCTGGGTCGAGAGGAACCCGGTCGTGGTGTTCGCGTACTCGAGAAAGGCCCGGTAGTTCCCCCCGTCATCTCCGACCGGTCCCCAGGTGGAAAGCCCGACCTGGCCGATGAAGTCGTGGATGAACAGGAGTCCACCGAGTTCGTGCGCGAGGCCCTCGGCCAGATCCTGGTTGTAAAAGGTGAAGTGCTGGCCCGCGACCGAGAACGACCAGCGGAAATCCGCCCCGGCCCGGTTGTCCCCGACGAGCGAGCCGTATCCGGTCGGACGGAAGAAGAGGATCTTGGAAAACCCCCCGAACCCCTCGGGCTGCCCGGCCCCGCCCCAGATCGCGGTGCGGAAGAGGCCGATCTCGAGCGAGCGGAAGGGCCGGAAGGCAAAACGTTCCCCGAAGAGCCAGGGATGGGCGATCGAGGTCGCCTCGTCCAGCCGGTCGTTGAAGAAAGTGATCGTCCAGGGACCGAGCCAGGAGAGCCACGGGGTCCGGAACCGGTAGGGCACGTTGCGCGTGAGACTCACGCCGAGCGGGGGACGCGAGTTGTCCCCGAGGATGAGGCTCCCGCCCCAGCCGGGCCCCCACCACTGGTTGACCTCCCCCCCGCTCACGATCCAGTTGCCGAGGTCGAGGGCCAGATAGCTCCCGTCGAGTCGTCCCCGCTGGTGGTCACGCGACCCGTACACCCCGATGAGGTTCAGGCGGTAGGCCAAAATCCCCGTCGTCCCCGAGTCCGAAACTCCCGCCTCCTCCTTGCCCCGGGTCGTCTGGCCGAACCAGTTCATCGAGGGTCGTCCCGGGGCGAGCGCCACCTTGTAGCCCAGGTGGTTGCCACCCCCCTGGACCCGTTCGATATGGCGCTCGAGCTCGTCGTAGGCCTCGCGCTCGAGGGGCGTGAGGGTCCTCGGATGGACCCGCCTCAGGGCATGGGCCACCGATCCCCAGGGAATGGGCCAGGTCGTGACCGGGATGTCGATCACGCCCGAGTCGACCAGGATCTCGATGTCGTTCCGGACCCCGATCTCGCCCGGGGACGCCCAGGGATCGGCCTGCGCCCGCCGCACCGCAAATCCCGCGAGAGCCAGGAGAACCACGAGCAAGAAGACCCGGCTCGGGGCGGGGCAGCGGTGCCGGGAGGGGGATCCCTCCCTCACGCGTCCTTTCCGTCGAGCGCGCTCGTGCAATGGGGACAGCGCCGGGCGGCGGCCGGAATGGCCATGGCACACTCGGGGCAGTTCCGGGTGGTCGCCGGCGCGGCGGGTTTCGCATGGATCCGGTTGAGGGTCCGGATCATCACGAAGACGGCAAAGCCCACGATGACGAAGCTCACGACCGAGTTGATGAAGAGTCCGTAGTTGAGCGTGACCGCTCCCGCCTTCTCCGCCGCGGCAAGCGTCGCGTAGGGGCCGGGCCGGGATCCGGCCTTGAGGACAAGATAGAGGTTCGAGAAATCGACCCCATGGAGCAGGAGGCCGATGGGCGGCATGATGAGGTTCGTGACGAGCGAGGTCACGATGGCCGAGAAGGCGCCTCCGATCACGAAGGCCACGGCCAGGTCGACCACGTTGCCCCGCATCAAAAACGTCCGGAAATCCGAGAGGAAACTCTTGAGCACGGTGTTTTTCTCCTTCCGGGATCCGTCCGGCACTGCTGGCTTCCGCAGTATACCGGGATCGACCCAGCCTTTCTGCACCCGGCCCGGTCCGGAACGGAAGCCAGCCCACGTGCTTGACAGGATCCCGGGTTTTTGAAAGCACAGGCCGACCTTGCGTCACCGCCGGGAAAAACCCGGACCAGACGGAGGGGTGCGATGGAACCGGACAGGAGGGCCAAAATGAGACATTCGAAAATGGCAGGAGCGGGGATTGGCCTGTCGGTTCTTCTCCTCTCTCTCACAGGCTGCGCGTCCGGCTTCTACCGGGCAGTCCCGCCCAGTCGCCGGACCGGCTACTTTCGGACGACCACCCTCCTCAACGAGTCGCGACCCGACAGAAAGGCACCGGTCGTGATCAGCCGGAAGACGGATCTGGCCCGGTATCACGGCAATCTCCTGGTCACCGCCGCTCCGTTCTGGGTACGGGAGATCCGCTACATCGGGGGTTCCCCCATATCATGACGAAGCGGGAGATGGAAAAGAAAATCATCCGCGCAGGACTCGCGAACCGGATCCGGAGCCTGGGCAGCCTTCTCGATCTCCACCGTGCCTATACCGTGTGGGGCCCCTTCCTCTGGGTGCATGTCCGCTTCCACATTGGAAGCAGCAACCGGGAGGGCCTGCACAAGGTCGAGCTGATCGTGACCGACCCGCATTCAACCCAACGGCTTTTCGTGACGCGGGAGCAGTTCGGCTCTTTTCTTGCAAACAGCGTGAACGACCGGGAGACCTTTTATCCGATGCTGAACTCGTTCATCGACTGGATTCGCGAGAACGGAGGGAAAGCGCGCTAGGACCTTCGCACTTCGCGACGGCAGCAGGCTCGAGCCATCCGTCACGGGGAGAAGACGGATCCGGACCCGCTCCGGAGAACCGGGATGTGTCGGCCGGGTCCGTGAATCGCGCGTCACTGCAGCGGGCACGATCGTGGCGGACGGGGTGTGGCTCGCACTCGCGGCGACCGGTACCGCCACCCTCCTCGCAGGCAATCCCCGGATCGGGGGATTCCTCGGCCTGGCCGGGGCCGGCCTCCTCTTCGGGTCAGCCTGGGGTCTGACCGGGATCTTTGCCTTCTTCCTCACCACCGCCACCTACTCAGTCGCGTTCAGTCTCGTCTTCTGCAGGCTCGGTCCGCGCGCAGGAGACGCGATTCGGCTCCTCTCCCGGCTGAGTGCGGCTCTCCTCGTGGCCTTCGGCCTGTATGTCGCCGGGACCGGTCTCCTTCTGGTTGGGATCTAGGCGGGGCTTTTGCGCGATGAAGATGAGTTCCTCCCCCCAGGCGGGTCGGAGCCAGGCTCCCAAGGCCGCAATGAATGCCGCCAGCCGGATCCGCCACGGAACCGGGATCGCCTCGTCATTCGGATCCTGGCCGGAGGCGATGCGGTGGCTGGATGCGAAGTTGCGGAGCGGCTTCAGGGAAGCCGGCATCCCAACCACCGGATCGAAGCCCGCGCGACGGAGCAGGTCCGTGAGGGAGGCTGGATGGAACAAGACGAGGTGGCGGGGCGGTTCCAGTCCCCGCCAGTGCACTCCGAAGCGACGATATCCGAGCGCCCCGAGATTCGGGGTGGCGATCCAGAGGATCCCTCCCGGCCGGAGCAGCCTCCAGGCCTCGCGCACCGCCCGCCCGGGATCGTGCACATGCTCGAGGACGTGGTTCAGGGTGACCGCCTCGTAGGCATCCGGCTCGAGTCCGGTCGCGGGAAGTCCACCGGTGTGAACCCGCACCCCGCGTCCGCGGGCGATCCCGGCCGCCACGGGGTCCGGTTCCAGGCCCTGGACACGCCACCCACACGCCTGGGCCACCTCGAAGAAATCCCCGCGCCCGCATCCGATATCCAGGCAGACCGAATCCGGACCGGGACGCGGCAGGTGTCGCGCCCACTGTCCCACCGACCGGTGATACCGGGGGAGGAACACAAGGAGAAAACGGCCGAGCGGGAGCCAGGGATGCCGGCGGACCCGGTAATGGGCACGCAACCAGTCGTTGATGACGGCCTGTTGGAGGAAACACCAAGGTCCCCCCGGCGATCCGGACGGGACCTTCTCGTGCGTGTAATACCCGCGGTAGGCCCGTCCGATCGCGGAGGCAGCCGGACGCGGGTCGAGGTAGGCGCTCCTGCACTCCGCACAGCGCCAGAGGGTCCATCGGCCCGGCGCACAGAAAAAGATGCGGTCCCGGGCATCGTCATGGAGCCGTTCGCGCATGCTCCCGCCACAGACCGGGCAGCAGCCGGGGGACTCGAGTTCTCCGGCCGGCCATTCGCCGGCGGGCGGATCCCGGACCGGGATCTCCCTCATGTGGCTCTCTCCTGTCCCGGGCTCAGGGCCGCACGAAGGCCCGCACCCCGAGCCAGACCACGACCAGCACGACGAACTCGATCACGAACGAGCCCAGGGTCACGCCTGCGGCCTTGAGATAGGGGAGGCGTTCCCCGTCCGGTCTCCGCTGCAGCTGCTGGACGATCCAGAACATGACGAGGAGGTTCATCAGCCAGAGGAGCGGAGTCCCCACGACGGGCACGTTGCGGAGCAGCCATCCGAGCAGGAGATCCGCGAGGACCACGGCCGCGAAACTCACCAGCATGATGGTGAGGGCCTTGCCGAAAGAAGGGGTGAAATGGAGGAAGATCCGGAAGGACAGCATGAGGAAGAGGGCACCCAGGACGAGGGTCAGGAAGATGAGACCGATCACCACGCCCGGTCCCAGGTTCCCCAGGGCAAACAGATGATTGAGCATGTGGCACCTCCAGAAGTGGGCGCCGGCGAAGGCCGGTGCCTAGGGACGGACGGGTGGGGCGGCCCCTCCGGGCCCGCCCGGTTTCGCGGATCCGGGAGGAAGCTTGTGCTCCCTCCCCAGCCACTGGATCAGCATGGCCGCGACATCCCCCACGCGGTGCTTGCCGAGATAGCAGTGGATGTAGATCCGGGTTTTCGGATGGCGTTCGATGAAGTGGCGGATCTCGCGAAGGGCCCGGGCGTTGAGCGGGCTCGAGGGCGGCTCCGAGCTGTTCATCGGGTAGTCGTAGTCGGCCATGCCGAGCTCCCGGGCCAGGTGATCCTCGCGTTCGATCAAGGATTTCTCGTAGATCAGGTGGGGATCGAGAAGCGAGATCACGACCCGCACCCCCCGTTGATGCAGGTTGTCGAACAATCCCTCGTCGGGATAGGGACCCACGATGATGTCCGGGGTCACGTGATGCACGTTGCCCTGGAGGTAATGCAGGGGGAAGAGATAGGGCTCGAAGATCGCGAAGTTGGCGAGGAAGAGATAGGCCGGCGTCGCGAGGATCACCCCCAGGAGACAAAGGCGCACGGCAACTCCCACCACCCGGCCGGCCAGGCCCCAGAGACGGCGCAACCCGGTCATGACTCATGGCCCGGCAGTATCGAGCGTCCCTGGATGGTCTTCCGGTCGGGATGCCCCCAGTGCGTCTGGGTCACCTGGAAGGTGGCCACCAGCCGTTCGACCGCGAGGACCTGCCGGTAGCCCACATACTCGAGGGAGGACAGGAGGGCGATCCGGTAGGAGTCGGCGAGACTCTCGTACTTGTGGATGACGAAGTTGTCGAGAAGGACCGCGGCGGCATTGAGCCACATGCCCCAGAGGATCGAGATGATGAAGAAAAGCAGCGCAAAGACCGGGTTCAGCATGTGAAAGAGGAAGAACAGGGCAAAGCCGACGTAGCCCACAAACTCGATCAGCGGGCCGAAGAGCTCGATGAAGAGGAAAAACGGCATGCCGAGGGTTCCGGCCCGTCCGTAGCGGGGGTTGAACAGCATCGTGCGGTTGTGCCAGATGCTGTCCACGAGCGCCCGTTGCCAGCGGTTGCGCTGGCGCAGGAGGGAGGGGAAGTTCCCCGGGACCTGGGTCCAGCACACGGGTTCGGGGATGAAGTAGACCTTGTACTTGATGTCGTGTTCCACACAGTGGCGGTGCAGGCGCAGGACGATGTCCATGTCCTCGCCCACGGTCTTCCGGTAGCCCCCGACCGCGAAGAGGAGGTCCTTGCGGAAAATGCCGAAGGCCCCGGAAATGATGAGGAGGCTGCCGTACTCCCCGAGGGTGACGCGCCCGGCCATGAACCCCCGGAGGTACTCGGCGATCTGGATGTTGGCGAGGATGCCCCTGGGCGAGCGGATCTTCCGGACGCGGGAGCCCTCGACCACGCAGCCGTTCAGCACCCGGACCGACCCGCCGGCGGCCACGAGCTGCCGGTTGATGAGGAACTGGTGGCCCATGCGCAAGAGCGCATCCGGATCCAGGATCGAGTCCGCGTCAATGGCACAGAACAGGGGATAGCGGCTGTAGTTGAGACCGGCGTTCAGGGCATCGGCCTTGCCGCCGTTTTCCTTGTCCACCACCCAGAGCTGGGGGCAGCGTTCGGAGACGTAGACCCCGCGGACCGGCGCCGTCTCGATTTCCCGCCGCTCCGGCCGGTCGATCGGCACGAGCCGGAAGGCCTCCGTGAGCCGCTCCAGGGTCCCGTCCGTCGACCCGTCGTTCACGACCACGATCTCGAAGCGGGGATAGTTGATCTGGGTCGCCGCCAGAACCGTGTCCACGAGGGTCAGCTGCTCGTTGTAGGCCGGGATCACGATCGTGATGGGACGGAGGTTGGCCGAACGGGTGAGCGCCAGCAGCCGGTCGAGGTCGGGGGCGGTGTCGCTCGATTCCCGGAGATGGCGGAAGGCAAAAAACGTGATGTAGGTGTAACTTCCGTTGATGATCAGGAACGCAATCAGGATCAGGACCTGGAAGGCCAGAAGGGTGTTCGCGATGGTAAGGAGGGAGAGGATCATCGGGATTCCAGGAGCAGGGCAAAGACCGCCATGTGGCGGACCTCCTCGCGCGCGTCCTGCTCGCGTGCGAGGAGTTCCCGGTGCCCGGCCTCCCCCAGGTTCATGAGCGTCTGCGCGGCCGCGTAGCGCACATTGAAATCCGGCGAGGCGAGCTGGGCGCTCACCCGGGGGACGATCGCCTCTCCACAGCTCTCGGCACTGCGCAGGGCGGCGATGTTGAGCATGAGGTCCGCCGCTCCGATCTGCTCCTCGATGAGGGGATCGCACTGGGCCATGCTCTGGAGGCTTCTCAGGGTGGCTGCGGTGAGGCGGTCGCTCGCGCGCTCGCGGGCCACCTGGACCAGGAGGGAACGGAAGCCCAGGAGGCGTTCCTTGCCGATGGCCTGGATCAGGGCCAGGGCATGCTGCTCGCCCGCCCGGCCGGCC
>JAKATI010000110.1 GCA_021828045.1 Pseudomonadota bacterium | reverse complement strand
TGTGGGTCCGTGGGTCCTTCTGGGACTGTTGGCCTTCGTGCTCGTCCGGCGGCGGAGGATGGCGGCTTCCGCCTGAGACGGACCGGATCCGGAAAAGGCCCGGGGTCCCACCCGGGCCTTTTTTTTCGGCAATCGGATCCGGTTGGGTGAGGTACAATGCGGCGGAACCCGCTCCCCGCTCGGACCATGAAAGGGAAACAGACATCCGGGGAATCCCTCCAGCTCCTGCCGGTGATTCTGTCGGGGGGGGCCGGAACCCGGCTCTGGCCACTGTCGCGGGCGGAACATCCGAAGCCCTTCCTCCGGCTGGAGGGGGCACGGAGCCTGCTCCAGGCGACCTTCCGGCGGGCCGCCGCGCTCCCGGGGGTCACCTCCATCCTGACCGTGACCCACCGCGAACTCCTCTTCAAGACCCGGGACGAATACGGGGCCGTGAAGCCGGACGGGCTTCCCACTCCCCTTCTCCTGGAACCCTGCTCCCGCAACACCGCCCCCTCGCTTGCCGTATCCGCCCTCTGGGCTGAATGCCGGCACGGACCGGGGACCGTGCTCCTCGCGCTCCCGGCCGATCACTTGATCGGGGACGAGGCCGCCTTTGCCCGGGCGGTGGCATCCGCCGTCCGGCTCGCGGAGACCGGGCTGCTCGTCACCTTCGGCATCCGGCCGGATGCGCCCGAGACCCGTTACGGCTACCTCGAGGCCGAGGGCCAACGGGTCCTCCGCTTTGTCGAGAAACCTCCCGAGGCCCTCGCCCGGGAGTTCGTCCGGAGCGGACGCTTCCTCTGGAACGCCGGGATCTTCTGCATGAGGACCGGTGTTTTCCTGGAGGAGCTCGCAACCCATGCACCCGAGCTGCTCGCAGCCGTCCGGGAGACGGTGGCGCACACGCCCGGCTTCGGCGACGGGCCGGATCCCGTCCGGCTCGATGCTGAGTCCTTTGCCCTTGTGCCCGATGGCTCGATCGACCATGTCCTCATGGAACACTCGCGGCAGGTCGCGGTCGTCCCCGCGGATTTCGGGTGGAGCGATGTGGGCTCGTGGAGCGCCCTGGCCTCGCTCACCCGCCCGGATTCTTCCGGGAACCGCACCCTGGGCCAAGTCCGGACGGTCGCGAGCGGGGACTGCTACGTCCAGAGCCCGAAGCGCCTGGCCACCCTCGTGGGAGTCCGTGACCTCATCGTGGTCGACACGGAAGATGCCCTCCTGATCGCCCACCGCGATCGGGTCGACGAGGTCAAGGCGGTCGTCGCCGGGCTCCAGGCGCAGGGACACGAGTCCGCGCTGCGCCACCGCGAGGTCCACCGGCCCTGGGGGAGCTATACCGTGCTCGAGGAGGGGTCCCGCTTCAAGATCAAGCGCCTGGTCGTCCGGCCCCGGCACGCGCTCTCGCTCCAGATGCACCACCACCGGAGCGAGCACTGGGTCGTGGTTTCGGGCACGGCCGAGGTCGAGAACGGAGGGGGGAAATCCCTGCTCCAGACCGACGAGTCAACCTACATCCCGGCCGGCACCCGCCACCGCCTGGCCAATCCCGGGCTCGTCGACCTGGTCCTGATCGAGGTCCAGAGCGGGGAATACCTGGGCGAGGACGACATCGTCCGTTTCGACGATGCCTGGGGGCGTTCTTAGCTTCGGGGGATTCCCCCTCAGAACGTGAAGCCGAGCCCGAGGCTCACGACCGGATACCAGCGGTAGCGTCCGATCGAGGCCTCGAGATGGGCCTGTTCGGCGGCGATTCCGGCGGCCAGCGACGGATTGCCGGAGGCGTGGGGATCGACGAGCGTGACTGATCCGCTGCGCTGGTAGAAAGCGCCGAAGTCCACGCTGAAGAAGACCGGGAGGATCCCCGAGAAGGGATCCCCGAACCCGAATCCCAGGTAGGGGGCGAGATGGGGATAGGTGAGCGAGCCCGTGAGCGGCCCGGCCTGGCTTGCGGGATAGGTCGTCCCGTCGATCGTGTAGCTGCCGTCCTGGGGCGTGGCCACAAGCGTCGCCTGGTTGTCGTTGTAGACGACCCCGCCGGTCAGGCGGAAGCCGAAACCCACCGGGTACCAGTCGACGAGGAGCGGCACGTTCCTGAGCACGGCATGGCCGTCGTAGCGGATGCCCCCGCTCGTGTAGGCGTGGTTGAACGAGAGGGTGTTGAAACCGACCCGGAAGTCGAGGAAGCTCCCCGCCAGGGGGAACCACAAGGCGGCCCCGACCCCGGGAGTCCCGGCATCGGCCGAGACGCCGAACCCGGCAGCCCGGACGGCTGGCGCGGAGACGAGGCAGAGGGCCAGAAGGCAGGCGGAAAGACGGTGGATGCGGGACCTGGGCATGGGTTCTCCCTCCCGGAGATGGGCCTATCGTAGGTCAAAACTCCCGGCCGGGGAATCCCCCGGATCCGCATTCCTTCCGGGCCACGCAGTAGATCCGGGGCAGGGGATCGTCCGGACCGGCCTTGCCGGGGAACGCAGGGAGCCCGGAGACCGGGAAGCCATCGGTCTTTCTGCAACACCCGCCCGGGTGCCCAACAAGGGGATGGACGCATACAGGATCTTGACGCACATCAATGCGTAGGGTAGATTTTGGAGCGATATTGACCAGCGTCCGTTGTTTCTGAACAACGGATGAAAACAAGTGTTCCCATCAGTGTTACGTAAAACCATTGGCCACTCAACCAAACCGAATCAAAATCAAGTTCCACCCGGGTTTCCGGCTGGAGGGAGGATGATCGCATGAACATGCACAAGATGATCGAGAAACCGGAAGCCT
>JAKATI010000044.1 GCA_021828045.1 Pseudomonadota bacterium | reverse complement strand
ATGGAGAGCGAGGTCAGGGCTTGGCACGAATCGCATGTCAGACAAAACGCGGTTTTGCCGGGATATATTCCCTACCAAGGTTTGGGGCAATATTTTTTTGCGTCAGATGCTTTTGTTCATCTTCCTGAAGAGGGATGCTGGGAGGCTTCTCCCCAAGATGCCTTGGTGGCCGGGCTAGGACTCATCTGTTCCAATCGGACTGGGGTCGGACTGAATTTCCTGACTGGTGCCCTCCGGGAGTTTTTGGTGAACTACGATGATCCGGAGGAGGCGGGAAGGGCCATGATCAAACTGTTTGAGCTGGGCGACCAGATTCCCGTGCGGTTTGGGTGGGCATGGAGGAAAGCCAGGGAGGAATACACGGTACAAGCAGTTGCAAGGTTGTGGTGGAAGAAAATGCAGGGGGCATTTTTGTGAAACGTTATGACTCCCCCGGTGAGTTTTCAGGCAGGATATGTGCCTTCCCGGGTTTGAGGGACTCTCGATTAAGGAGGAGCGCGTAGCCATGTGCGGAATTGTGCTCATCGCCAGAGGGACGGGAACGGTCGGACCGGGTGACCAGGAGGCAGGACGGCGTATGCTTGCACGTCTCGCGCGCCGGGGGCCCGACGGGTCCGGGGAGTGGGTTGACCCAGCCTCCCGGGTCTATCTTGGCCACAGAAGGCTTGCGGTGATAGATCCAGGTCCCGAGGCGAGCCAGCCCTTCCATTGGCCGGAAGCCGGACTCAGTGTGGTTTTCAATGGGGAGATTTACAACTGGAAGGATCTTCGGAGGGAACTGGAGGGGGTGGGACACCGGTTCATGACCCGGTCGGACACGGAAGTCCTGATCCATGCCTATGGTCAATGGGGGGCGGAAGTGGTCCATCATCTTCGCGGCATGTATGCTTTCGCCATCTTGGACGGCAGGAACCGGGAGGTGTTCCTGGCCCGGGATCCCTATGGGATCAAGCCGCTTTACTACTGTTTTGACGGCGAGGTCTTGCAGGTTGCCTCCCAGGTCAAGGCACTCCTCGCGGGGGGAGTGGTCAGTCGTGAGCCGGATCCTGCCGGCTGGGTGGGATTCCTGCTCTGGGGGAGTGTGCCCGAGCCCTATACTGTCTATCGTCAGATCCGTTCCCTTCCGGCAGGCTCGACTCTCGTCTGGAACATGCACGGCCTGGAGGCTCCTGTAACCCGCTTTGATTTCGGAGAGATACTGGCCGAAGGGGAGGAGATTCCCGATCCTCCGGATTTCGAGAGCGAGATCCGGATCGCTCTCCGGGATTCGGTCCAAGCCCATCTCGTGGCCGACGTTCCGGTGGGCGCTTTTCTTTCGGCCGGGGTTGACTCCGGTTCCCTTGTGGGGCTTATGAGGGATGCGGGTTATCCGGATATCCGGACGGTGACGCTGGGCTTCGAGGAGTTCCAAAGGAGGATCGAGGACGAGGTTCCGCTTGCCGAGAAGACAGCCCGGCACCATGGAACACGGCATACGACACGGATCGTCGGAAAAAGGGAGTTCCAGGATGACTGGCCGCGGATTCTTGAGGCCATGGATCAGCCGAGCGTGGATGGGGCAAATACCTGGTTCGTGAGCAAGGCGACCCGCGAGGTCGGACTCAAGGTTGCCCTCTCGGGAGTGGGCGGGGATGAACTTTTCGGGGGATACCCCTCGTTCCACGAAATTCCGGTCTGGGTACGCAGGATGAGACGGCTTTCGGCCATTCCACTAGCTCGTCCCTGCGGTTACCTCCTAGCTCGCACCGGGGTCTCCCTGCTGCCCGCATTGCCACCCAAGCTCCCGGCCTTGTTCCGCTATGGTCAGGCATGGGAGGGGGCCTATTTCGCGAGACGGGGGCTCTTCATGCCTTGGGAGCTCTCCCGCCTGCTGGACCATGATTTTGCGGAGACGGGTCTTGGACAGCTCGATCCACTGCCATGGCAGACGGGAGCTGGTTCCGGCCCTGTGCTTACGGATCTCGGACGGGTCATGCTTCTCGAGTCAACTTGGTATCTCAGAAACCAGCTCCTTCGCGATGCGGATTGGGCCAGCATGGACCATTCAGTGGAACTCAGGACTCCTTTGGTTGACTGGAGACTGTTCATGACGATCGCGCCTGGACTCGCAGCAAGAACAGTTCCAGGAAAAGATGCGTTAATCCGGGCTCCCGGTTTTCCACTGCCGGCGTCACAGACCGGTAGGGAAAAGACGGGCTTTGGCATGCCCCTCGGCTCTTGGCTTTTCGAGGAAAACAAAGGCTCGAAAGACCGCGTGAGATCTCCGGGGGAAGCTTCACGGAGACTGGCGGCAGGTTTGCTGGGAGCAGTTGTTCGTGTTTCAGCCAGTCAAACATAGGGGATAGCGTGAGGACTTGGATCTGATGCGTATCCTGGTTGCGGGTCACGCCCCGGAAGATTCCTTTGCTGACAACGTCTATCACACGCTGGTCGAGATGGGGCACGACGTGCGGGTCCTGAGCCACCTCACGCAGGCCCACTACGATGCCGGTTGGCGGGTTTATGGAAGGGCGATCATGGAACGTGCCTCTCGAAGGGCATTCGATCTAGATGGCTATCGCCTGATCCGGATCGCGAAGCGGTTTCGCCCAGAGATGGTTCTGGCATTGACAAGGGAGTTTTCCCATGAGACCCTGGACCAGCTCGACCAGCTCTGCAAGCCAATTAAGATCCTCTGGTGGGGGGATCCTCCCGCCAATGCCCGGCGCTACGCGTTTGTCGAGCCGCTCTGGGATCTCATCTTTATCAAGGATGCGGTAGCAGTCCAGAAAACCAGGCTAGTTCGGGGCGATGTGTCTCTCCTGCACGAGGCCATGAATCCTCTTTGGCACCGGCCACTCAGTGAACAGCAGCACGGCCGGATCGTAGTGGCAGGAAACTGGTACGGATTCCGGCAGGCGCTTGTGACACGACTTCTTAAGGATCAAATTGAGGTCGATTGTTACGGCGGTCGTCCTCCTGCATGGGCATTGCCTGGCATCGTGGCCCGCCACACGGGGCGCTACATCGTCCGAGAGGAGAAAAGCCGGATTTTCGGCGCTGGACTTGCCTGCCTCAACTCCTTCCAATATGCGGAAGGGGATTCCCTGAATTGCCGTGCTTTCGAGATCGCAGGAGCGGGGGGGCTGGAGCTCGTGGAATACCGCCCCGCGATTGAATCCTGCTTTGAAGTCGGGAAAGAGGTACTTGCATTTAGAAGCTATGAAGAATTGCTGGACTTGGTCCAGAAGGCCAGACGGGATGAATCAGCGATGAGGAAAGTGCGAGAAGAAGGCGCACGGCGTGCACTGGCTGAACATACCTACCGACACCGATTGGAAAAAATCTTGGAGACGGTCAAATGAATCTAAAAAATCCGATATCTTTCTGTGAAAATCATGAAGCGCCTGCAAAGGTTGCAGCTGTGGTTGTGACCTTCAATCGAAAACTCCTGCTTTTGGATTGCCTGACGGCACTTTTAGATCAGACAAGACCAGTAGACATGATCTTCCTTGTCGATAACGCCAGCACGGATGGAACTTACGAGTTGCTTGCGGAAAAAGGCTACTTGGAAAACCCCAAAATCCAATACCGGAAATTGCCGGTCAATGAAGGCGGTGCGGGCGGGTTTCATGAGGGCACGAAATGGGCCTATGAGAAAGGATATGACTGGTTATGGCTCATGGATGATGATTCCAAACCTATGCCGGATGCTCTTGAGCAGCTTTCCAAGCATTTTAGCCAGCGCACTGCGGTAGCACTGTTTCCTGCAGTGGAAGGCACTGATAGTAAGCGAATATACGGAGGAGATAAATTCCACTTTTCCAAGTGGGGGATAGTGAAAAAAACCTTACAAGTTGGTTTTTCCGAGGTTACATATGTTGATACTGTGACCTTTGTCGGGTTGCTTGTCCGGAGTTCGGTAGTTGAACGTGCTGGTTTGCTGGCCAAGAAGTTTTTTATATATGGTGATGATACCGAGTATTACCTCCGGCTGAGAAAATACGGCGCTATTTTATTGATTTCCAGAAGTCGGGTTGTGCATCAGGAAGGCCGCCAAAAACAGTTGTCAAAGGTGAAGCATTTTGGACGTTCCTCGCTTCGCATTGAGTTCAAGAATTTATGGGTACACTACTTCACGATCAGAAATGGAGTATGGCTCAAATTGCGTGGATATTCAGAGAATCCAGGATTGTTGATAAGTCTGATCAATGTTATATCGGTATTTGCCTTGTACTTAAGATGGGTTGCCGGGATTTTTCTATATGATGATCATAAATGGAAAAGGATCCTTTTTTATTCACATGCATTTTGTGATGGTGTGTGTAATAAATGGGACAATGAAAAGCCAAAGCGGCTCTTGTAAAAATATGGAAATGAGTTCTGAAAAAACAGACTGGTATTTTCATGGCCTGGAATCAAATAAAACTTGTTCGTGAAACAAAGGAGAATCAAAGCCCTTTCTCTGCTGAACCACGACCTTTTTTCTTTCTGACAATAACCGCGCTGATTTGGTTCTACCTTTTTGTATGGGCACTGAACCTGAAAGTGCTAGTAGACTGGGCCAACTTATGGGGACCGGTTACGCTTGGTTTGGTGACCGGCTGGTCAGGATTCCTCTTGATTCGCTCAAAACCCATTACAGTGTGGTCACCATATGCTTGGGCTCTCTTGACTATAGTGCTTTTTTATTCAATTGGGCCATTAGTGTATACGTTGGGGAACCCGCAGGTTGTAGGTTATGTTAATTCCTTCTTGCCAATTTCATCCCTAGATCTGCTACATACAAACTTGCTAGATGCGGTTGGAATTTTTTCCTTATTATGCGGTTTTTATTTGACGAGAAACTGGGGTTGGAAAAATCAGAATCTTCAGCCAATGAAGAGAGTACAACCCAATCTCAGGGCGGTTGCCCTGGTTTTCTTGGTTACTGGCGGAGCTCTGGAATACGTCCTTGTTTTGCCTGATGAGCTTGGAATCATCCATACCGTGGTACCTGGCGTTATTTTAAATATCGGCGAACTTTATCTGATGGGATTATTGATATGGGGTTTTTTAATTGCGCGAGGGAGTCATGAACTGCTATTCAGATTTGTTTTGCTGTGGTTAATCCAGATTGTACTGACGTTTTTGACCTTTAATAAGGGAGTTTTTTTCTTTTCCCTGTTACTGCCGTTCCTTGGTATTTATATGGGATGCCCGAAACTCGGCTACCTTTTGTTGTTTTCTGTTTTTGCCATTGGAATTTATTTTGTAACTGCTAGGTTTTCGTACTGGGCCCGAATAGAACTTGCCAAACAGAAAGAGGTTTCAGGCCTCGTAAAGAATCTATTTGTGCGTTCAAAAATCACGATCGACTATTTTGTTGAGAGCAACCATTTTTCTGGTGTTCAAGAAAATACGTCAAATGCGGCAATTTCTTGGGGTAGATTGAACTATGCAAATGTCCAGAGTTTTGCCATGTCGCGTTATGACAGTGGTCTCCCTGGGCACACACTAAAAGATACGGGAATCATATTGATTCCGCGTTTTTTCTGGCCTGAGAAGCCTAAGATTACAAATCAAGGTACAGACTTTTATTACTTGGTTTCAGGTCGTCATGGAACAAGCCTAGGTTTGGGAATTTTTGGTGAGGGATATTGGGATTATGGGTGGTGGGGTGTTCTTGGTCTTAGTTTTGTAACAGGCATGTTTTTTGCGCTCCTTGGAAATTTGTCGTTGGGTTGGATAGCAAGATCGGAATTTGAGTATCTTCCAAGTGTTTTTACTGGCATCAGTGTGGGATTTGGTGCCTTGCCGGGTTTATTCGTCACCAGTGTTATTGGTGCTTCTGGTTTTTTTCTTCTATATGCGCTTCTGGTGTGGTTAGTTCTTAACTTGGTGCCTCGGTTTCGTCTAACAGGAGCAAGATGAGTTGGTTCATTTAGTCGAAAAAAGTCTAAGGTTGAAGACTAAGGATCGGTGGTGATACGGTCTGTTCTTGCAGTGGAATCTGTAGAAACCCAAAACTCAGGAATCGGAAGGGTAGCCCGTCTCATGAAACGTGTATTTCAAGAACGATGTAGTGATCAAAAAGGAGGAAGCCTGTACACAGTGGTTCTCAACGATGGAAGAGCTAGGACCGATATAAATGCTTCTATCTCCCAATGTCACGGATCACGTCTTCGATTCGTTACTGAGATCCAAGGTCGAGGACTTCTGGCCCGCCAGTTCGCCTATGATTCCCTCAGCATGGCCCGTGCCCATACGATGGGACCTGCATGTCTCAAGCAGTCTCTGGCGTGGATGCATGGGATCGAGGTCTGGGAGAATGCCCGTAATGTTCATCTTCGCACCGCCAGAAGAGTGAGCCTCCTGATCACGAACAGTGAATATACAAAGTGTCGGGCTGAAAAATTGCACCCTGCCATTGCTCGCGCTCGGGTCTGCTGGCTGGGTACCGAGACGGACGATCCGGCGGGTCCAGCATTCGGACCGGATCACCCTCCAACCGTTCTTCTCCTTGCCCGGATCGACCAGGAGTCCTACAAGGGTCATGAGGAGCTGGTCCAATCCTGGCCTGATGTGCTGCGACAGGTTCCGAAGGCCCGGCTCCTGATTGCCGGAGACGGTCCGGGATTCATGGGTCTCCATCGGAAAATTGCACAATCACCGGGCGCCCGAAACATTGAGCTTGCGGGCTTTATTCCGGAAGAAAAAATTCCAGTCCTCTGGAATGAAACCGATGTTTTTGCCATGCCGAGCCGGGGAGAGGGGTTCGGACTGGTTTACATCGAGGCGATGCGATACGGGAAGCCGGTCATTGCAAGCCGTCAGGATGCCGGAAAGGAAATCAATGTTCATGGAGAGACTGGATATAATGTTGATTTGGATCGGCCTTCCGATCTGGTTGAGGCACTGGTACGACTGCTTTTGGACCGTACCCAGGCCCAGTCCATGGGCGGGGCCGGACAGGAACGATGGCGTCGGCATTTTTCCTGGAGTGCGTTCCGGACCCGTTTCACGAAGCTGATCGAACAGGAAGGATTCTAATGGGTAACCTGCAGACTGGATGGATCTTGATCGCGGTCCGGAACCTCGACCGCCGGACTGGGACCAATCGGCTGCTGAGGTATACGTCCAGATACGTCGACCCTAAGAAAATAAAACAAAAATACCTATGTGAAACATCGAAAACCAACCAATAAATATTTAAGATGATTGAGACAGCCCCCACAACTGAAAGTCCCCTTGGGAAAACAAGGGCAAGGCCGTAATGAGAACGAGAAAATATGGTTGGCAGTCAGAAATTCCGCCAACGTCGTGCAGTTATCTCGTACCGTATGTATTGCGGAAGCTTCAAGCGTTGAAAGCGCGGTGCGTGTTCGACCTTGGTGCCGGGAACGGCGCGTTATGTCGGGCGCTGTTGGCAAATGGTTTTGAGGTTGTCGGCATGGAGCCAGACGAAGAAGGTGCGCGGTTTGCACGTGCGAATGCACTTGGCATTCGGATTTATGAATTGACGGTGGAGGACGATCCCGTGGCCATTTTGGCCGATTGGCCCGGGCAATTCGATGTGGTGGTGTCCACTGAGGTTATCGAACACCTATATGCTCCTGATTGTTTACCAAACTTTGCGAGGGCACTTATTCGTCCTGGGGGTGTGCTGTTGATAACTACGCCATACCACGGTTACATCAAAAACCTCGTGATTTCTCTGTTCGGGAAATGGGATCAGCACGCCGACCCTTTAGTGACAGGCGGTCATATCAAATTCTTCAGTCGGCGCACGATCAGTGCGCTCTTGGAGCGATGTGGCTATGAGGTCGTCGCATTCTCCGGTGTCGGCAGGATTCCGTTTTTATGGAAAAGCATGGTCGTGACCGCTCGACAACGACAAGAGGCTTCACATCGATGAAAAACTGGTTGCACTCACACCTCGCGAAGAACTGTTTATGGCTTGCTGAGGTAGTCTAAGTTTTGTGGGCACTCCTGATTGCAAGCTGTTGACTGTCTGGCAAATAATGCAATACTCAATGCAAAAAAGAATGTACAACCCCCGAAAGTTGTGTCTGGAACTTAGTTCTCTGAATCGCTTGCCGCAATGTTTGCGGTGAAAATTCCAATGAAACCAGGATCAGCCGAGTGGTTTGACACAACAGCTGCCGGACGCCCCAAGATCCTGATTCTTGGAGGATACTCTCCCCCCGCCAAACGGGCTGGTGGACCGACCCGGAGCGTATTCGAAATGGTCCGGAACCTGCCGCAGTACGCGTTCTATGTGTACTGCCGGGATCGGGAGTTCGGAACCCGTGAAAAACTGCCCGGAATCATCCCGGATGTCTGGCAGGCACAGGGTACAGCCTGGGTCTGCTACGCTTCTTTCCCCAAGCGGACAGCCCTGCATGTGATCCGTCTACTCAGGCGGATCCGCCCGGATGTGATCTATGTCTGCAGTTTCTTTGCCCGGGAACCGACCATGCAGCTTCTTTTCCTACGTCGGCTGGGACTTGTGAGCCAAACTCCCATAATCCTGGCCCCAAGGGGAGAATTTTCCCCTGGTTCCCTGTCACTCAAACCCAAGCGGAAGAGGTCATACTTGGCTTTTGCTAAATCAACTGGCTTCCTTCAGAGAATCACCTGGCACGCCTGCAGCCATGAGGAAGTCGATTCCATCGGACGTGTGATGGGAAAAGGAGCACGGATTGTCCTGGCCCCGAACTTTCCGGTGTCCATTCCTGCCGATGCAAGCACCCGCCATGTCCCGAAGCAGCCAGGTGTTGCCCGTCTGGTTTTTCTGTCGCGAATTTCCCCCGAAAAAAACCTTCTCGGTGCCCTCGCGATCCTGTCCCGGGTGAGCCAGCCGGTTTCCCTTGATATTTACGGGCCCGTCGAGGATGCCGGATACTGGAACCAGTGTGTACGGTTCCTGCCCACCCTTCCGCCGAACGCGACTGCCCGTTTCTTGGGTCCCGTCGATCCCGATCAGGTCAATGAGACCTTGAGCCATTACGACGTCCTGTTCCTGCCCACCTTGGGGGAGAACTATGGTTACGTCATTGTCGAAGCCTGGGCTTCCGCGACTCCGGTTCTCGTGAGTGATCGGACTCCCTGGAAAGACCTGGAGTCGACATGGGCAGGGTGGTCGTTTCCCTTGGAAAGCCCGGAGCCGTCTGCCCGCCAGATCGATCAGCTGGCTCTTATGGGGGAGGAAGATCATGCCCGGTGGCGGGATGGAGCGCTGAACCGTGCACGGATGCTTCTCCGTAGTGATCTCAAGAAACATTACGAATCGCTTTTCGGTTTCAGTGTGCCTGAAACCGAAGGGGGACGAGCCGTTGGACGGGAATGATGCAATTGTGACCGTGATAGTCCTCACCCGGGATGAATCCATCCACTTGGCCCGGCTTGTGAAGAGTTTCGATGGTGTGCCTTGCCGTTTTGTGGTTGTGGACTCCGGAAGCACGGATGGTACGATGGATCTGGCGCGGAAGCTGGGTGCCACGGTGTGCACACATCCGTTTGAAAACCATGCCCGGCAGTTCAACTGGGCACTGGATACAATACCAGTTCACACGCCTTGGACCATGCGCATGGATGCGGATGAATATCTCCTGCCCGACTTGGCAGCCGAGATGGCAGCGCGACTGCCCACCGCGGCTCCCGGGATCGGTGGTTTCCTGATCCGCCGCAGGATTTATTTCTGGGGACGCTGGATCCGTCATGGAGGGTATTATCCTACTTGGTTGCTCCGGATCTGGCGCACGAAATGGGGGAGGATTGAGGACCAGATGATGGATGAGCATGTGGTCCTGAAAGAAGGACGGATCCTCCGGATGCGCCGTGATTTTGTCGATGAAAATCTCAAGGGATTGGGATTCTGGACCGACAAGCACAATCGGTATGCCGACCGGGAGCTGCTCGACCTGTTGCATCCAACGGAGACGGGATCCTTGTCGGGACAGCCGGGGCTCAGGCGCCGCCTCAAGCTTTCTTGGTATGCCCGCCTTCCCATTTTTATGAGGGCCTGGCTGTTCTGGGCGTACCGCTATTTCTTGAGACTGGGATTCCTGGATGGACTTCCCGGAATGGTGTTCTGTTTCTTGCAGGCCTTCTGGTACCGTTTTCTGGTAGATGCCAAGCTGTACGAGCAAAAACTGGAAAAAACTTCTGGAATCCGCTCATGAATCCCGGTCAGGTTTCGAGGGAGGATATGCATGCGAATCGTACACTCCGTTTCCACACCGACAATGGCGAGGATCAATCACGATGGACGCAATCCTTGGGGTCAACGCATTTCACGCCGATTCCTCCGCATGCCTGATAGTCGATGGCCGCCTGATTGCGGCCTGTGAAGAGGAACGCTTTCGCCGGATCAAGCATTGGGCCGGTTTCCCGAGCCATGCGATCTCGTATTGCCTGAAGAGTGCGGGACTTGGCCTGGACGAGGTTTCCCTCGTTGCCTACAACAGCAACCCAAGGGCCAATCTGCTCCGGAAGGCTGCCTTTGTCCTGTCCCGAAGACCGGATTCCCGTTTGATTGCCGACCGGTTGCGCAACGCACGGAAACGGATCTCCCTGGCAGGCCATTTCGAGGAAGCCTTTCCCGGAAACCGCCTGAGCGCTCCCATCCGCCCCATTGGCCACCACCTGGCCCATCTGGCTTCGGCCTTTCTCGTGTCACCCTTTGAGGACGCCGTCAGCGTTTCCATTGACGGGTTTGGCGATTTTGCCTCCGCTGCCTGGGGAATGGGCCGTGGCCCTGCGGTTCACGCGGACGGATATGTGTACTTCCCCCATTCGCTCGGGATTTTCTACGAGGCCATGACCCAGTATCTGGGGTTTCCCCACTATGGGGACGAGTACAAGGTCATGGGATTGGCGCCCTACGGAAAACCTGCCTACGTCGACGCCCTGCGGCGGATGGTCTCCTTGGATTCTGAGGGGATCTACCGTCTCAATCCCGCTTTTTTCCGGCATGGACGGGAACCCGTCGAGTACCAGTGGAACCAGACTGCGCCGGTTGTCGGCATGCTCTACACCCCGGCCCTGGAAAAGCTGCTCGGCCCCACCCGGGCACCGGCTGAGCCACTGGAAGAGCGCCATCACGACATCGCCCGATCGGTACAAGCGGTCTACGAGCAGGCTTTTTTCACATTGCTACGGAAGCTTCATCGCCAATACCGGGTCGACGCTCTCACGCTGGCGGGGGGCTGTGCCATGAATTCGGTGGCGAACGGGAAAATCACCTTGGAAACCCCCTTCCGGAAGGTCTACATCCAGCCGGCCGCAGGCGATGCGGGAGGAGCCTTGGGGGCCGCCCTGGAGTCGGCCCGCGTGACTGGGGTCGCCACGGATCGGTTCCGGATGGACCATGCCTACTGGGGCCCCGGGTTCAGCGATGCAGAGTTTGAGCAACTCATCCGTGCCCACCGCAGCCAGCTCGACCAGTCCGGATACCGGGTCACTTGCAGCAGCGATACCAAGACGCTCTGTGCGGAGGTCGCCACCTCGATCACCGAAGGCCAGGTCGTCGGATGGTTCCAGGGCCGCATGGAATGGGGACCCCGGGCGTTGGGGAACCGCTCCATTCTCTGTGACCCGAGGAGAGGGGACATGAAGGCCATCCTCAACGCGAAGATCAAGAGGCGCGAGTCGTTCCGGCCCTTCGCGCCCTCGATTCTGAGGGAGGAGGTTGCCCGCTGGTTCGAGATCGATGACGATGAGCCCTTCATGATGAAGGTGTTCCAGATCCGTCCGGAGAAGCGGTTGCTGATTCCGGCCATCACCCATGTCGACGGATCCGGCCGTCTCCAGACCGTGACTCGGGACCAGAATCCGGTGTATCACGACCTGATCCGGCAGTTTTTCGTCCTGACCGGGGTCCCCATGCTCCTCAACACCTCCTTCAACGAGAATGAACCGATTGTTTGCCGGCCGGAGGAAGCTTTGGACTGTTTCCTGCGGACACGCATGGATCTCCTGGTTCTGGGGAACTGGCAGATCCGGCGGATCCACGAGCCCGGAGGAGCGGCCAGGATGGGAGTGCAGTGAAAGTCTCGGTGATCACCACGGTCAGAAACGGGGCGGCAACCCTTGCGACCTGCCTGGAGAGCGTCGCGTTCCAGCTCCGCCGTTCCCCCCGGGGACAGGAGTTCGAGATCGAGCACGTGGTGGTGGATGGCCTGTCGACGGATGGAAGCGTGGAGCTGGCCCGTGCCTATCCAGCAACGGTTCGCCAGCTGGTCTCGGAACCGGACCGGGGCATTTACGATGGGATGAACAAGGGGTTGGCACTGGCGACCGGCGAGGTGGCCGGGTTTCTCAACGCGGATGACTTTTTCTTCCGGCCCGATGCCCTGGGACAGGTGGTCGACGTCTTTTCCGGGGACACCGATACCTGCTATGGGCAGGTGCTCGGTGTCGATCCCGGAAGGCCGGAACGGATCCGGCGGGTCTGGCCTGCGGTTCCCTACCGGCGATCCCGTTTCCGGTTCGGCTGGATGCCCCCGCATCCCACGTTTTTTGCCCGCCTGGAGGCCTACCGGAGGTTTGGTTTCCTGCGGCTCGATCTCGGGAGTGCTGCCGATTACGAACTCATGCTGCGTTTCCTGTACCGTCACCGGCTTTCCTCCCGGTGTGTCCCGGATCTGTGGATTGCGATGCGGCTGGGGGGTGTGAGCAATGCGACATTCGGGAACCGGTTGCGGTCAAACTCCTTTGACCGGAAGGCCTGGAAAGTCAATGGACTGGACCCGTTCCCCGGTTTCCGGATTCTCAAGCCGGCGCGGAAGGTTCCCCAGTTCTGGAGGCGCCCATCCCGCTTGGTCGAGAGGGACTTGGTCTCCTTCCTGCACCGGACCCTATCGCCTTCCTTCCCGGCGGTCCCGGGATCCGGGTCAGCAGGGCAATCCTCCGGGTAGGGAACTGTTCACTACGCCTTCCTTGGCCTACGCACCGCGGGGTTGTGACCCGGCTCCCCGGTCACAGGCCTGTCCGGCAATCCAAAGGTAGGTCCTGCGTAGTCCGGGTTCAAGTGGCTCGGTGGGCGCCCAGCCCAACCGTTGCCGGATCAGCCGGTTGTCCGAATTCCTTCCCCGCACGCCGAGCGGGCCCGGAACGTGCCGGGTCCGGATCCGTTTCCCGGCGATTCCGGCGATCATCCGGACGAGTTCGTCGATCGTGACCCGTTCCTCGGAACCGAGGTTCACAGGACCGGTCCAGTCCGACCGGGTGAGCCGGATCGTTCCCTCCAGGCATTCGTCCACATAGAGGAAAGACCGGGTCTGCCGGCCGTCCCCCCAGATCTCGATCTCGCCGTCCTCCTCGGCCAGGGCGATCTTGCGACAGAGTGCGGCCGGAGCCTTTTCCCTTCCACCCTGCCAGGTTCCCTCGGGTCCGAAAATGTTGTGATACCGGGCAATCCGTGCCTCGAGCCCGTAGTTGCGGGCAAAGGCGAGGTAGAGCCGCTCGCTGAACAGTTTTTCCCATCCGTACTCGCTGTCCGGCGCCGCCGGGTAGGCCGAATCCTCGGCGCAGTTGGGGTTTTCGGGGTCTTCCTGGTTGTAGGCCGGGTACATGCAGGCCGAGGAGGAGTAGAAGATCCGTTTTGTGTTCCGGCGATGGCAGGCCTCGAGCACGTTCAGGTTGATCAGGGCCGAGTTGTGCATGATAGAT
>JAKATI010000043.1 GCA_021828045.1 Pseudomonadota bacterium | reverse complement strand
GTTCGGCGCTGGACTTGCGCCAGTGCGGCATCCGACTGCGAAACTGGGAACGGGACTGGACCGGATACTTGGGTTCTTCAACGGAGGAGATGCGTGCGATGGGCTGTCCATGGCGTGTAATGACGATTTCCTCACCATCTTCCACCCGGTCGAGCAGGTGGCTCAAGTGCGTCTTGGCTTGTGCCAATGTCACGGTGCTCATGCGACTCTCCAATTGGTCATGATATTGGTCATATCGTAGCGCACGCTCCGTGCGAAATGACCGGGAAACATGCAAGGATGTGGTCGGTATCGGTCACTGGGTGCCGTGGCCGCTTCGAGACGGTTCGTTTCCCCGGGTCCTGATTTTTATGGAGCGGGAGTGCCTCACGGAGGCGCGGGATCCCGGACCACCGGCCTTGTGCCCCCGCTCCGCGAGACGTGCCAGGCAAGCGCGAGGAGAGGTAGCGCCCAGAGCGCGGAGAGCCGGTAGAGGGTGCCCAGGCGGAAGAGCTCCTGGAGCGGCCCCAGTCCGAAGGAGCCGATCCCCTCGCCGGCCATGAGCGCGCCCACGAGGAGTCCTGCGATTTCGGTCGAGGATTCCGGCTGGGCCTTCAGGGCGTAGGACAGGGTGTAGGGATAGTAGATGCCGGTGGCCACCCCCGCCGCGGCGAAGGCGGCCACCAGGGCTGTGGGACCCGTGAGGAGGGGAATCACGAGAAAGCAGAGCGCGATCCCGAAGGGGGAGGCGAGGTACGAGACACGGCGCGACAGGATCCGGTCGGGAATCGCGCCCAGGAGGAGACGCGTTGCGGTCATGCTGGCCCAGAAGAGCGACAGGGCGAGCGCACCATCGGCCACCGGGAGCGCCCGGTGGACGCTCACGAAAATGGCGGCCCAGCTGCCGAAACTCCCTTCCACGATGGCGTAGAACAAGACGGCCAGGGCGGCCGCGAACGGAATCCGCCAGGGCCGGGGGGCGGAAGCCTTCCGCGCGGGGAGGGCCGGGACGGGGGCTCGGAGCAGGATGATCCAGGCGAGGGCCAGGAGGAGGGGCCAGCTGATCCATCCGAAAGGCTCGCCGAGACCCCGGAGGAGGAGCGGGGAGAGCGCGGTGGCGCCGCCGATCACGGCGTTGAGAAGCGTGATCGCGCGCGTTTCCCCCTCCGGGAACAGGGCAGCCGTGAGATGGTTGAGGGCGGTGTTGGAAAGACCGAAGCCCAGCCCGAGAAAGATGGTCTCGGCCAAAACGGCGCCATAGGCCAGCCCTCCGCGCGCGAAGAAGGCTCCCGAGAGGCAGGCCAGCGCCAGGAGGTTGGCGCAAGCTCCGGTGCGGAACAGCGCGGCTTCCCCGAAGCGCCGGCGCAGGCGGCCGGCCAGGAGCGAGCTCCCGATCGCGCCCAGGATCTCGGGGAAGTAGAGGAGGCCGTAGCCCGCGCTCGAGAAGCGGTAGGGGGCCTGCTCGAAGATGGCCCCGAGCGCGGGCAGGAGCACGAATCCGGCGCCGACCAGGAAGCCCGCGCCGTAGAGGGTCCCGATGCCGCGTTTCAGGATGGATCCCCCCGGGCCAGGCGCTCCGAGAGGTGGACGCCCACGCGGATGGCGTTGGCCATGACCGTGAGGGAGGGATTGACGGCGCTGATCGAGGGCATGAACGAGGCGTCGACCACGTAGAGGTTGTCCAGTTCGTGGGCGCGGCAGAAGGGGTCGAGCACGCTCGTGGCCGGATCCTCGCCGAAGCGGATCGTGCCGGCCTGGTGGGCGGTTGCGGCGATGCCCATCGGCTGGAAAAAGACCAGGGGATAGCCCAGGCGTTTGAGGATCCCGCGCCAGGTGGCGCAGAGCCGGCGGTGGCTCGCCCGGTTTTTGGGATTCCAGTCGAGACGGATGCGTCCCTGGCCATCCAGTCTCACGCGGTTTTCGGGATCCGGCAGGTCCTCGGTCGTGAGCCACCAGTCGACCGAGTGATGTGCGATCCACTTCGCGACCAGGCGGGGTAGATGGGGGTGCTCGGCTTCGAGCACGGCGGGGGTCACCTTGCCGAGGTTCTGGATATGGCCCAGGGGATAGGGGAAGTCCGCCTCGCCCGAGCGGTCGTAGAAGTCGTTGAGCCCGATGGTTTTCTGGAAGACGGTGGGATTGGTGCGCCGGGGGTCGATCGCGAGACAGGCGCTGTTCAGGTGGCAAAGGTAGTTGCGGCCCACCTGGTCGCTGCCGTTGGCCAGTCCGCGCGGATGCGACTCGCTCGGGGAGGCGAGGAGGAGGGCTGCCGAGGGAATGGCGCCCGCGGCGAGTGCCACGATGCGGGCGCGGAAGAGGCCGGCGGTGGTTTCGACGCCCGTGATGCGACGGCCCTCGGCCACGAGCCGCATCACGCGGGTGTTCGTGAGGAGCCGGACATTGGCATGGGCGAGGGCCGGCGTCACGGCGGAGACCTCGGCATCGCCCTTGGCATGGACCAGGCACGGGAAGCCGTCGCAGGTGGGGCAGCGGATGCAGGGACTGGTTTTGGGATCCGCCTCGTCGCGGTCGATGGCCAAGGGCAGCGGGAAGGGATGGAGACCCAAGGCGGTGAGGCGGCGGAAGAGGTCGGCCAGATAGGGTTCATGGGCGATCGGCGGGTTCGGAAAGGGACCCCGGGGCGGCTCCGTGGGGTCGGAGCCGGCCTCGCCGTGGGCGAAATACCAGCGCTCGGCCTCCTCGTAGTGGGGAGCGAGATCGGCGTAGCCGATGGGCCAGGTGGGGGTCGTTCCATCGGCATGGGTACGCGGCCGGAAATCCGCCTCGCGCCGGCGCAGGATGGCGGCCCCGTAGAACTTGGTGTTTCCGCCCACGTGGAAACCCGTTGTCGGCCGGAAGGGCTTGCCGGCCCCGTCGTGCCAGACCTCGGTCGTGTGGTAGCGGCGGGCGCGGAAGACCGCCTCCGCCTCCCAGTTGGGGGCCTCGCGCGGCAGATAGTCCCCGCGCTCGAGGATCAGGACCGACAGTCCCGTGGGGGCGAGCGCCCGGGCCAGCGTGCCGCCGCCGGCGCCGCTGCCGATGATGAGGACGTCCGCGTCCACCTAGCCGCCGTGGCGGAAGTCGGGATAGATGAGCATGCCGCCGTCGACGGCAAGGGTCGTCCCCGTGATGTAGCTCGCGTGGTCGCTTGCGAGGAAGGCCGCCACGCGGGCGATCTCGCAGGGCTGTCCCAGCCGGCCCATGGCGATTTTCTGGTCCAGGTCCTTGAGGGAGGCCGGATTGCTCCACACGCTCCGGTTGATCGGGGTCTCGATCGCGCCCGGGGCGATGGCGAGCACCCGGATGCCCAGGTCGGCCACCTCCTGGGCCAGGGTCTTCGTGAACATGGAAAGGCCCGCCTTGGCGCTCGCGTAGGCGCTGTAGCCTTCCCACGGGATGAACTCGTGCACCGAGGTGATGTTGAGGATCACGCCCTGTTTTCTGGGGATCATGCGCCGGAGGGCCTGGCGTGCGCAGTAGTAGGGACCCAAGAGGTCGATCCGGATCACGGTCTCCCAGGCGGCGGGGTCGCTCTCGGCGCAGGTGGCCTGGGTCCCGTCGATTCCCGCGTTGTTCACGAGGATGTCAAGCCCGCCGAGATCATGGTCGATCGAGGCGAACAGGGTCTCGACCTCGGCCGGATTCGAGATGTCCGCAGGGTAGGCGTGGGCAGCGGCACCGGGCTGGCTCAGGGCCTGGGCCAGGTCCAGGGCGGCCTTCTGGTCGGCCGCATCGCGTGTCGAACGGTAATGGATGGCGACGCGGGCTCCGGCCTCCGCCAGGGCCTCTGCGGTGGCCCGGCCGAGGCCCGAGCTGGAACCGGTGACGAGCGCACGACGCCCGCCGAGATCGATGCCGATCATGATGAAGTCCTCTGCCGGGTGGGAAGATCCGGTTCATTGTAACGCGTGGCCGGGAGGGGCTCCGTCTCCGGCGTGCTGGAACGGCTAGAATCATCCGGTTGCAAGGAGCGGCGTGGCTCGTGGACGGGAGGTCCGGATTTCCTGCGGAGGCTCCGATGTTGACCAGAAGTCCGTTTCGATTCATCCCGCGAGCCGGGTTCCTGCTCCTCGGGGCCTTGGCTCTGGCGCTTTGCGCGAGTGCCCGGACCCCCACCGCCTTTGTCCGGCAACCGTACGGGGTCCGCACGACCCGCGAGGCTGGACTGAAGCCCGTGACCGATCCGCCCGGGGAGGCCTTCGACTGGTTCCGGGATCCCCGCACCCTGGTCGGGGTGTACGGGGGGCCGGAACAGGCGCTTATCACGCCGAAGGGGGCTGTCCGCAACGATTTCGGCACGCTCGTCCTCGAAACCGGCCGGCATGCGGTCCCGATGGACCAAAGGATCAAGACGCTCCTGTCCGGCTGGCTGCCCGTGGTCGAGGCCCGTTTCCAGCGCCGCGGGCTCGATTACCACGTCGAGTATTTCGCGAGCCGGGTTCCCGGCCTCTCGCGCGTACCCTACACGGTCCAGTACGGAATCCGGAAGCTCCGGCTCACGGCCCCGGTCGCCAACCTGGTGACCTTTGTCCGGGTCACGGTCGAAAACCCGACGGATGGGCCCCGGACGGTGCGGCTCACCCTCACGCTCCGCCACCGGGTGCTCTTCAAGAAAAGCGTCCAGGTGTTCTCTTCGCCGCCGCGGCCCAGGGCGGCGCGCTTTTCGCGGAGGCTCCGGGCCTGGATCGGTGGGGGAAGCCTCCTCTACGGGGTTTCGGCGGCGCCTTCCCGGATCGGGGGCGGGCGCGACGAGACGCTCCGCTACCGCTGGCATCTTGCTCCCCGTGCCCGCCGTTCTCTGGTCGCCAAGATCCCCTATTTCGTGGGCCGGGCCCGGGACGCCGGCCCGCTCGAGATGGCCCGGACCCGGCTCTTCCGGGCGCGCACCATCGCCTTCTGGAGGCGCGAGATCGGCCGGGCCGCGGACATTTCCGTGGACGAGCCGCGGGTGGTCGACACCTACCGGGCCTCCCTCGTGCTCCTCCTCCTGGACAGCCTCCACCGGGTGGACGGACGGGACTTCACGCATGCCAACTTTGACATCTACGACCGCTTCTTCATGCGGGATACGGCCTTCAACATGAAGGCGCTCATCGATGCCGGCTTCGAGCAGGTGGCCCGGGACTCGATGGAGGACCAGCTGCCCTTCTACCAGTACCCGGACGGAATGTTCCAGTCGCAGGCCCACGAGTACGACGGCAACGGCGAGGCCCTCTGGATGATGGGCGAGTATGTCCGCCACACCCATGATCTGGCCTTCGCCCGCCGCCTGTTCCCGCGGATCCGTCGTTCCATGGCCTGGCAGTGGCATTTCCGGAAGGCCCACTGGGCGAGCTCGGGCGGGCTCTATCCCCCTCTCGAGATGCCGGACGACGAGGAGGTCCGGGGCCAGATCGTGGGCTATGATCTCTTCGCGATCGCCGGAGCACGTGCCGCGGATGCGATCGCCTGCCGGCTCGGCCATGTGCGGCTGTGCCGTCTGTGGCGGGAACGGACCGGCCAGTACGCCCGGATCCTCCGCCGGAAGATCGAACCGGCCTTCCGCGCGCTCGGGGTTGTTCCGCCCACGACCGGGGGACTCCGGGCCCGGGGATTCGTCGACGGCTGGTACGGCCCCCGCTATGGCATCGACTGGGGCAACCTCGAGATCGTCTGGCCCTCCGGGGTGTACTCCCCCTGGAGTCCCGTCGTGACGGCGAGCCTCAGGACCTGGCGGGAGCGTTCCTTCGAGGGTGAGATGACCTACCCCGAGGACGGCCGCGAGAGCATCCTGCACTCCTACCTGTCCCTCTACCTCCTCGAGGCCGAGATCCGGCGCAGCAGCGACTGGCATGCGCTCCAGGACCTCTACAGCGCCCTCGTGCACACCACCGCCACACACATGGCCTCGGAAGGCATGAACGCGCCGGCCCGCTGGGGATGGACCGCACGGAACCTGACCCTTCCCCACGACGAGTTCGCGGCCCAGTACGTGAGCTGCCTGCGCGACATGATGGTCTTTGCCCAAAAGGGCCGGCTCTACGTGGCGAACGTGCTTTCCCCCGCCTGGCTCAAGGGGGGACGGACGGTCCGGTTCCAGGGCGGCACCCGCTTCGGGAAGCTCAGCTTCGAGGTCCGGCGGAGCCGGCGGATCTTCGCCGTGACGATTGATCCCCCAAAGCCGGCAGCCGAACGGGCGATTGTGGTCCATGTGCCCCGGAATGATCGCATCGTCTCGGTTGCGGGGGTGTCCGCCTGGCGGCCCGACCCGCGCCGCAATGCCGTCGTGATCGAGCATCCAGGGATCCGGCCGATCCGTCTCCGGGTCCGGATCCGGAGGCGCTATCCCGCCCCGGCCCTGAGCATGGCCCGGGCCATCGCCGATTACGAGCTCAACTACCGGAAGATGTGGCAACCCATGAAACTCTCGCTTTCGGGGCTCCACCTGGTCTCCCGCCGCATTGCTGCCGGGAGCCGGGTTAGGGCTTGGGCCACGCTCACCAACCGGGGCGGGGCGGGACGGGTGCTCCCCCCGATCCGGCTCTGGGTCAACGGCATGCCCGTGGCCGAGGGTCCCCGGCAGGTCGCGCGCGGCATCGGTTTCAACACGCCCCGCTCGGTCATCTCCTTCGGTCACCACGAGGAGGGGGTCGTCCGGGTGAGCCTTTCGGCCCGGATTGAAAAGCCCGGGCTCTACCGGGTGACCCTCTCGCTGGGCGGCAAGGCGCCGCTGCCGGCACAGACCGTGCGGGTCCTTCCCCTTGGGACCCGCTGACGCTGGGGGGGAGCCAGCCTGCGATTTGACAGCTTTGGGGATGCGTTCTAGTCTCGTGGGTGACAAGGGGAGAACGGTACGAGAGGCTCTCTCGAGGAGGTCTGCCCACATGCGAATCACCCTTTCCATCCTGCTGGGCCTGTTTTTGGTCGCGGCTCCGGTCGGGGCCATTGCGGCAAAGCCCGCACCCAGGGCTCCCGTTCTGCATCCGGTCCGGGGGGCTTGCCATGATGGCAAACGGCAGAAGGCAGCGAAGAAGTGCCTGGTGAAGATCGCCGGATCAAGGCTCCGGCAGCCCCCGAGGCTGACTCCGACGCCTACGATCACCCTCACCGCGAGGCAGATCCGGCAGAACGGGCATACCACCCTCTGTGGAGCCCTGCGGCAAGTGGCTGCGGCAGAGGTGACCGGCTGCGGCGATCCCCCATCCGACTGACCGGCTGCAGGGGAGAGGAGGGATCCGGCCGCGGATGCCGGATAAATATTAGGTCTGTCCCGGGATGTCCACGCCGGTTTGCATGCACTGACCGGTAGAGATGGCTTTCCCCCAAACCACGAGTCCGGGAGCGTTCTCCGCGCATGAGCAACCGATGTCGACTCATCGGAAACCCGGGTTCACTGTTTTCCGTCCAAGGGGCAAACTATCTCATCCCGCTCATCACCCTTCCGTACCTCGTCCGCGTTCTGATGGGAGCATTTCGGACACTGCAAAACGTGCGAGGGGAACGCCCTCTCGACGTAGCCGAACAAAAATGCCACCACCAACTACGAGAAGTAGGAAGCCTCAGCTGAAGCACTTAATCCCTGTCGAAATACTTTTGAAAATCCAGTCGAGTTTTCACGAAGTGATCCGTGATCGGATTGACCGAGCACTCCCGAACCAAGAGTTGTGGTTGCCGGAGTTGGAACCGCTTTTGGAACCAGATCGGCCACAGATGTGGTTTTCCGTGCCGGGCATGTACGGTGGGATTTCGTTCTCACCTTGAGTCTGCTGGAGTGGATGCGAAGCTTGTATCCGAGAGTTGGTCGAAGATAGTCGGAGGGTCTGGGCAACGTCATGAGACAACTACTGAGGGAAGCAAGCTTGTCGAAGAAGGTTTCGTCTAATTCCTGGGTGGCTTCAAGTGCGAAACGCAACACCCTGCGGGTTGTTGGATGGGCGGCTTGTCCGGAAGGTTGGCCCGCAATCCTCCGTTTTGGAACAGCCCTCACGGCCGCCCGGAAAGGACCCGGGCGAGGACCACCGCCTGGTTGTGCCGTTCATCGCGCGCTGCGTAGAGCAGGGTGACCGTCTTTTGTCCGGCGACCGCCTCATGGAAGGCAGTGAGTGTGTCCGGCTGGTTTTCGAGTTCTTCCCGGTAGCGCTTCTGGAACCCGGCCCAGCGGCCGGGATCGTGCCCGAACCAGAGTCGGAGTTCCGTGCTCGGTGCGAGGTCGCGGGCCCAGAGATCGATGGCTGCCCTGGATTTCGCGAGACCCCGCGGCCAGAGCCGGTCGACCAATACGCGGAAACCGTCCGCGGGATCGGGAGCGAGATAGACGCGTTTGATCCGGATCTCCGGCATGGTGCGCCCCACGGGTCGTCTGCCGTACCCGCCATTCTACGACCGGAGGCGAATCCCCGTCGAACTATCCGGCGATCCGGAAGCTTTGGAGAGCAGTCCTCAGGGTTGCCGGCATGGCTTTGAGAGTGGTCCTGAGCCATGCGCTCGTGAGGAGCGCGCACAGGATGGCGATGAGGAGCCAGGCCACCTCGGTGCCGGTCTCGAGGAGGGAACCGGGAGGCAGGAGGACACGAAGGAGTCCGCCTCCGGCCACGAGGAGGAAGGAGAGCCCCAGGTTGAGCACCACCTGCCGGATCCGGAGACCCGAAAAGGAGAAGAGCAGGACGGCATCCGCGCCCACCCGGGCTACCCACGCCAGGGCCGCTCCCGGGAGACCGTAGAGGACCAGGCCCACCCAGAGGAGCGCCAGGTAGGGGGCGAGTTCGAGGAGGTGGAAGCGGGCCGTGAGGTCGGGTCGTCCTTGGGCCTGGAGCAGGTCATAGGGAATGAAGGCAAGCCCGTTCACCCAGATGCCGAGGAGGAGGATTTCACCGACCGGGGCCGCGCGGCTGGCGAAGGCCGGGTTGATCCAGAGCGCAAGGAAGGGGTGCATGAGAAAGATGCCGACCAGGATGAGTGGGGTCGTGAGGCTGTTCAATGCCAGGACGGCTCGGACTGCGGTGTCCTTGGCCGCATCCGGTTCGGACCGGGACAGGCGAGGGAAGAGCGAGCGCGAGAGCGCACCCGCGAGAAGGGTCCCCCGGCTGGCGAAATTGGAGGGGACCACATAGTAGGTCACGGCCGAGGCACCGTCCAGGACTCCGATCACCAGGCGGTCCAGGGTCGAGAGGATGGGGCCCACGATATCGGTGAGCGTGATCCAGAAACCGTAGCGGAAGAGCCCTGAGGCCTGGCCGGGCTCGAGGTGCGGTCGGTTCCGGAGGGGGAGTGCGCGGATCAGGGGAGGAATGAAAAACAGTGCCGAGACCGCCCGTGCCGCCACGGTCACTGGGATCAGGACCGCCAGGGAAGGGCTCCAGGACTCGGCGGCGAGGAGGGGGGCCCCATAGTAGAGCAGGCTTCCTCCCAGCTGGAGCAGGTTCACCGTCCCGAACCGTTCGCGTGCCTCGAGGGCGCCCGTGAGGACACCCGTGGTCATGCTCAGGGGGACGGCCAGGGCGAGGTAGGGCAGGGAGACCCGGATTTCATGGGCGAGGGTCGGGGTCAGCGTGAACACCGGTCCGACCAAAAGGCGACCTGCCATATATAGAATGAGTCCCCCGAAAAGACCCAGGCCGGCATTCAGGGCGAGGGCTGTCCAGAAAACCCCCTCCCGTTCCCGATCATCGCTGAGCTGGGCGATCCGGTTCGTCGTGGCCCGGTTGAGCCCCAGGTTGAACAAACCGAAATAACCCAGGATGATCCAGACGATGGCCAGAATGCCGTAGCGTGCCGTCCCGATCCGGGCGAGGAAGAGGGGGACCGTGACCAGTACGATCAGGAGCGACCCGATCGCTCCGGTCAGATTGTAGAAGGTATGACGGGCCACGCTCATGGGCAGATTCTACCGGGAGTGGGTGGGCTGGAGGCGATCCGCCCCGCCTTTCCCCCAACCGGCTAGAATGAGAACACCGCGGTAGGGAAGGATGGGTCCGGGAGGTGGTTCATGGGCGGTTCCGTGTCGTGGCGCAAAGTGATTGTGGCCGGACGGGTCGGGAGTGCCGTCTTCCTGGCTGCCCTGGCAGGATGTGTGGCCGTGCCCCGCATGCTGACCGGCCCGTCCCCCGATTCCCGTCACATCGGTCCATTTTTTCATGAGTCCCCACTGGCCCGCGCATTATAAACTCATGGCCCGCCTGGATACATCCGGACTGGGTGGCTATAGCGCGCCGGGTACCGACTGCCTGATCCTTGAGATCCTGAAAAAGCAGGCCGCCCGGATTGGAGCCAATGCCATTCTCCTCAAGGATCCCCCACCGGCAGGTCCCTATGGGCCCGGGGTTTCAGAAGTCGGCGGGATTCCGGTAAGCCCTGGAGGCTTCCAGGCCGAGATGTGGCAGCAATACGAGTCCCAAGCCTCGAATCCCTATGTGTACCCGACGGGGCTCCCGGGCCCATACTACCTGGGGTATGCCGCTCACCTAGGTCCGGGGAGCCGTCCCAAGGGGATCCGCATCCAGTCCTACCTCTGCCGGACACTCCGGTAGCCCGGACGGGTCTTGGCACCGGGCAATCATAGGGAGCGGACTTTCTCACCGGAGGCACACATGGTCCAACCACCCCGCCGATCCTTCCCGTTCTTCCTTCTGGTTGCGGTGGCCGTTCTCGCCGGAGTCTCCCGAGCGGCCCCCCGGACCCCCGACCGGGTCGGCACCGTACCCGTTTTCGCCTTTCCGGTCGGGCATGCCGTGAACGTCTTCTGGCTCCCCCCGGACCGGACCTTTGTCTATTACGGCAACGGCGACTACTTCCGCTGGCAGGGGACCCGATGGACCGCGGCACCCCTCGCCTCGGGACCCTGGCAACCTCCGGCTGCCGGTGTCGTCATCCCGCATGCACTCACCTTTGGTCCGCCACCGCCCATCGATGCCAATGCCACCTATTTTGCGTGGTGGCGGAAAACGGCCGCACCCTGGTGGCGCCTCCACCATCCCCACTGGTGGGCCGTCTTCGGGAACGAACTGGGACAATACCGTGCCTGGCGTGAGCAGGCCCTTCCCCTCCTTCGGGCCCGCGCCCGTTTCTGGCATCTCGCTGGCGGAATCCGGTTGAGACCCGCCTTTGCGTCCGGCCGGGTCGTGATCCAGCCCAGCCAGATCCAGAGCAGGATCCTGACCCGCGACCTTTCCGGCCGTTACTACCGCAATGCCCGGCGTGCCTATGAATGGACCCATCCCTGGAGCGCGTACGGATCGGCGGGTGGCGTGGTCCCGGCCTGGCCCTGGGTAAATCCCTATCCCATTCCCTGGGGCGGATCCTTCGAGTTCCGGTTCGGTGGGCCCGGCTTTCCGGGGCCGTGGGGTTACATTTTCCAGGACACGATCCCGTTCGGCGGCTTCCTCTGGTCGGGAGATCCGGGCGACGATGAGCCTCTCAGTCCCTGGATGGGCAATCCGCTAGACGGCCCGTGGAACGGTGTGCCCGATGACGGAGGGCGTTAAAGGCAGGTCGGCGCCGGGGCGTCCCTCGAGGCTTGACGAGGGCCAACGCAACCAACTGGGAACGCTGGCTGTTGAAGGGTGCGCAAGCCGCGGGGTTTGCAAGCGATCAGTGGGCCTTCCCCCGGGTGGTGCAGCGGATCGAGCGGCGCCTCGGCGTGAGTGCCACGTGCGATATTGACCACGGGTGCTGCGCTCGCTGCGGGATGCCCCAGAGGCTGGCGCCGCTGGAGTGCGATGAGTCGGCCATCCAGCACGGGGTCCAGCAGACTGGCCGCGGGTAAAAAAACGACACGCGCCTGAACACCCGGATCGCTTTTCTCATCGTGTTCATGAACACGGTTATACTACCTTTTCACTCGTTACAGTCCACGAGTTGCACTGATCCTTGAGAAACGTTTTTGCATGCTACGCTATTCGCTCGTACGTTGGCGGGCGAAGTGAAACACGATGAATCTGAGCATTGAATGCGAGCGCGAACAAGATGGCCGTTGGGTGGCGGAAGTGCCCGAGTTGCCGGGCGTGCTTGTCTATGGTGCAACGGCGGAGGAAGCCATGGGCAAAGCCGAGGCGCTTGCCTTGCGTGTCATGGCGGAACGGATTGAAAGCGGGGAAAGTCGTCCCGTACCGATCAGCATCCGAGTCTCTGCCGCGGCATGAGCCAATGGTTGGCAGCCAAGGCCAAGCGCGTGCTGGCCGCGCTGTTGTGCATCGGCTGGCGCATCAAACGGCAATCCGGTTCACATCGCACCCTCTCGCGTACCGACTGTCCGGACATCGTGTTCGCCTTCCACGACAATGAAGAATTTGGTCCCCGTATGCTTGCGTCTCGCGAAACATACGGGACTCATGCCCGATGATCTCTGAGCCGTATTGCGTTCCGCTCGTGCGGAAGTTGAGGGGGTCCTCCTGGTTTGGACGGCCTGACGGGTTGATCAAGCTTTGAACAGTTCTCATGGCAGGTCAGGCTGCCTGACGGATGCGTTTTTCAATAACACCTGCCTCCGTATACCGTAGGCCGATCGGAGCTGAACCAGAAGGGACACCGGCAAAACGCCAGTGTATAATGTAAAATCCTGCCGCCGGACTGTCAAAGGGAAAAATCTCCCGGCGGTCGGGTCTCTAGAATGCAGGTCTGAAGCGGGTGCGGTGCATCCGTCCAGATTCCTAAAGTTTTCCGGGAAACCGATGGGCGGTATCTTCCAGCGTGATCACGAGAAGAACCATCCGCCCGGTCACGGGCGAGAGGCACGAAAACCGGGATGGCCTCTTCTGGGCGGGATCCTCTTCGTCTGCCTGCTTGGCTCTTGTGCCACGCTTCCCCCTTCACCCGGGGTTCCGGTCGATCCCGACCGGCTCGCGCAGGCCCGCTATGTGGAAGTCACCTACATCAGCCATCGTCCTCCCGAGATCAGATACCTTGAGACACTGCCGGTCAAAGCGCCTCACCCACGCGGCGGCAGGTCGTGCGAGCCGCGAGGACACATGGAGCAGCCGTGGATCCGGGCCACCTGGTATTGGAAGACCCGCCATCTTCTACTCCAGGCACGGGCTCGCAAGCGGCTTCTCCGGTCGATGCGGAGGCTCGGACTCGACCAGCTCAATCTGGAGGTGACGGAGCCCCTGGGAGACCTGTCCGTACTGGTGCGCGAGCTCGAAACCCGGGGCATCCGGGTGGTGGCCCTTTCCGGGGAACCGGGAGACATCGACCACCCGAGGCGCGTCGAGGCCACGATCAAGTCCGTCCTCCGTTTCAACCGCGACCATGCCAGGGGCTTTTCCGGGCTCCAGTTTGACATCGAGCCCTACGCGCTTCCGGGTTTTGCCCGGCACAAGCGGAGGGACTATCTCCGTTATGCCCGGCTCGTCCGGGAGATCCGTGCCCGTATCGGAGGGGCGATCCCGTGGAGCATGGTCGTGCCGTTCTGGTTCGACCAGGTCCCCTGGAAGGGCCAAAGCCTCCTCACCTTTGTCCAGAGACAGGCAGATGCCGTGGTCATCATGGCTTACCGCTCCCGATACCCCAAGGTGCTGGCCTTGGCCCGGCCGGGGCTCTGCGAGGGCCAGCGGCTCGGCAAGCCGGTCTACCTCGGGATCGAGACCGCTCCCCTGCCCGATCAGGACCATTTCTTCCTGACACGGAACGACTTCCGGCGCGAGCTCCAGAGCGGGCGGGGACAGCTCGATCTCGCAAGACGGATCACGGGGGCGGATCCTCTGGTCTACCACTACGAGGTCCGGGGTGCGGACCTCACTTTCCATGCGCACCCGGACCGCCTGCGGCGTCTTCTCGGCCGGAGCCCCGCCTACACGAGCTT
>JAKATI010000109.1 GCA_021828045.1 Pseudomonadota bacterium | reverse complement strand
TGGGATTTTCGGGATCCTCCTGGTTGTAGGCCGGGTACATGCAGGCCGAGGAGGAGTAGAAGATCCGTTTTGTGTTCCGGCGATGGCAGGCCTCGAGCACGTTCAGGTTGATCAGGGCCGAGTTGTGCATGATGTCGGCGTCGTTTTCGCCGGTGAAAACGAAGCCGGCCCCGCCCATGTCCGCGGCGAGCTGGTAGACCTCGTCGAAGCGGCGGTCGAGGGCAGCCCGGCAGGTCCCGGGATCGCGGAGATCCCCGATCAGGAAGTCGTCGGCCCTCGTGGGGGAGAACTCCGGGTACTTGAGATCCACCCCGCGCACCCAGCAGCCTTCGGCTTTGAGCCGCTGCACCAGGTGGCTGCCGATGAATCCTCCCGCTCCACAAACCAAAACCTGCCGTTCATCTGTCATTCTGGAAACCTCCTTCCGAATCCCTCGAATCCGGGGGACCGGTGTCATGGATGCAGGACATCATGGGACTCTGTACCGACAGGGTACTGCGGCGCTCCTGTTCCGTGCGGGTACGGGTGTCCGAGGAACCGGATCCCGTGCTCCGAGATAGAGGTGGCCGGCTCATCCTTCTTCCTCATCGATCGCAGCCTCTCCCGGAAGCATCCCCTCCGGATCCTCCACCCATCCCAGCCTGCGGTCGAGGATCACGAATCCCGAAAAGTAAACCAGGGCCAGTGCGAGGAACCCCCACGTGAGGAGCGGGGTGGGCCAGTGCCCGATCCATCCCGCATAGCCCACCCCCCCGAGCAGGAATGCGGCCGCGGTCTCGGCGAGCGCGATGGACCGGCTTGAGAGTCCCAGGAGAGCGAGCAGGTGGTGCAGGTGGTCGCGGCCCCCGTGGAGCGGGCTCCGTCCGTGGAGGATCCTTCTCAGCATGACGTTCACGGTATCGAGGATCGGGAGTCCCAGAAGCCAGACCGCAACGATCGGAGGCAGTTCCCTGTGCGGGGCCTGGCTCAGGTGGACCAGGAGCCAGGCCAGGGTGAACCCGAGGAAGGTGCTGCCCACGCTCCCCAAGAAGACCCGGTGCCGCCGCCAGGCATGCTCGAAGTTCGAGAGGAGGAAGGCGACGAGCGCCCCGGCCAAAACCGAGACGGCCACCCCGATCCCCCGCCGGCCGTTGGCGGTTGCGAAAAGCCCGATCCAGAAGAGCGGGGCCAGGCTCACGAGACCCGCGAGCCCGTCCACCCCGTCGATCAGGTTGAGCGCGTTCGTGACCCCGAGGAGGCAAAGGACGGTGAACGGGATGGCCCAGGGACCGGTTTCGACCGCACCCGTTCCCCAGAGATTGCCCAGCCGGGAAAGGATCACGTGCGCCGAAAACGCGGCGATGAGGGCGATCGCGAGCTGGAGAAGCGCCCGGATCCCCGGCCCGATCCGGCTTCCGGCATCGTCCAGGATGCCCACCACCACGAGGAGGGCCACGCAGAGGAGGTAGGGAGGCCACTCCGGGAAGTGGAGGGGGAAGACGAGGCGCAGGAGTCCGGCCGTGCCCAGGAAACCCGCGAGGATCGCAAGCCCGCCGACCAGGGGCACCGGCGCCCCATGGCGCTTGCGCGGGTCGGGATGGTCGATCAGGCCGAGCGGCCGTGCGAGCGGCCTCAGGATCCCGATCGCAACCGCTGTGAGGACCAGTCCTGAAAGTCCTCCCAGGAACTCAACCATGTTCCGTGCTCCCCGGTTCTTGCCTTTTGGGTTCGAGGAGGCACCGCCCGTCCGGACGGCCGCCCCGCGACCTTGCACAAGGCCCATCGTAGCATACGTCGCGTCTCCGGCCCCTGCGGGAAGAGAGGGTCCTCATGGCCACCACTCCGCGAGGAAGCCGATTCCGCGTGCGCGGTTCCCGGGCTTGTGGGCGCACTCGCCCTCGAGGGCGGAAACCAGTGCCCCGGCCGAGTGCTCGTCCCGGAAGGAGAGGGCACGGAGCGCCGCCTCGAAATCGCCGGGTGTGAGACCGGAGAGGCGGGCGAGCCTTCTTTCCGCCTCCTCCCCGCCCGTGAGCGGGGGAAGTCCCCAGCCTGCGAGCACCGTGTTCGCGATCTCGAGCCGTTGCGCTCCCGTGAGCGGTGCGAGATGCACCTTGAGGTCGAAGCGGCGGAAGGCCGCGGGGTCGAGTCCCTCGACGAGGTTGGTCGAGGCCACGAAGATCCCGCGGAAGTTTTCGAGGCCGACCAGAAACTCGTTCACCTGGGTCACCTCCCAGGCGTTCCGGGCCCCGGCGCGGGCGCGGAGGAAGCTGTCCGCCTCGTCCACCTGGAGGAGGGCGCCTTGTTCCTCGGCCGTCCGGAACATCCCGGCAATGTTCTGCTCCGACTCCCCGACGTAGGGTCCCAAGAGGTCCGAGGCGCGGAAGGAGAGGTGGGGCAGCCCCAGGGTTTCGGCGAGGTGTCTCCCGAAGGCGGTCTTGCCGGTGCCCGGGGGGCCGTAGAGGCAGATCCGGATCTCCGGGTGCTGCCCGATCGCGGTCCCGATCGTCTGGAGATCGAAGTCCGGGTTGAGCCAGTCCGGCCGGTAGGGCAGCGCGGAGCCCGGCTCCTGCCGGGGCAGACGCTTCTCTCCTGCGGCCGTGAAGAGGCCCGTGAGCACGCGTTCCATGGCCCGCTCGGCTTCCGGTCCCGTCCGGGCGGCGAGACGGGCCGTGCGGGAGGCTGTGTCGAGATGGGCCGGCATGCAGGCGGATCCGCACGCCAGGCGGCGGATCCAGGACCCGCTCACCCCGAGGCCCAAAACCTGCCCGGCCAGGATGCGTTCGCGGACCGGCGCGGGCGGCGCGTCCAGATGGAGGATGAGGCTGAAGCGCCGGAGGAAGGCCGGGTCGA
>JAKATI010000108.1 GCA_021828045.1 Pseudomonadota bacterium | reverse complement strand
AATTCCCATGACTGAAATCCCCGCCCAGAGGGTTCGAGAACTTCGCGAGAAAACCGGGGCCGGTTTCATGGAGTGCAAGAAAGCGCTTCTGGAAACGGAAGGGAATTTGGACGAGGCGGTCCTGTATATCCGGAAAGCAGGCCTGGCCAAAGCGGATCGGAAGGCAGAACGTGTTGCCGCCGAAGGACGGATAGAGGTCGTCCTGTCTCCTACAGGGGGGGAAGCCGCTATTGTCGAAGTGAATGCCGAGACAGATTTTGTGGCGTCCAGTGATGACTTCCGAAAGTTTTCCCGACAAGTGGCCGATGCCATATTGATGCTTCGCCAGCCGGACATCGAAGTGCTTTCCGGATACACCTTGTCGAGTGGACAGACCATCGAGACGGAAAGAAGGCAGTTGGTGCTACGTTTGGGAGAAAACCTGTTAATCCGGCGTTTCCACCATGTGATCGCTCGGGGGAGGCTGTTCAGTTATGTCCACCAAGGGGGAAGGATCGGCGTGGTGGTCGATCTTGAGGGAGGTCCGGAAGAAGTGGGACGCAATCTGGCCATGCATGTTGCCTCTGCTGCACCTCTCTGGTGCGACCCTGATCAGGTGGATTCCGGGTGGTTGAAGGAGCAACGGGCCATTGTGGAGCATCAGTCGAGGCAAAGTGGCAAGCCCGAGGCGATCGTTCAGAAAATGATCGAGGGTCGGCTTCGCAAATTGATGGAAGAGTTTTCCTTGACTCACCAACCCTATGTCCGGGATCCTTCCCTGTCAGTCTCCGAGTATCTGAAACAGCATGCTGCACGGGTTCATGCCTTCATCCGGTATCGGGTGGGAGAAGGAATTGAGAAAAGCCAGAAGGATTTTGCCCAGGAAGTCATGGCCGAAGTCAACCGACGCTGACCATGCGGGAGCCACGGTGAGTTTGAAGTATCGCAGGGTCCTGTTAAAACTTAGTGGCGAAGCCCTGATGGGGAAAAGCGTTTTTGGCATTGATCCCGCAGTGCTCGAGTTTTGGGCTCGGGAAATCGAGGCGGCGGTCGTCTTGGGCTTGGAGCTCGGTATTGTTGTCGGGGGGGGGAATTTTTTTCGCGGGGCAGGACTCGCTGAAAAAGGCATGGACCGGGTGACTGCCGACCAGATGGGCATGTTGGCGACTGTCATGAATGGACTGGCGTTGCAGGATGCGCTGGAGCGTGCAGGGCACCAGGTTCGTGTGATGTCTGCGATCCGGGTCAACCAGATCTGCGAAGACTATATTCGGCGGAGAGCCATCCGCCATCTCGAAAAAGGGCGTGTCCTGGTATTTGTAGCGGGTACAGGCAATCCTTTTTTCACAACGGACACCGCGGCGACCCTCCGGGCCATCGAAATCGGCGCACAATTGCTCCTCAAAGCCACCCAGGTGGATGGTGTCTACTCGGATGATCCGGAACGGGTTGCAAGTGCAACCCGCTACACGCATTTGACGTTTGATGAAATGCTGCAACGGAATCTGGGCGTCATGGATGATACAGCGGCGGTCATGTGTCGCGACCATGGCATGCCAGTTCGAGTCTTCGAGACCTGTCACCGTGGAGCCTTGACGGCGATAGCCTCCGGTTGTGATGATATCGGTACCTTGGTGGATAACAAAGGATCCCAGCATGTTGGATGATCTCCAGAAAGACGGGCAAGAACGGATGAAGAAGTGCGTGCTGGCCCTTCGGGAGGAATTCGGCAAAGTTCGGACGGGCCGAGCGCAACCGGGGTTGGTTGAAAACCTGATGGTGGATTCTTATGATCAGAAAATGCCACTCAGGCAGCTCTCGACAATTGCGGTTTCCGATGCGAGGACCCTCCTGATTACCCCTTGGGACAAAAGTCTGGTTCCGACTATTGAGAAATCGCTGCGTGCCTCGGACCTGGGGCTGAATCCTGTCGTGAGTGGCCCGGTGATCCGGATCCCATTGCCACCACTCAATGAGGAACGGCGTAAGGAGCTGGTGCGCGTCGTCCGCCACGAGGCTGAACAGGCACGCATCTCCATCCGGAATGTCCGACGCGATGTTTTATCCCGGGCAAAGCAACTGCATAAGGAGAAGGTCATGACGGAAGACGAGTTGCGCAGGGCGGAGGACCTGCTCCAGAAATTGACGGATTCCAGCACGAAAGAGATTGATCATGAGTTGAACAGGAAGGAAGCAGAATTGTTGGAGGTTTGAAAGGCCGTGCCATCTTCCTTACCGGAACTGCGGCATGTGGCCATCATTATGGATGGGAATGGACGGTGGGCCCAGCAACGGGGCCTGCCTCGCTCGGCTGGGCACCGGGCCGGCTTGGATTCCGCCAAGAATGTGATTCGCGAGGCGCCCAGATGCGGTATTGGTCTCCTGTCCCTTTTTGCCTTTTCCAGCGAGAATTGGATGCGTCCTCGCACGGAAGTCAAGGCACTGCTCAGCCTCTTTGCGGAGGCACTGGAACGTGAAATCAATACGCTGATCAAAAACGAGATCCGCATCACCTTTATTGGTAACCGATCCTCCTTCCCGCGGAACCTGCAGAGCCTGATGGCAGAGGCAGAACGCCAGTCCGCGTCTGGACAACGGCTGGTCCTCCTGGTCGTGGTTGGCTATGGCGGTCGTTGGGATATCTGCCAAGCTAGCAGAACCTTGGCAAAAAAAGCCCAGGCTGGTCTGGTTGCCCCGGAGGAAATCGATGAAAGGATGTTTGAGGATTGTCTGACCACCGCGGGATTTGGCGCCCCGGATCTCCTGATCCGGACTGGCGGAGAAAGGCGTTTGAGCAACTTTTTGCTGTGGGATCTGGCCTACAGCGAACTTTTTTTCTCGGATATCTTGTGGCCCGGGCCACA
>JAKATI010000107.1 GCA_021828045.1 Pseudomonadota bacterium | reverse complement strand
CCCGCTGAGAAACCGCAGACAGCCAACGCCAGGAAAAGACAGAAGTCAGCTCCCCAATCCAGGAAGTTTTCCCTGTTTCTGGATTGCTTCATTCTTGAGCTCATCGAACGGGTCTATTCTGGTTGTTTCAATCTTTGCCGCTTTTCTGATTTCCAGTAATTTATCGCTAGCCACATAATGACGCCAGCGACGCTCTCCTTTCGGTAGCAAAAGACCATTTGCCACCAAACTGGCCAAGTCGTTTTTCGCTACTTGATTCGATACCCCAGCCTGCTTTCTGTAAGTCGAATTACGCACACTGATTCTGAATGCCGCATCAATTAGGGCATTCGTCACTCTCTCATTCAACGCGAATTTCTTGATTTCAGCCTCCAGGGCTTGATAGAGCGAGCCCATCTCCCTAATGCGGCGCAGTAAGGTCATGGCCTGTCGATAATGGGCTGTTAGACAAAAGCGGATCCATGGCAGAGCATCGTTCTCCGGATGCCAGGAACCTTGCCCGACTTCCGCCAAGACTTGGTAGTAATCCGATACGTTTCTTCCAACATACTCTTCGATACTGGAAAATACGGGAGAAAGGATCTGTTGCTCCCTGGCGAGGACCAGGGTCTGTAAAGCCCGCGCCAGACGCCCATTTCCATCTTTAAAAGGATGAATCATCGTAAGATTCAAATGGGCCATTGCTGCTCTGATAATTACATGATCCTCGTCACTTCTCTTATTCAAATAGCCCACAAGCTCTTCCAGTAAGCTCGGAACACTTTCTGGATCTGGCCCGGTATAGACCGTTTCGCCGGTCGCTGTATTGGTAACGTGGATTTCGCCTGAGCGGAAACGTCCCGGATGCTTGGATAGATCATATTTCATGATCATGAAATGAAGAGCAGAAAGCGTGGCATTGCTGTACTCATAATTGCTTGGCTCTTTTGACAGTTGAATGATGTAGTCCAAAGCCTCTCTATATCCAAGCAATGCAAACCAGTCCTCATCGTTTGGTTTTAATCTTTCTTCCCTATCCACTGCCGCAACAGCATCGTCAAAAGTGACGTTGATGCCTTCCATCGTGTTGGATACGTGGATCGCGCGGGCAGACGCCATTCTCGCCAGGAATCCTGACCAGCGGTTCAGGGAATCACTAGTCGCAAACTGCAACTGGGACCTCAAATCTTCAATTTTGGCCAGGACTTTCTGGCATTCAGTGGGAAGTTTGGGAATAGTAAAAATCATATTGATATACTTTACAAAAAATAAATTAATATCTATATCATAGTATAAATAATTACATTTGTAAAGATATAAAGACACGAATCGCCTGTCCATAACCAACGGGCGCAGATGCTTAATACTCTGGTCCATGAAGATGTGTGAACGGTGCTCCACCTCTTCCCGGTCCCTCTGGGTGCCCCATTCTCGAGGCACCTGCTGCATGCACCTGGGACAACCCCATTGCGGATTCCGGACTCCTCGTGGTTGGTGAGGTGCTTCGCGGAGCCGCGGAAGGGGTTTCGACGGACGTACGGTCGGCCCCCTCCCCACCCCGGGGTCCGTGGTTCGGGGCCACTTAAGCTGCGGAGGCGCTTCCGGATCCGGTTCCCGGGTCGCCTGGATTTGGGTCCGGACTCGAGCGTTCCCAGAGCGTCACCTGGGCGAGGCTGTGCTGGAACTTGCGGGCGGTCTCGCGGATGACGAAGGGTAGATCGAGGGGGTAGCCTTCGAGCAACCGGAAGTGCGGAGCGAGAGACTCCTGCAGTGCCTCCAGCGTGGTCCGGTTCTCTCCGTTCTTGCGGAAGCCGCCCAGCCACTCCTCACGGGGCGTGTGCTCGGCAAGCCAGGTGTAAGGAGAGGTGAGGAGGAGGAGTCCGCCCGGACGGATCCTTCCGCCGATGGCCGTGAGGAACTTCCGCGGTTCCCGCAGGCGGTCGATGAGGTTCGCGGCCACCACGAGATCGTAGCCGGTGTGGAGCGGTTTCAGGTTGGTCGCGTCATCCTGGAAGAACTGGACGCGACCGGCGGTTGCGGCCAGCCCGAGACGCGCGAGGTCGGCGGTCCGGTAGCTCTGGATCTCTCCCTCCTCCACGACGGCATAGGGGTAGCGGCCCTCCTCCCGCAGGCGGACTCCCACTTGGATGAACCGGGCGGAGAGATCGATGCCCGTCACCTCCGGACAGGCGCGGGCCAGCTCGAAGGCGGTCCGGCCGACCGAGCAACCGAGGTCGAGGGCGCGGTGGAGCGGCCGGCCGGAAGCGGCGGCGAGTGCATGCCGGGCCACCGCCTGCGGGAAGTTCGGAACCCCGAAGTATTCCTCGCCGTAGTGGAACTCCGCGTACTGGGTGAGCGCCTGGTCGGTTTCGTAGACGGGGTTTTCAGGCAGCGCATTTCCGGACTCGACGTAGCGGAATCCCGCGTGCTGGAAGAAGTGGCGGCGAAAGGCGTAGCGGGCATGGGCCTGGGTTTCGTTGCCGAGGCTCATGAAGGATCCGCCCAGGAGGAGATGGTGTTGCCCGTCGAAGGTGGGAACCGAAAAGTCGTCGTAGAGGGGATGGGGCGCAAAACCCGGAAAGGGGTAGATCGCGGTTTCGGTCCACTGCCAGACATTGCCCACGACGTCACAGAAAGGTCCCTGGGGAAAACGATCCACGGCCACGGGCGAGGCGCCATGGGAAAGCCCGATGTTGCCCGGTGCCTCGGTCCAGCCGTCACAGTCGCCGAGTCCCGCCGTCTCACGGATCCTGTGCCACTCGGCCTCGGTCGGCAGGCGCAGGGTGTGTCCCTCGCGTTCCGAGAGCCAGCGGCAGAAGGCCCGGGCCTCGTGGCAGTTGACTTCAACCGGCCAGTTCCAGGGCATGGGGCGTTCCTCGGCCAGGAGACGGAGCCTCCACTCCTGCCCGTGGCGGACCCAGAAGGTCGGATGATGGGGTCGGGCGAAGCCGAGCCAGTCCCGGGCCTCGTCGGTCCAGTAGTCGGGGTTCGCATATCCCCCGGCTTCGACGAAGGGCAGGAACTCGCCGTTGCTCACGAGCAGACGGGCAGCCGAAAAGCCGTCGAGCGGGATCTCC
>JAKATI010000106.1 GCA_021828045.1 Pseudomonadota bacterium | reverse complement strand
GGGGCGGATTCCGGCCCGGTCAACTGGACCGGATCCCGCCGAGATGACAGGGGGCGGGGTCCAGGATCGGTACGGCCATCCCTACTGGTCCCGGCCCCGTCTCGGCCAATCGTCCTTCCGGGCACTTGTTACAGAGGCCTACAAAAGACGGTGCGTGACAGGCGAGAAAACGCTGGCCACACTCGAGGCGGCTCATATCGTGCCGTACGGCAAAAACGAGGGTTCCCATGACATCCAAAACGGGCTGCTCCTCAGGGCCGATTTTCACCGGCTTTTTGATGCCGGACTCATCAGCATCAGACCCGACTTGAGGATCAAGATCAGTCCCCGGATCCGTGAAAACTGGTTTAACGGCCAAGTCTACTACCGGCTGGAGGATCAGCCTCTCTCAGTGGTCCCTGACGACAGAAACCTGCGCCCCGACCCCGACCGGCTGCAATGGCATTCTTCCAACTGCTTCCAGGCCTGACTGGAGAGGCCGGGAGCACGGTATCCGGCACTTCTTGCCCGGAGAGGCTATGGATTCCGCTTCTCAAATAACAGGTGCTGAACAAACCATTCGTCTCCATCCCGAAAGGAAAAAAGCTCCTCACAGGCCATGAGAAACAGCCGCCAGCGACCAATTTCCCGCCGTGCATTCAAGCCTTGTTTTTCAAACAAGGCGTCGAGCGCTGTGCGGTCCCGATCGAGCCGTTCCAGCCAGGAACGGCAGGTTCGGGCGTAGTGTCGTCCGGACAGTGCCCAACGCTCCACGATCCGCCAGTCTTCCTGGAAATGAAACAGGAGATCGGCGCTCGGCATCTGCCCCCCCGAAAAGAATTCTCGGGCCATCCAGTCCGATCTTCCCGCATCCTCGAAAGGATACGCGAGGGTCCGGTGCGCAAAATGATGCACGAACAGCCGGGCTCCGGGTTTCCCCCATCGGGCCAGCCGCTCCAGCAACCGGGAATAGTTCCGCACATGTTCAAACATCTCGACCGAAACCATCCGGTCAAAGCGCTCTGGGGTTTCATATTCGTTGATGTCTGCGGTCTCGACCGTGACCTGCCGGATCCCACGGCGACGGCATTCCTCCCGGATCCACTTGGCTTGCGCTGCGGAGTTGGAGAGGGCCAGGATCCGGCTGGATGGATAGTGTTCTGCAGCATAGAGGGAAAAGGCTCCCCAACCGCACCCCAGATCCAGAATCCGCTGCCCGTCTGCAAGTCCGACACGCTCTGCAATGAGCCGCAGGGCCGTCTCCTCCGAGGTTGACAGGTCTTCCACTCCATGCGGCCAAAAACCGGAACTGTACTTGAGGCGTGGCCCCAGGAGGATCCGGAAGAGTTCCGGCGGCTGCTCGTAGTGCTGCTGGTTGACCTCCCGAGGCTCGAGCGCAATCGGACTCGCCCGAAGGACCCGGACCCAGTCCTCGAGACGCTCGATTTCGGCTTCAACCCCTCCCCGCCTCTCGTGTACGAGCCGCCGGTGGAGCAGGATCCGGATCGCTGTGCGTAACAGGATATCCGGCAAAAAACCTTCCTCGGCCCAGCGCAACCAGGGGAATATCGGAAAGTCGTTTTTCTTGCTCATCGCTCAGGCCCGACCAGGCAACGGTACAGATACGCACACACTCCCGGTTTGGATGCCCCTTGTGCAATCCGCATTTCTGGATCTTGCCCGGCGGGGGGGTTCTCTCGGAAACTCCGGGGCAGGCAACTCAGCGGGAACGTTTCGGAATCCAGGGAATGAAACTCGAAACCTCCTTTTGATATCGACGGTAGGCATCCCCGCGGGTCCTTAGTGCCTGGGCTTCGGTCGGGGGAATTCCCGAGACTTGGAGCAGAAATCCCAACATGAGGACCGGACAAATCCAGGACCAGACGCCCTGATGGACCCCGCTTGCGAAAAGCGCGATTCCGATCCAGACGAGCCACTCAAAAAAATAGTTGGGATGACGTGAATAGGCCCACCAGCCAACCCGGCAGACTTGACCTTGTTGTCCTTCCGGGCTTGTTTTGAAGCGGGCGAGCTGGCGATCCGCCTGGCTCTCCCCCAACCAACCGATCAACCAGACGATTGCACCGGTCCACTCCCAAATCCGTGCCCCAGAAGTGGGGCTCCAGGCGACAAACAGGAGCGGCAACACAAAAACACTGCCGACGAGACCCTCTAGCTCGAAAATCAAAAAAAACACCACGCCTGCAGATCGACCCAGACGGTGGCGCAGATCGGAGAAACGGGGATCTTCAGGACCATGGAAGACACGGCGCACGAGATGGAGACCCAGCCTCGAACTCCAAAGGAAGATCATGGCCGCGAGGATCAAGTGACTCGCCAGGACAGGTGTCGGACTGGCCCAAACAAGAAACAGGGCGGCCAGCCCGATTCCCAGGGTCCAGCCAACGTCGACGACGGCGGCATTCTGCCGGACGCGGTGGATGATCCAGAACAGGAATTGCACGATGAGCATTCCCGCGAGGACCATCAGCCAGGCACTCCATGGACGCACAGGATCTCCCAAGCGTTGGTTTGGAAAAACCAGGGGAACCGGGTCATATTATGCGAGTCTGAAGGAGACTGTCCATTCACATCCAAGGACCGGTCGACCCGAACGGCTTCACTCCTGCTCTTCCGGCTGCTCTCGCGTCACCCCGATCCCAATGGCACAGACTTTTCCCTGATCACGGAAGCTCCCCCCTCCCGAACAGGTCGTACCCCCCCGAAATTGCGCAAGCATCCCATCAGAACGCCATGACAGGAGGGAGGGGCGATACGGAGACCGGTTGATCGTTGCTTAAATCATACAAAATTTGATCTGGTTTTTTACCCGACAAATTCGATAATTGGGTCGACAACCCGGCTCAGGGCTTATCTAGGGAGTAAAGCGGGGTCAAGGCCAGAATCCATGGCCCATATTCTGTCTTGACAAATTCCATTGGCGTAGTACGCTCACAACAGGATGGGAAATCCGAAACGTCCCAAGGCAGCCGGGGCAATGAAGTAATCCGCATCCTTTACCATGTGGAGGAACAATATCGATGAAAGCAAATCAGCGAAATCTCGTGCGGCAGGCGGTACGCGGGGCCCTGGTGGCTGGCGCATCCGCCGCAGAGATCGGAA
>JAKATI010000105.1 GCA_021828045.1 Pseudomonadota bacterium | reverse complement strand
TCGTGAGCTCGTGCGGCAACGCCATCTCGTACTCCCGCGCCACCCGCGAATTGCTCCGCTTCTCCGCCCGCTCCGCCTCGTCCCACAAGGCCTCGCGGTCCCATGCCCAGCGACGAGGGCATGACAGACGGCAGGACTTGAGGAATCGAAGACAGACGGGACGCGTAACCCGGCACCCGGATGGAGAACGACATGACCACGAACATCGAGGAACGCATCGCCAGCCTCGAGGAAAGGCTGCAACAGCTCAAGGCCCGCCAGGCCCGGACCGAGGCACGAAAACGTACCCTCCCCTTCCGCCGTACCAGAAAGGACACACCCACCGCCGAACTCGAGGGAAAACGCTTCCACCTCTGGCTCGACCAGACCCACACACGCACCAACGACCGGGCACTGTTCGGGCTCCCGGCCCGGGACCACACCGCCAGACCACCCCTGAGGGCCGCTGGGAGCATCAGGCATCCTCGCCCGCCTCCTCTTTTGGCCGGGTTCGTCCGCCCACGGGGCTCCGGGGGCCTCTGGCTCCGTCTCCTGTCTGGAATCAGACTTGGTGGCGGGGCGCCGCGCCTCGTGGGCAGACCGGCGTAGCCGCTTGTCCATCGGTTCACTATATCTATGTTTAATTATAGGGAGGGGTACCGTTCCACCCATGCCGGAATTACCCCGGTTTCCCTATTCGAAGACCTCGGCCTGGGACAAGGGTGGGGCCCGCCGGTCCTTTTCGGAGAGCCGGGGCCCCCCGTCCGGAAACGCCGTCTCCGGCCACTGGATCGCGAGATCGGGATCGTTCCAGCGGAGGCTCCGGTCGGATGCGCCATCCCAGTACTCGGTGGTCTTGTAACAGACGTCCGCGGTCTCGCTCAGGACGAGGAACCCATGGCCGAATCCGGGCGGGATCCAGAGCTGCCGTTCCGTCCCCTCCCCGAGCTCGAAGGCAACCCAGCTCGCGAAACGGGGGGAACGCCGCCGGAGGTCGACGGCCACGTCGAAAATGCGTCCGGACACCACGCGGACGAGCTTGCCCTGCGGATGGGCGAGCTGGTAGTGGAGGCCCCGCAGGGTTCCTGCCACCGAGTGCGAATGGTTGTCCTGGACGAACTCGACATCGAGTCCCGTCGCTTGGGCGAAATCCCTCCGGTGATAGCTCTGGCAGAAGAAGCCGCGGGCATCGCCGTGACGCTCCTCCTCGATGAGGAGGACCTCGGGAAGTTTCGTCGGGATCGCCCGCATGATCCGGCTCAGCCCGGAGCGGCCGGCCCCTCGGGGCCATACTGCAGGCGGATCCAGTCCCGGTAGGCACCGCGCACGACGTGGTCCACCCACCCGGGATGGCCGAGATACCAGCCGACCGTTTTTTCGATTCCGCTTTCAAAGGATTCCCGGGGCTCCCACCCGAGTTCGCGCCGGATCTTTCCGGCATCGATGGCATACCGCCGGTCATGCCCGGGCCGGTCGGGCACCTCGACGATTCCTTCGGCGTGACTGCCCCGCGGGCGGGGACGCATCCGGTCCAGGATCCGGCAGAGGGATTCCACGACTTCGCGGTTGGTCCGTTCGCATCCCCCTCCCACGTTGTAGGTCTCCCCCCCCCGGCCTGCCTCGAGGATGCGGACCAGGGCATGGCAATGGTCCTCGACGTACAGCCAGTCGCGGATCTGGCCCCCATCCCCGTACAGGGGGAGCGGGGCACCCTCGAGCGCGTGGTGGATGACCAGGGGAATCAGTTTCTCCGGAAACTGGTAGGGTCCGTAGTTGTTCGAACAGTGGCTCACGAGCACCGGGAGTCCGTAGGTCCGGCCATAGGCCCGGACCCAATGGTCGCTCGCCGCCTTGCTGGCCGCATAGGGGCTGTTCGGCGCGAAGGGGGAATCCTCGGTGAAGGCCGGCGCATCGGGGGCGAGCGAACCGTAGACCTCATCGGTCGAGACGTGGAGGAAACGGAAGGCCGCCTGTTCCGGGGCGGGACGACGGCCCCAGTCGGCCCGGACGGCCTCGAGGAGATGGAAGGTGCCCAGGACATTGGCCTGGAGAAAGGCATCCGGTCCCCGGATGGAGCGGTCGACGTGGGTTTCTGCGGCAAAGTGGACGACTGCCCGCGGCCGGTGACGGGACAGCAGTCCGTCCAGAAGGGTCCGGTCGTTGAGATCGCCCTTGACGAACTGGAGGCGCGGGTCGGAGGCAAGGGAGGACAGGTTTTCGGGATTGCCGGCATAGGTCAAGGCATCGAGAACGACCACGGGCTCGTCCGTCCGGCCGAGCCAGTGGTGGACGAAGTTGCTGCCGATGAACCCGGCGCCCCCGGTCACGAAAATCATCCGCTCCTCCCCATCCCACCTGCCTGAGTGTAGCCTACCGGGATCGCGAACCCGGGACCGGGCTCAGACCTCCTCGGCGGCCGGGACGGGTTCCGCCCGGACGATCGCGTGGCGCGAGACCTTCCGGTACACCCAGATCCCGGACCAGGCGAAGCCGTATCCGATGAGCCCGCCGCAGATCACATCCAGGGGGAAATGTTCGCCGTTGTAGACCCGGGAGAAGGCCACCAGGGCCGCAAGCGTGTAGAAGACGGCTCGTCGCCGGGGATACAGGAAGGACAGGGCCACGGCCAGTGCAAAGGCGGTTTCGGAGTGCCCGGACGGAAACGAGTAGGCCGTGAGGTGCCGGCCCAAAACCACGACGTGCACCCGGCCTTCCTCGATCAGCCGATGCAGTGCCACGACCGGCCGCGGGCGGTCGACCAGGCGCTTGAGGACGTCCACCACAGCACCCGGGATGGCCTGGGTCAAAAAAAGCAGGAGGAAGGATTCACGGAAGGGACGGCGGTCGAAGCGGTAGAGGTAGAGGACCACGATCCAGTAGACCACCCACCCGTTCCCGAGGAAGGTGAGGGCCCGCATGTTGTCGTTCAGGGCGGAAAAATGGAAGTGGTTATTGATGAAAAGGAAAAGCGCGGTGTCCGCGTGGACCAGGCTCGAGAGAATTGCCATGGCGATCGACCGGGTTCTCTCGGACAGGAAGTGTCCCTATGGTATCGGATCCCCCCCCTGGAATCAAAGGGCAACCGCCGGGAAGCCCAGCCGGCCGGCCGGAGGCGGCGAATCCGACCGGGATC
>JAKATI010000042.1 GCA_021828045.1 Pseudomonadota bacterium | reverse complement strand
AGAAAAAAGAAGGTTGACCGTACTGGATCCAAAGTTCGAAAACACCACAGTGGGAGCCGGCTCTTCCAGGCACAAGGGGCTCTGCCGGGCCAGACCAAGAAGCGCATCACGCACGACATTCAAATCCGAGGCATAGGCCACCCCGATCGACAGGTCCACCCGCCGGATCGGCAGTCGCGTCAGATTCGTGATCTCTCCCTTGATCAAGGTCTCGTTTGGAACCCGAACATACAAATTATCGTACGTCCGGAGCTTGACCGAGAGGAGGTCGATCGCCAGCACCTCTCCCGTCAGGTTTCCGACCTGAATGAAATCGCCCATGCTGAAAGAGTGTTCGCCGAGGAGAAAAAGTCCGCTGATGATATTGGAGAGTGCCGTCTGGCTGGCAAAGCCCAAGCCCAAGGACAGGATGCCCGCGGCTCCCAGCAAAACCCCGATCCCCACACCCAGCTCGTCCAGCGCGATCAGGATCACGAGAACCATCGCGGAATAATGGAAAACCCGACGCAGGATGCGGGCCCGCCGGGCATCATAGCGCTCGACACACCAGCGTTCCACGAGACGGGCCGTGGTGATGGCAAAAAAAGTGCCCGCGAGCAGGATGACCAGACTGGTGATGCCCCGTGCAATCGGCACATGGGAAATCCAGGCTGTGGGCAGCGACACGACCCTGCCTCAGTCGAACAGCCGGGTGAACGCCCGGGTCAAGAGGGAAGCGGTATCGGTCTGTCGGGGAGCCGCCACGAGTCTGCCGTGGACCGGAGGAATTCGTTCCAGCGAGGCGTTTTGTCCATGACCCGCCCGGTTCCAGACCAGGGTATCGCTAATCAGTCCCTCCTCGGCGAGATAGAGACCGCAAGCCGGAAGAGGCAAGTTCAGCCGCTCGACCCGGAGGACCTGGGCCTCTTCATTGTGGATGATGACCGGAGTCTGGATCCGGAAGTCAACCCACTCATCCCGGGTCAGGTAGGGATTCATGCGGGCTCGCGTGGTGGATGCATAGGCCAGGTCACCATTAAGCGTGTCCGGCCCGAACCAGGTTTCCGAAAACCGGAGGACCGGCAGGTCCAGGTCCAGGGGAACGGTCCGATCCTCTGCCCGGACCTCGAGGCGACACCAAAGTGGACTGGAGATCCAGAGGGTCAGGCTCTCCGCAGGCGGAACCAGAAGTGGCATGACCGGTCTCGTCACCAGCGGCCGATCCGCAAGTTGCGGCACAAAGACCAGGGATCCTGGGGGATCGCGGAACGGGTAACGACAACTGGACCAATGAGCCCATTCCGCCGATCCGGCCGTTTTGCGGTCGATCCGGGGCTGAATCTCGCCCCCCATACGGTAGTTCCAGAAGAAATTCCACTCCGAAGACAATCGTTCCGCCACGAGGTCCAGTTCACCCACCTGCAGGGTCAGTGCATCGCCCAGGGCTACGCGGTAAGGATTTTCCCACCAGTCAGACATCGGATCGTGCCCGTCGGGGTTCTCCGTGCCCGGCTCTATCCTCATCCAGAGCCGCTAGTTGCCGCTTGACTTCCTGCCAGAGTGACTCCAGTTCCTCGGGAGACATCCCGCCGAGTTCCCGACCCTGGAGGACAACCGCAGCCTGCAGTGCGCCGAATCGTTGACGGAATTTGGTCATGCTGCCCTCGAGCGCACGGTCCACGGGGATTCCTGCCCACCACGCATAGTGAATCAAGACAAACAAGAGATCGCCGAGCTCCTCCATCCGGAGAGCGGGAGCCATCTCCCGGTCCGCAACCCTGAGCTCTTCAAGTTCTTCCGCCAGCTTGTCCAATATGGCCGAGCGGGTTTCCCAATCAAAGCCGGCTCGGGAAGCGGCTTCCTGGACCCTTCCCGCAGTCTCCCAGAGCACACCGAAACAGGCCTGGGCATCCGCGGACGAAAACAACAGGGGTTCCGGGTGCAAGCCTGAAGATTTCATGCCTGAAGTGTAACCAAAGCCACATTCACCTGCCGATCACCGATGCCAGGATGCAGACCATCCATCAACGATCGGGCCCGCTGCCCGAACGCTGGAAACCGCGTGGTCTCCCGTCGGCACCAAAGATGGTTGGCCCGGTTGCTGCGCTCGTGATTGCCGGGGCAGGCAAAAGAAACGACCATCTGCTTACTTTTTGTTGGCCGGGGCGGCATCTGGGGTAGGGCCTGTCAGCAGCAAGGGATCCAGCAGCCTGAAAAGTTCCTCTTCGCCAAGCCCACTTTGCTCCCGCGCCACCGCAAGGATGGGCCGGCCGGTCCGGTAGGCCTCTTTGGCGATCCGGGCTGCCTTTTCATAACCGATCAGGGGATTCAGTGCTGTGACCAGAATCGGATTCAAGGCAAGTTTCTCGCGCAGCTGTTCCTCATGAACTTCAAAATCGGAAATCGCGCAATCCGCGAGTAGCCGGCTCGCACGGGCGAGCAGGGACGCACTGACCAGGACATTCCGGGCAATGAGCGGCAACATGACATTGAGCTCGAAGTTGCCCGATTGTCCGGCAATCGTCACCGTGACATCCTGGCCGATCACCTGGGCGGCCACCATCGTCACCGCCTCCGGAATGACGGGATTGACCTTCCCTGGCATGATGCTGCTTCCGGGCTGGAGATCACGGAGATGGATCTCGGACAATCCGGTGAGGGGTCCGCTGTTCATCCATCGCAAATCGTTCGCAATTTTCATGAGGCTGACTGCCAGTGTCTTCAGGACACTGGAATATTCGACCGCATCGTCCTGGCCGGCCATCGCCGCAAAGCGGTTGTCTGCCGGAAGCAGCTCCATGCCCGTGGTTTTCCCGAGCTCCTGGATGGCTCGTTCCGCGAAACCGGGAGGGGCATTGATCCCGGTCCCGACGGCGGTTCCGCCCAACGCCAATTTCCGGAGCCGGACGGCGCAACCCTCGAGGCGCTCACGGTCATGGCGAATTTGCGCGGCCCAACCGCTGAGCTCCTGTCCGAGCGTGACCGGCATGGCATCCATCAGGTGGGTTCTCCCGGTTTTCACGGTTTTTTCGAGTTCCCGGCCTCGTTTCCCGATGATTTCCTCAAGATGGACCAGGGCCGGCTCCAGCTCCTCCCGCCAGACAAGAAGCGCACTGAGGTGGATGGCGGTGGGGATCACGTCATTGCTGCTCTGACTCATGTTGACATGGTCATTGGGATGAACGGGCACTCCCAGATGGAGGGTGGCCAAGTGCGCCACCACCTCGTTGACGTTCATGTTGGTGCTGGTGCCCGACCCGGTCTGGAAGACATCGATGGGGAACTGGTCCGGGTGCTGTCCCTCCACAATGGCGGTTGCGGCCTGCGCAATTGCCTCCGCCAGGACCGGCTCCAGCCGGCCGAGGGCCCGGTTGGCCTGTGCCGAGGCCTTCTTGATCAAGGCGAGGGCCCGGATGAATGGAAAAGGCATGCGCTCGCCGCTGATCGGGAAGTTCTCTATGGCCCGTTGGGTCTGGGCACCCCAGAGCGCGTGGGCGGGAACCCGAAGCTCTCCCATGGTATCGCGCTCGATCCGGTCCGCTTCCGGGGATTTCGGAATGGAAGGTTTCATCATCACTTCCCCCCTGCAGTGCAGGCTGGCTTCAGTTATCATGCAAGAGCTTATTTTAACTCCGAAAACGAATGGATCCACCAGACCTCTGCTCCCTGTCGCCCCTGGATAGCCGCTATGCGGAGATCCTCTCCGACTTCAGACAGGCCATGGGTGAATATGCCCTGTTCCAGCGTCGGACAGAGATCGAGATCCGCTGGCTTTTATGGCTTGACCAAAGGCTGCCGAATCGGCTTTTTCCCGCACTCTCGGCCGAGGATCGGGCAACTCTCGAAGCCAAGATCCAGGGCTTCAACCCGGCTGCTGCCCTCCGCATCAAGGCCCTCGAGTCGTCCGTGCGACATGATGTCAAGGCCGTCGAGCTGTTTCTCAGGGAATCCACGGCAGGAGAATCATTCGGGGCGGCGCTTGCCCCATTCTGGCATTTTGCCGCCACCTCGGAGGACATCAACAACCTGGCCTACAGTTTGATCTGGAAGGACGCCCAGCAGAATTTTCTGCTTCCTGCCCTGGATCAAGTTTTGGACCGGCTTTTGAAAGAATCCCGCCGTCATTCCCATGCGCCCATGCTGTCCCGGACCCATGGCCAGCCGGCTTCGCCCACAACCCTCGGCAAAGAGCTGGCCAACTTTGCCTGGCGTCTCGCAGACTGCCGGGATGCGTTTTCGGTCTTCCGTTTCAGTGGCAAGTTCAACGGTGCGGTGGGAAATTACAATGCCCATCAACTGGCCTTGCCCGACGTCGACTGGGTATCGCTCACAGATGGGTTTGTCCGGTCCTTTGGCCTGGATTTCCAGCCCCTGACCACGCAAATCGAACCGCATGATCGACTCTCGGCCTGGCTGGACCTCCTCGCCCGTACCAACCGCATCCTGATTGGCCTCTGCCGCGATTTCTGGGGTTACATTTCTTGGGGCTACTTCGTCCAGCGGGTCATTCCGGGAGAAGTCGGCTCGTCGACCATGCCGCACAAGGTCAACCCGATCGCCTTTGAAAACGCGGAAGGCAACCTGGGGGTCGCAAACGCCCTGCTCCGTCATCTTTCGGACAAACTCCCCGTCTCCCGTTTCCAGAGAGACCTCAGCGACTCGACGGCCCAACGGAGCCTGACCCCCGCACTGGGGCATACCCTGCTTGCGTGGCGGACCCTCCACGAAGGCCTGTTGCGCCTCGAAGCCGATACCGGAAGGATCCGTGACGATCTCCTGGCCCATCCCGAAGTCATTGCCGAGGGTCTCCAAACCCTGTTGAGGCTTGAGGGGGACCCGGACGCCTATGAACGGCTCAAATCCCTCACCCGGGGTCGGTCCCTGGATGCAGCCAGCCTGAAAACATGGATTCATGGCCTCGAACTCGATGCCGAGACCCGGCAATCCCTGGAACGTCTGGGCCCCCTCACCTACCTTGGTCTCGCGGCGGAGCTCGCCGAACGTTTTGATGAACTCAGAAAACAAGCGTCTCGGACCGCCTGACCTGGACCGGCCGTACCGCATGTACCGGGCAACCTGGCCGGAACACGAACCCTCCATCCGGGCCATCCGCCACCAGGTGTTCGTCCTGGAACAACAGGTACCCCCGGAGCTCGAGTGGGATGGTAGTGATGCATTCTGCCGACACATCCTGGTCGAGAACCACGCACACCGTCCCATCGCCACGGGACGGCTCGATCCGCGTGGGAAAATCGGAAGGATGGCGGTCCTGGAAGAGGCCCGGGGCTCCGGGGCGGGAAGCCTGGTCCTCAGGGCGCTCCTTGAATGGGCAGGCGAGTTGTCCCATGCAAGCTGCTACCTCCATGCCCAAACCCATGCCCTCCCCTTCTATCATCGGCATGGGTTCGAGGAAGAGGGACTCCTCTTTTATGAAGCCGGCATCCCCCACCTGAAAATGAGCCGCCCGACCCGCAGCCCCATCCACCAGGTCTTGGAAGGTCCGGACCCGATCGCCCGGGCGGTCCGCCGGTTGGCCCGGATGACCCGGCGATGGCTGAGGCTCGAGTCGCCCGATCTCCTCCCCGTCCACGAAACCTGGACCGACATCCTGGAGACTGCCCTGCGTTTGAGCAAGAACGGAAGCCCGTCCCCCCCCACGGTCCGGGTACTGGTGTCACCCGACGCCTTGGCCAGACCGGAGATGTCGAACTGGAATGACCTGGCTCGACAACTGCCCACCCATGTTGCAATCCGTTGCCCCGTACCCGGGAATCAAGAACCGCACGGCGCTTCTGTCATGGGTGACCAGCAGCACTGGATGCGGATTCCCGTGGCGGACGGAATTCGCGCTTTCCTCCGGCTGGAGGATCCCCACCAGACACTCCCGGAAATCCACCGTTTCGATGATCGCTGGGAACAGGCCATCCCTCCAACCGGTCTCCATGGCTGGGCCGGCTAGTGGGCCACAGGCTTCGAGCAGGCACAGCAAGCAAAAAGACACGGAAGGTCAAGAGCGGTTCCCGGCAAGCCCAAACCGGACTCCCGGGGCAGACTTGATGCGCATCTATTGCAGCCCTTCATTCCGCCATGCTAGGATTTCCTAACGGTAGTTCTACCGGTTATGGAAACTAGAGGAGATCCGGCTATGAAATCCCTTCCCAACCACCTTTTTTCATCACTGACCGCCTTGCTGGCCGTGGCCAGCTTGTCCCTTGTGGGTGCCGTCCCTGGTGCCCATGCCCAAACCCCCACGGGTTTCACCAAGCTGAGTCCGGTTCTGAGGGGGCTATACCTTGGGAAAATCCCCTTCCAGCTCGGGCATGCCAAGGTCCTGTCCCCGCCCCAGGCGATCCACAACTTCATCCAGCCGAGCCCGGAAACCACAGTGAGCTGTACCTTCGATGCCCGTCCGCTCGGCACCTTCACGCCGATGGTCAACCACTGCGGTGACACGATGGTCTGGATTGTCCCGAATGCAAGGGGAAGCGTTCTGCCCTCGAGTCTCGAAGCCCTGGGTGCAGTACACATCCAATCCGCCTCCTGGACCTCGATGATCCAGGCTTGGGTCCCCCTGAATGCGCTCCCCGCCCTGGCTCAACTTCCGGGGGTGGCCTTCGTGCGCAACCCGATCTATGTGCATACCACGAACCTGCCCCGTCGCCTGGCCCCCCGCACGGTTCCCATCGGTGCCGGCGGGCAGGCTCCGATCCAGGCACTCGCCATGCAGACCGAGGCCCTCAACAAGGCCGGCTACAACGGCCAGGGGGTCAATGTCGGCCTGATTTCCGATGGTGCGTACTACTACCCGTACTATGCATCGCAAGGTTTTCTTCCGACCAACGTCGGCTTCGTCTACCCGCCTTCCGGAGACGCGGGCGGCGACGAGGGCAGCTGGATGATGCAGATTGTCTACCAGGATGCACCGGATGCGAACCTCAGCTTCTGCTCCGGTATCCAGAGCTCGTATAACATTCCAGGATGTGCACAAGACCTGATCACCGAGTTCGGAGCAAACATCGTCTCGGATGACTTGGGAACGGTCCCGACCTTTTACTTCCCGATGCCGGATGCCATCGGGTATGAGGCCCTCATGCAGCAGTATCCGAATGTGCTTTTTTTCACATCGGCCGGAAACTGGGGCAATAGCGCGGGAGAGGCCGGCTTTGGGGTTCAAGACGGTTTCGACCAGGCAGGATATGTCCCTACGTCGGCCACAATCGGTGGCTCGTCCCAGACGGTTGAGGATTTCGGCAAGGCCGCGGGTCAGGCCTCGAACCCCTTCAACGACTTCCAGATTCCCCCGGGTTACGGGGTTGAGGTGGTCATCGGCTGGAATGACAATCCGACGTTTAGCACGACAACCGGAACCTGTCCCAGCACGAACAACGCTTTCAATCTCGAGCTGGTCACACCCACCGGAACCGCAACGGCGGGTGCTCCCCTTGCGGAGTCCGGTCCCAGCAATTCAAGCAGCAGCACCGGTCTGGGCATCGCACAGAACTGCCCCTCACTGTATTTGACCTACCAGAACACGGGCAGCACAACCCTTACCGTAAGCCCTGTGATCCAGGCCGTGGATGTGACCTCCTCCAACCCTTCGACGATCAACTTCAAGCTGATTGCCTCGATCCTGAGCACCAGTGGTTCGGGGAGCTTTGCGCTCACCTACTACACGGATGGATCGGCAGGTGCGGACCGTGATTTCCAGGGCCAGAGCACTTCCCACCTTCTCGAGGCCGGTGCCGTCGTGCCGTTCGGGGGGATCGCCGGGTTCCCGATCGAGTACTTCAGCAGCAGCGGACCCTATACCCTGTCCTGGAACTGCAATGCCGCAGAAACCTCGTGCAGCCCGATCACACCGGTGGACAACTCACAGGTCCCGGACATCACGGCACCCGACGAGGACATCGTGAACATGCAAGGAGACATGACCGGGTTTTACGGAACTTCGGCCGCCTCCCCCGGTGCTGCCTCGGTTGCAGCCCTCCTGATGTCTGCCGGGGCCAGTCCGGATGTCATCCCGGCCCTGCTCGAAAAAACGGCCAGCCAACAGGCCGGGACCGGATGGAATGGCATCTATGGATATGGACTGGTCAATGGCCTGCAGGCTGGTATTGCCAGCATTCCGCCGACGGCCACCATCACCGACCCCACCAACACATCCGCGACCGCCGGACAGGCTGTGGTCTTTGCCGGCTATTGCTCGACCCCCCTCGGCTCGAACGAGAGCAGCCTCAATGCCAGCTGGCATTTCGGGAATGGCAAGACCGGAACCGGATATTTCCCGGGCGCGGTCAGTTTCAGCCAGCCGGGCACATACACGAACACCATGACCTGCTCGAATCTGGCTGGACTCACGTCCAAGCCTGCCTCGATCACGGTCACGGTTTTGCCCTCCTCCAGTGGTGGTGGTGGTGGGGCCTTCGGACCGTTGGCCCTGCTCCTCCTGGCATTCGGGTTGTTGCTGGTCCGGCTTTCCAAACCCCGCGATTCCGTTCACTGAATCCACTTCCCAGACTCAAGGGGGCGCCCAAGGCGCCCCCTTTTTTTCGGCCTCTTTTTGGCCTCATTCACGACCTCCGGGATAAAATGACGACATGAGTCCGGAGCCCTCTCCCGAAGAACTGGTGATTGTCGCCCTGTCCGGCGGGGTGGATTCCGCCGTTTCCGCACTCCTGCTCAAGGAGGCGGGCTGGCCCATCGAGGCCCTTTACATGCACAACTGGGAAGAGGAAGCCGGGGAAGACTGCCCGTCCGCGGAAGACTTCCAGGATGCCCGCCGGGTCGCGGATCTCCTGGAGATCCCCCTGCACCGGACTTCTTTCGCATCCGCCTACCGGGAACGGGTCTTTCACCCTTTCCTTCAAGCTTATGAGTCCGGGCTCGTCCCCAATCCGGACGTCTGGTGCAACCGGGAGATCAAGTTTGGACTGCTCTGGGAACATGCCCACCGGCTCGGAGCCACCCATTTGGCCACCGGCCACTATGCCCGCCTCGATACGCGCAGAAAACCTTGTCGTCTCATGCGCAGCCTCGACAAGAGGAAAGATCAAACCTATTTCCTGAACCAGCTCACCTCGGACCAGCTTGAAAACTGCCTGTTTCCCATCGGCCATTTGACCAAGTCGGAGGTTCGTGTGCTGGCCCGTCAACGGGGGTTGCCCAATCAGGCGAAGAAGGACAGTACAGGAATCTGTTTCATCGGCGAACGGCCATTCCGCGAGTGGCTGTCCCGCTATCTCCCGGGCACACCCGGACTCATCCTGGACGAGAACGGACGCACGGTGGGAACGCATCCCGGATCTTTTTACTTCAGCCTGGGCCAGCGCAAGGGACTCGGGATCGGAGGGGTCCGGGGAGGCCAGGAGGCATCCTGGTACGTCTACGAGAAAGACCTCTCGCAAAACCTCCTTCGCGTCACACAAAACCGCCATCATCCCAATCTCTGGAGGAACCGGATTCCGCTTTCCGGTTTTCACTGGATCGGCGAGGCTCCACAACAGGGAACCATCAGGGGATCCGGGAAAACCCGCTATCAGCAGGCCGACATCTGCTGTGAACTCGACTGGACGGAAGAAGGATCGGTCACGGTTTCCTTTGAAAGCCCGGTTTTCGCACCGACACCGGGCCAGTTTTTCGTTTTTTACCAGGATGAATGGTGTCGAGGCGGTGGGGCCATTGCGGAAACCGGTTCCGGGACCGGCTCCCTTCATCCCCCCGTGCACGAAGCTGAGGGGATCTCCCGCCGAGACGCGACGCCGGAGAAAAAACGGATGGCCGAACGAGGACCCTCTCCGGTCGTATAATTCGAAACACCTTGTCCTTTGCCCTATCCGAGGATCTCTCCTTCATGACCCGCAAAAAGGCCGTTTTCATGGATGACAGCCATGACACCCTGGCTGTCGATCAGACCTATTCCTTCATCTCGCTCCGCAAGATTGCACGACATCATCCCCCGGTTTCCTCATTGCCCTATGCCCTGAAGATCCTTCTGGAAAACACGGTCCGGAACTGGGATGGGACCACGGTCCGGGACGAGGATGCGCAGGCCCTACTCGCCTGGACACCTGAGAATGCGGGCAGGCATGAGCTGGCTTTCACCCCGGCGCGAGTCCTCCTCCAGGATTTCACGGGGGTTCCAGCCATTGTCGATCTTGCGGCCATGCGGGATGCGATGAAGAAGCTGGGCGGTGATCCGGGGCGGATCAATCCGCTGGCTCCGGTCGAACTGGTGATCGATCATTCCGTACAGGTGGATTTTTACGGAACGAAAGACAGTTTCGAGAAAAACCGGGCACGGGAGTTCGAGCGCAACCAGGAACGCTATGCCTTTCTGCGCTGGGGACAGGAAGCCTTCCGGAATTTCCGGGTGGTTCCACCGGATACCGGTATCGTCCACCAGGTCAATATCGAATATCTGGCCCGCGTCGTTTTTGAAACGTTTAAGGACCAGAAGCCGTGGCTCTATCCCGACACCCTGGTCGGAACCGATTCGCATACCACCATGGTCAATGGCCTCGGCGTGCTCGGCTGGGGGGTGGGCGGCATCGAGGCAGAAGCGGCCATGCTGGGCCAGCCCATGACCATGGTGGTTCCGGAAGTCATCGGAGTCAACCTCACCGGAAAACTCGACCCGGGAGCGACAGCCACCGATCTGGTGCTGACCTTGACCGAGCTGTTACGGCGGAAAGGGGTCGTGGGAAAGTTCGTCGAGTTCTTCGGACCCGGTCTGGCCGCCCTGCCCGTGGCCGACCGGACCACCATCAGCAACATGTCCCCCGAGTTCGGTTCGACCTGTGCGATTTTTCCCATCGACACGGAAACACTCCGTTACCTACGACAGACCGGAAGGTCGGAAACCGCGATTGCACGGATTCAGGCGTACTGCCAGGCACAAGGCCTCTGGCATGAACCGGGCCAGCCTGAACCCCGGTACAGTGATTCCTTGAGCCTGGACCTGACCACGGTCGAACCCAGCATGGCCGGACCCAGCCGTCCCCAGGACCGGGTCAAACTGTCCCATCTCAAGTCGAGAATGGAGCAACAGGTCACCGATTACCGGAAAGGGAAACCGGCCATACCGGAGGCCAAGCCGCCCTTGGCGGACGGGGACCTCGTCATAGCCGCCATCACCAGCTGTACCAATACCTCGAATCCGTCGGTCATGATCGGGGCCGGGCTTTTGGCTCGAAACGCCCGGAAACGCGGCTTGGAGACCAAACCGTGGGTCAAAACTTCCCTGGCACCCGGATCTCCGGTCGTCACGCGCTATCTCCAGGAAGCCGGACTCCTCGGTGAACTGGAAGCACTCGGTTTCGGCCTGGTGGGTTACGGATGCACCACCTGCATCGGGAACTCAGGCCCACTCCAGACGGAAATCAGCGAACTCATCCAGAAAGGGCGCCTGGCCGTCGGTGCCATTCTGTCCGGCAACCGCAATTTCGAGGGCCGGATTCATCCCGAGGTCCGTTTCAATTTCCTAGCCTCACCCCCTCTGGTCGTGGCTTTCGCCCTGGCAGGCACCCTCCTCCTGGATCCGGAAAACGAACCGTTGGGCATGGACTCCCAAGGTCACCCGGTGTACCTGAAAGAAATCTGGCCAGACCCGAAAGAAATCGAAGAGCTGGTCCGGCTCCACCTCCGTGGCCAGATGTTCCAGGAAAGCTATGCCAAAATCTTCGAGGGACCGCCCGAATGGAGTCGTCTGGAGACCGCTCGGGGCCTTCATTACAAATGGAGCCCGGAGTCCACCTACGTCCAGTCTCCACCCTTTTTCGAGGACCTCGAGAAGCGCCCCCCGGACCCACCGACGCTGGATGGTGCACGCGTCCTGGCCGTGCTGGGAGATTCGGTGACGACCGACCATATTTCGCCGGCGGGCAACATCTCCCCGACGAGCCCTGCGGGACGCTATCTCCGGGAGAGGGGGATTGAACCACGGGATTTCAATTCCTATGGTGCGCGACGTGGAAATCATGAAGTCATGATGCGCGGAACCTTTGCCAACATCCGTCTGAAAAATCTTCTGGTACCGGGAGTGGAGGGCGGAATGACGCTCTGTTTTGCAACCGGGGAGACACTTCCCATCTACGATGCTGCCATGCGGTACCTCCAAAAGAAGGTTCCCCTGGTGATTCTTGCCGGGAAGGAATACGGGAGTGGTTCCTCACGGGACTGGGCCGCCAAGGGCCCAGCCCTGCTCGGCGTCAAAGCCATACTGGCCGAGAGTTTTGAACGGATCCATCGGTCGAATCTGGTCGGAATGGGCATCCTGCCGCTGGAGTTCCTCCCGGGAGAAAACGCACAGGTTCATGGCCTGACCGGGCATGAAAGCTATCAGATCAGCGGTTTCCAGGAGGACCAGTCCACAGAGGCCGTGGTGGTAGCCACCTCGGATCATGGCCAGACCCGTCGATTCAAGGCCAAAATCCGGCTCGACACCCCAAAGGAGAAAGAGTACTACCGCCATGGCGGAATCCTGAAGTACGTCCTTCGCACACTGGCAGGAGATGGCCCAGACCAGGCTTCTCCCTGAGCCGTTTGTCCGGCAGCGTACACACAGCCTTCATACCAGGAGGATTGGCAGGTCGCGGAAGCGTGACGGCCGAGGTCCGGATACACACGCTCCACCGAGCGCCATGGATGGTCAGTCTCACCAGACCATCTACGCCCTGGGAGAGCCCACCAGTCTCCCTACCTGGACATCCTGCCCGCGCTCATGCAAGCGGGACTACAGGCCATCAAGGTGAAGGGGTGCCAACGGAGCCATTCCCATGTCCACCAAGTCACTATGATTCTTCGGGCTGTGATCGACGCCTGCCCGGACCCTCCGGAGTGCGATCAAACGGACCCGGACTGGCAGGCCGGGTTTGACGCAACTGGCAGGAGGTACCCTGACCACGTTCGGAGCCGACCACCGTCCCCGGAACCAAGGACACATCCCGGACCCCTTATGGATTCCGGGCCTCCAGAAAACTCGAATAGCGGGAAGATTCAAACCGCAGTCCCGGGTGTTCAGGAACCCAGGTCACGGGGCCGGTGCCCTTTCCGGATCCCTCATCCCAGCGAGTCCCATCCCAGAACCAGTTGCCGATGGAAAAAATGGAGTCCTTCCAGGCGAGAACCGGTGTCCGCTGGCGCAGCCAGGGTGGCATACGCATTTCCCTGAGCATTTCCTTGAGGACAACATGATGCCCGGAATGGTGCCAGTGCAGGCGTTCTCCTCCGGCACGGACAAAAACCCGCCATTCCGTTGGGTGCCCGATCACTCCGGAAATCCGTTCCCGCATGCCCGGGGTCAGTTCAAGGTAGCCCCACCCGGGCCAGAGAATCCAACGACCCTTTCCAGAGTCAAAATCAGAAAGGGGGCTTCGTGGCGGATCGGGCAAGGGTGGGACCAGAAACAGGCAGCCATCATGAGTGACCAGGAGGTACCCCTTCCACCGCACCTCGGCACGATTCCGCTCCTCGGAGAGAAGATTCCGGGCCAGTACTTCAAGACATTTTTGAGAAGGAGGTGGAGCCTGCAACTTCCCGATCCAGGCGCGGAGAAGGATCGGCAATCTTTTTTCCCCATGCTTTCTCAACTCCTGGATGGAAAGCCCCCCCCACGACGGGTCAGAAACCGAGTCCAGGGTTTTTTCAAGAAAGCCAGACAAGATTTCCTGTTCCGTTTCAAGCAGGCGAGCGCTGAGGGCTGATTTCCGGCTGGCTTCGGGCCACCGCTGGAGGAGCGCGGGGATCACCTGTGATCTCAGGTAGTTCCGGGACGACACAGGATCCCGGTTGGTTGGATCCTCCAACCACCGAATGCCCGCCTGCTCTGCGTAAGTTCTCAGTTCCTTTCGTGAAAAATCCAGCAACGGGCGAAACAGGGAACCCGCTCCCAGTGGCTGGATCCGGTGGGACATGCCCCGCAATCCTCGATGCCCGGAACCCCTCAACAAATTGAGCAGGATGGTCTCCAACTGATCATCGGCATGATGGGCCGTAAGCAGGATTTCCCCTGGAGAGAGGTGTCGGGCCATCGCCTCGTACCGAAGACGGCGGGCAGCCGCCTCCCATCCTTCCGGAGTTCGTTCGGGTACCCGGATCTCCTCCAGGACCAGAGGAACCTCCCAACGGGTTGCCCATCGGGACACGAAATCCCTGAACTGCGGGGCCGCGGGCTGTGCGTGATGGTCAACATGAATGGCCCGCAAGGGCAAAGGGAAAAGATCCCGATGGTGGGAAAGGAGGTGCAGAAGAACCGTGGAGTCGAGCCCCCCGGAACAGGCAACCCAATAGCCTTCTTGGCTTGGGATCTCTTCCAGGATCGCCTTCAAGGACTCAGCGGTGACCCGGAGGTTCAATGGCTTCAGTTGGTATACACCCCGAAATGCATGAGACGATTCAGTCGTTCAGCAACCAGGTCATCCACGGGTTTGGACAATAGCACCGACAAATGTTTGGCAATACCTGCCCGTACCGATTTCATGGTCGTGGCCAAATCCCGGTGGGCGCCTCCCGGGGGTTCCGGAATAATCTCGTCCGCCAATCCCAGATCCAGGATTCTTTCGGCCGTAAGACCCAGCGTAGCGGCAGCTTCCGGGGCTTTGGACGCACTTTTCCAGAGAATCGAGGCACAGCCCTCAGGTGAAATCACCGAATAAATGCTGTACTGGAGCATCAAAAGGCGATCTCCCACGCCAATGGCAAGTGCTCCACCCGATCCCCCCTCGCCGATGACACAGCAGATAATGGGGACACGCAACTGCGCCAGGACTTCAAGATTACGTGCGATCGCCTCGCTCTGGTTGTGCTTTTCCGCATCTACCCCGGGGTAAGCTCCCGGGGTGTCGATAAAAGTCAGTATGGGCAGACGAAAGGTTTCCGCCAAACGCATCAGGCGCAATGCCTTGCGGTAGCCTTCCGGCTTGGGCATGCCAAAATTACGGGCCACTTTTTCCTTGACCTCCCGTCCTTTCTGGTGTCCCAGGAAAAGGATCGGATGATCCTCAAAGCGACCGACCCCACCTACCAAAGAGGGATCATCAGCAAAGCACCGGTCGCCAGCCAGAAACTCGACGTCTGTAAAGAGATTGGCAACATAGTCCAGCGTATACGGTCTTTGCGGGTGACGGGAAAGTTGCGTAATTTTCCATGGATCGAGGTTGGAAAATATGGCTTGGGTTTTTTCCTGGCTGAGCCGGGTCAATCGCGAGATTTCCTCATCCACAGCCTCCCCGGACTCCTTGAGCCTCCTGAGCTCGACGAGCTGCGCCTCGATTTCCGCAATGGGGGTTTCAAAATCCAGAAAGTGGCTCTGCATCTCAAGGTCTTCCAAGTCTTGGCAACCCAAACACGATGGACTGCCGGCTGATTTCTGCGTGCCCGCCTGCAGTCAGGCTCGGTTATTGTGCCAGAGTTTCGTGTGAGGAATACAACCCCTGAACACCTCTCCTGTCCTCGAGCACGAGTGGTGCAATCCCGAAAAGGCCCGGGCCGGTTCTCACGCACTCCTTTTTTATCCTGCATGGACCGGCCTGCTCATCTTGCCTTGCCATGCTTTCCTTCTCTGGAATCTTTCCAATGGTCTCCTTTCCATCGCCAGATCCCCAGCATCCTCCTGCGGACCCGGCTGGCGCGTCGTGCACGGACCAAGAAATCGGGGGAGAG
>JAKATI010000041.1 GCA_021828045.1 Pseudomonadota bacterium | reverse complement strand
GGTGCCCGCTGGCTTCTGGCCCACGACCGGCGTCGGCAGGCCCGCATCTGGCTCAGCCGGGCCCGAGCCGAACTCGGATCGGCCCCGTCTCTCGAACCGGTCTTTGAATCCCTGGTCCACACCCTGTACACTCCCGCCCCACCGGGCCGGAGCGTTCAGGCCACGGGCGAAAGCCGCGCCCGGACCCAGGCATCGAGCTCGGAGGCGAACCGGGCCCAGCTGCGTTCGCCGGCAAAACGCCACGCCGCCTGGCCCCGGTTCCGGGGATCCTCCGCAAGCCGCCGGCAAATGGCCCGTCCCATCGCGGGGTAATCCCCGGGCGGCACAAGATCCCCGCTCTCGGGGTCGGAGACCGCATCCGGGATCCCCCCGGTCGCAAAGGCGACCGTGGCCAGCCCGTGCGCCGCCGCCTCGAGGGCCACGAGACCGAAGCCCTCCATGTCGCCAGCCCGTTCCAGAACCGGAAACACGAAGAGGTCGGAGGCAAAATAGGCCTCGTCGAGCGGCCCTCCCGTCAGCGGACCCACAAGATGCAGGTGCGCACCGACCCCGGACCGCGCCGCCCGTTGCTCGAGGTCTTCCGGACGGACCGCCACCCTGCCGAGCGCCCGGAGGGGAGCCGCCCCCACGACCGCGAGGTGGATTCCGGGATCGGCCGCGACCAGGGGAGCCAGCACGTTCTCGATGAAGGGACCGATGCCCTTGCGCACGGTGAGCCGTCCCACGAAGAGGAGCAACCGCGCCTCCGGGGGCACGCCCCACACCCGCCGGACCCGCTCCCGGACATCTTCCGGCACCGGCCATTCCGGCCGGTCCACGCCGAGGGTGATCTGGCCGATCCGCGCTTCCGGAATGCCCAGCCGGCAGGCCGCCCGTGCGGTCGCCCGGCTGTTCGCGAGCAGGCCATCGAGCCTGCGGATCGAGGGGACGAAGAAAATCCGGTACAGGGGGTGCCGTGCCGTCACGTCGAGGCCGTGCACCAGGGCCCAGGCGGGGCAGCCCGCAGCCCGGGCCGCTGCCCGCGCAGCGGGGGCCATGATCCCACTGCCGGCGAGAACGGCAGACGGTCTGAGGTCGCGACCGATCCGGGCGGCGAGACGGTGCGTCGCCAGGAGAAAACGGGCCGCCGGCACGGGGGCTACCGGCCGGTAATCGATCCCCGAATCCGGCCCCGGTTCCCCGCCCCCAGGCCCGATCACCACCACCCGGAAGTGGGGGCTCAGGGCCCGGGCCGCCTCCGCCACGACCCGCTCGATGCCGCCGATCACCGGCGGAAAGTTGCGGGTGACGATGAGGAGCGGGGCCGGGGGGACGGGCCGGTCAGACGGCGGAGTCACGATAGAGCAGGGCCGTGATCTGTTCCGAGACGAGACCGATCAGGAAGGTGATCACGGCCGTGATCCAGAGCAGAACGCTCATGTTGGTGAGGAGGCCGGAGGTGAGGTAGGTGTCGGCATAACGGACGCAGCCCAGGAGAAACAGGACGGCGCTCACGGGCAGGAAGAGCTTGAGCGGGGAGTAGAGCACGCCGATCCGGAAAATGATCAGGAAGAACTTGGCCCCGTCGCGAAATGGGCGCAGGTGGCTCCGGTTGGCCTTGCGGGACGGTGCGTGGAAGGGCACGTAGTCCACCGGATAGCCGGCGCGGAAGAAGGCCATGGTGATGGTCGTGGGATAGGAAAAACCATTCGGCAGGAGGTACAGGAAGCGCCTGAAGGTCTCGGCGTGGACGGCCCGGAAGCCGGAGGTGAGATCCCGGACCCTTTGCCCGACCATCCAGCTCGCGAGCCAGTTGTAGACCCAGTTGGCAGTGGCCCGCAATCCGTTCTGCTGGGATCCGGCGTCCCGCGCGCCCACGGCCATGGCGTACCCCTGTTCCAGGGATTCGAGGAGACGGGAGATGTCCTCGGGCGGGTGCTGCCCGTCGGCATCCAGGAAAACCAGGTGGCTGCCACCAGCGGCACGGGCACCGGACTTGACGGCAGCTCCGTTGCCGAGCGAACGCGGATGCCGGATCACCCGGGCTCCCGCACCGGCCGCCACGGCCGCGGTCGAGTCCGTCGACCCGTCATCCACGACGAGGACTTCGGCTGTGGGATGGAGCGTCCGGATGCGGGGCAGGAGATCCGCCAGCACCGGGGCTTCATTGCGGGCCGGCAGAATGATGCTCAGCCGGAAGTTCGACGATCCACCCACCACGGCAGGCTCCACGTGGAGTTCCCCGCATGATAGGGGAAACAGGAACCGCCCGCTGCCCGCCCCCGGGCTTCCGCCCCCCCGGTCGAGGCGTGCTATGATCCCCTGCTGAAAGGGCCGGCCTCCATACGATGCGGACCGGCCGGAACGGGGGTCATGGTCACTCAATCCGCACCGCAATCCGCACCCCACTCGAACGAATCCGGCCTGGGTCCGTTCCTGCAGTTCTTGATTGCGCGCAATCTCTTGACCGAATCCCAGGCCCGGCAAGTCGAGGGGGAAGGGCGGCGCCGGCGCACGACGTTGATCGCGAGCCTTGTCGAGACGGTCAAGGTTCCCCCGGCGGAACTGGCCCTTGCCTCGTCCCTGCATTTCGACACACCGCTCCTCGATGCCTCTGCCCTCCTGGTCGACCCCGAATGCCTCCAGATGGGCGAGGAGCGCGTCATCCGCGCCACGTTCTCGCTCCCCTTCTTCCGGCGCGGGAAGCGCCTGTATGTCGCGGTCTCCGACCTCACCCACCACCGCGGGATCGACGAGATCCGTTTCCGGACGAGCCTCGAGGTGGTTCCGGTCCTCGTGGAACACGACAAGCTCATCAAGGCGCTCGAGCGGGCCTATGCCGACGCCGGTTCCTTCGGACCCAACCTCGCCCCCGATGAAGGAAACTTCCTGGACGAGGTGGACTTCGATTCGAACGCGGAGTTGGCGACCCCGAACTTCGACGTGGGACAGGAGGTCAGTGACGAGGAGCCGATCGTCCGCTTCGTCAAGAAGACCCTGCTCCATGCCATCCAGAAAGGCGCCTCCGACATCCATTTCGAGCCGTACGAAACCTTCTACCGGGTCCGGCTCCGGATCGACGGGATCCTGACCGATTACAATCATCCCCCCATCCAGTCGAAGGACCGGATCGTGGCCTGCCTCAAGGTTCGCGCACAGCTCCGGACCGACGAGCGTCGCATGCCCCAGGACGGCAAGGTCCGGATCCACGTGAGCGCCAACCGGGCCCTCGACTTCCGCGTGAGCAGCATCCCCACCGTGCACGGCGAGAAAATCGTGATGCGGGTCCTCGATCCCGGCATGGCCCAGGTCGGCATCAAGGCCCTGGGCTTCGAACCGCACCAGGAGCAGGCGTACCACCGCGCCCTGGCCCGGACCCAGGGCATGATCCTGGTGACGGGACCCACCGGCAGCGGCAAGACCGTGACCATGTACGCAGGCATCAACCAGCTCAATACGATCGAACGGAACATCAGCACCGCCGAGGATCCCGTGGAAATCCAGCTGGTCGGGATCAACCAGGTCAATGTCCAGCCGCGGCTGCATTTCGGCTTCGCCGAAGCCCTGCGCGCCTTCCTAAGACAGGACCCGGACGTGATCCTGGTGGGCGAGATCCGGGACCAGGAAACGGCGGAAATTGCCGTGAAGGCGGCCCAGACCGGCCATCTCGTGCTGTCCACGCTGCATACCAACGATGCCCCCCAGACCCTGACCCGCCTGCTCGACATGGGGGTTCCCGCCTACTCGGTCGCGAGTTCCATCTGTCTCATCATTTCACAACGTCTGGCCCGCCGCCTGTGCGAGCATTGCCGGAAACCGTATGCGCCGACCCCGGCCATGCTGGAGGAGGCGCATCTGCCGGAGGACGTGGCGGGCCGGGTCCAGAAGCTCTACCACGCCAACCCGTCCGGCTGCGAGAACTGCCAGCTGGGCTACCGGGGCCGGACCGGCGTCTACCAGGTCTTCCCGATCTCCGAGGAGCTGTCCGCCCTCATGATGGAGCGGGCCAACGCCATCACCCTCGCAGCCCAGGCCCGCAAGGAAGGCATCTGGGATCTCCGGCGATCCGGGCTCGAAAAGGTGCTCCAGGGTGTCACCACCCTCGAGGAAATTGACCGGGTGATCAGCGTCTAGGCGACCCGATGGCCACCACGAAACCGAACCTCCAGACCGTGAGATTCCGCTGGGAAGGCCGCGACCGGCAGGGCCGTGCCGTCCGGGGTCGCGACACCTCCTCCGCGGAAGCGCTCCTGCGCAGCCAGCTCCGCAATCAGGGCATCACCGTGACCCGCCTCCGGCGCGAGCGGGCCATCAGCCAGCGCGGGCGGCGGATCCGGCCGCGCGACATCGCCAACTTCACCCGCCAGCTGGCCACGCTGACCGGCGCCGGCGTGCCGATGGTCCAGGCGCTGGGCATCATCTCGTCGAGCGACGACAACCCCCGCATGCGGCGCATGGTCGAAGCAATCCAGAACCAGGTGACCAGCGGGGTTTCCCTGGCCAAGGCCATGGAACAGCATCCCAAGTACTTCGACCACCTGTTTGTGAACCTGGTGGCCGCGGGCGAAGGCTCCGGCAAGCTGGAGCAGCTGCTCGACAGCATTGCGACCTACAAGGAAAAGATGGAGTACATCAAGGCCAAGATCAAGAAGGCCATGATCTACCCGGCCTCGGTGATCGCCGTGGCCATCCTCGTGATGATCGTGATGCTGGTCTTCGTGATTCCCGAGTTCCAGAAACTCTTCAACGGCTTTGGTGCCTCCCTGCCCGCCTACACCCGAATGGTGATCGGCCTGTCCGAGAGCGTGCGCACCTACGCGCCGGTCTACCTTCTCGTGATCGGCGGCATCGTGGCGGGAATCCTGGCCCTCTACCGGCGGTCGGATGATTTCCGCCTGTGGGTGGATCGCACCCTCCTCCGGGTTCCCGTCATGGGCGCCATCCTGAAGAAGGCGATCATCGCCCGGTTTTGCCGCTCGCTCGCCACCATGTACGGTGCCGGGGTTCCGATGGTCGAGGCCCTGGAGACCATTGCCGGCACGAGCGGAAACCTCGTCTACGAGAATGGCATCCGGATGATCCACGACCAGGTGGCCACCGGGCGTGCGCTCAACGAGTCGATGAAGCAGACGGATCTCTTTCCGAATGCGGTCATCCAGATGATCGCCATCGGGGAACAGTCCGGCAAGATCCAGGAAATGGCGAACAAGGTGGCGGGGATCTACGAGGCCGAGGTCGACAACGCCGTCGAATCCCTGAGCACGCTGATCGAACCCATCATCATCGTGGTTTTGGGAATCATCGTGGGCTCCCTCGTGGTGGCCATGTACCTGCCGATCTTCAAGCTGGGCTCCGTCGTCTGATCCCATTCCTCATGCACCGGTCTCCTGCCCGCCCCCCCCTCGCCCCGTGATGTCCGGAGAGGCTGCGCTCCGGGTGTGGTATGTCGTCTCGGCCGGCCTCGTGGGCCTCGTGGTGGGCAGCTTTCTCAATGTCGTGATCCACCGCTTGCCGCGCATGCTGGAACGGCGGTGGCACCGGGAATGCGCCGAGGCATCGGGGACTCCCCCTCCGGAGACAGGACCGGCCTACAACCTGGCCCGGCCGGGGTCCCACTGCCCGGCGTGCGGGCGGCCGATCCCGCCGTGGGCCAACATCCCGGTCCTGAGCTGGATCCTGCTCGGCGGCCGCTGTCATCAGTGCAAGGCCCGGATCAGCCTCCGCTATCCCCTGGTCGAACTCGCCTCGGCCGCAGGCGCGGTTCTCTGTGCCCTGGGCTTCGCCACCCCGCTCCAGGCCCTGGGCGCCATGCTGCTCTTCTGGATGCTCCTCACCCTCGCGCTCATCGATCTCGACCACCAGATCCTCCCGGATGCCATCACCCTGCCGGGGATCTGGCTCGGTCTCGCCCTGAACAGCGGGGACCTGTTTGTGCCCCTGCGGTCAGCGCTCTGGGGTGCCATCCTGGGCTACGTCTTCCTGTGGGTGGTCTACCAGAGCTTTCGTCTCCTGACCGGAAAGGAGGGCCTGGGGTACGGCGACTTCAAGCTCCTCTCCCTGCTCGGCGCCTGGCTGGGGGCGCAGAGCCTCATCGTCGTGATCCTCCTGGCCTCCGTGATCGGTGCAGTCACCGGGATCCTCCTCATCCTGACCGGACACCACCGGCGCGGCCAACCCCTGCCCTTCGGCCCCTTCCTGGCGGGTGCCGGACTGGTCAGCCTGGCCTACGGAGGAGTGCTCCTCCAGTTCTGGCTCCACCTGATCCACCCGGCATGAGGCGGCCCTGGACCGTTGCCCTGACCGGAGGGATCGCCAGCGGAAAGACCACACTGGCCGCGCTCCTCGCCGGACACCGGATCCCGGTCGTGGACAGCGACCAGATCTCCCGCGAAATCACGCTTCCGAATGAGCCTGGTGACCGCCGTCTCCGCGAGAACCTGGAGCGGGAATTTTTCGATGCGGATGGCCGTCTCGACCGGCGACGGCTGCGGCTTGCGATGACGGAGGACCCCGGCCTCCGCCGCTGCGTGGAAACCCTTCTCCACCCCCTGATCTGGGAACGGCTCGAATCGGAGATTGCCTCCTACCCCGCGGCCGACTGGTTGCTCTGTGTGATCCCGCTCCTCACCGAAATCGAACCCCCTCCCTCCCTGACGCTCGACCGGGTGCTCGTCGTCGACTGCAGGGAAGGCCTCCAGGTCGGGAGGCTCATGGTCCGCGACCAGATGGAGCGGGCAGAGGCCGAACGGCTTCTCGCACTCCAATCGGGGCGGGAGACACGACTGCGGCGGGCCGACGATCTCGTGGTCAACGAATCCGGACTCGGCGAGCTTGCCGAATCCGCCCGGGAGCTTGTGGATACCTATACCCAAAGGGCCCGAAACCGGCCCCTGGAACCCTCCGATGCCGACGCCGGCCCCCCCGACTGAACCCGCCCCCCGCCTCGGGGCCTGCGTCTTCGAGCATCCACTGAACGAGCGGATCCGGCTGTTCCTGCGCTTGGAGTGGCTGTTCGTCCTCGGCCGGGACGGGCGCGGAAACGCGGGGCCGGCCACGGATCACGCCCTCCTGGACAACCTGCTCCAGGTCGAGAACCTCCTGCTCCGGGGGGACGTCCGCAAGGAGATCCTGCGCGAGTTCGAACGCGTCCAGCAGGCCTGGAACCCGCTCCGGACGCGGCCTTCGGTCGATGGGACCCGCCTCGAACGCCTCTTGGGCGAGTTTGCGCAAAAAAGCCGGCGACTGCTCGAAAGCGAGGCCCGCATGGGCGAGAGCCTTCGTCATTGCGAACTGCTCCATCTCGTGAAAAGCCGTTCCGCCGTTCCGGGCGGCGCCGCCCCCTTCGAAGTGCCCGCCTATGCCCACTGGCTCCAGACCGAGGCGTCCCGACGGCAGAACCGCATGGCCGGCTGGTATGCGGAACTCGACCCGATCGAGGATGCCGTCCGTTTCTATCTCCAACTCCTCCGGGAAAGCGCACCCTTCACCCCGCAGGAATCCCCCGAGGGCACGTTCGAGGAAGACCTGGGTCTGCTGAATGCGGTCAGCCTGATCCGGATCCGCCTGCCCGCGGAGTTCCCCGGTTTCCCCGAGGTCAGCGCCAGCCGGCACCGGCTGTTCGTCCGCTTCCTCGCGCAACCCGATCCCTGCGAGCGACCGGAGCCCTTCCGGCAGAAGGTCCGCTGGGAACTCCAGCACTGCCAGCTCTGAGCCGTGGCCGACTCCCTCCAACCCCGCTGTCCGGCCTGCGGAAAACCGCTCGAGGATTTGGGGGATCCCGCGGCCCGGCCGTTCTGTTCCGAGCGCTGCCGCCGGATTGACCTCTGGGGATGGTTTTCCGAAGCCCACCGCATTCCCGTCGATCCGGAATCCGCATCCGCTCTCGAAGAAACGCCGGAGAAACTGGATGCTGGCACCTCTCCCGCCCCCGGAGGATCGGGGCCGAAAGGATCCGGCACCGGCGGAAGGGAGTCGCCTTCCCCCCATCTCCCGGTTCCGGAGGACCGGCATGACTGAGCGTTCGCTGGCGATTTATGTGCGGCTACTGGAGCCCCGGGTTGGGCCACATCCTCAAGATCCGGGTTCGAGGCACGGGCATGCACCCGCAAAACATTCCGGTTCATCCACAAACAAAATCCACGGAACCGATTGCAACTTCGCACTCCCTGGATCACCGCATCGGAGCGGGGAGGCGCCATGGCCGGCCCTCCCGGTGGGTTTTCTGTGCGTCACCCCTTGGGGCACCGGAGCCTGGACTCCGGAGGGTTTTGTTCCCGACCCGTCCGGGGTGTCCGTCCCCGTATGCATCCCCCCCAGGGGTTGACAAGGGCCAGGCCCGGTCCCGCCGCCTGGAACCGTCTTGTGTCGCGTGTGGCAACGGCAAACCCGTTGGCCCTGTCGCACGGCAACATGCGTCCGACGAACCTGGGCAGCGCCCGTTTTTCCAAGTACTCCTGCAGGCGGGAACGGCGCCCTCCAGCCGGCGGCAGCGCCACGCCGGCGCGCAGATCGTTTCCAGCGGTTGCACGTCGAGCCCTGCGATGACACGGGCCTTGGACGCGGGTCGCAGCGACTCCGATCCCACATTCGTATCGAGCAGGGTCATCCAAAGCGCCCAGCACGGGCCGGGGTTTTGTCGCGCACGCCCTCGAAGATGGCGAACGCTTCATCGGTCAGCTGGACCTTACGGCCGATCTCGGCCAGCAGCGAAACCAGCTTGATCCGGCCTTGCGGCTTCACTGCAGATTCCAGGATGTCACGCATTTCGGCCTCGATGCAGCGGCGGTGCCGAGCGGCTCGCACGCGGATGGATCGCTGATCCGCGTTCACGCACGACTAGAAGCACGAGGCCAAAGAGCGGAACCGCGACACGCTTGATGACGATCTCAAGCGGGTTGGGAGCGCGTTGGCGAGCGATCAACCACTCGATGCGCGATACCGCAATCACGACCTTTCCGGCGGCTGGGCGGGCTACCGGGGATCCCACGTCAAGTCCGACCTGCTGCCGATCTGCCGCAAGTCGGATGCGGATCGCTTGTGCCTGGCACGGTTGGGCTCGCATCGCAGGCTCTCCGGGCGAGCCTACCGTGGGTGCCGCCTTGTCCACCAAACGATCATGAGCAGGTCACGAAAGTCGAGGCACATCATGAGACCCACACGGCGTGATGGCCCTCGTCGACGGTGACGATATTGCTGTTCGGAGCGCCAAGGCCCGTTCCTCCTGCTGGAGACCAATGCATGCATCTGCAAGCGTCTCTCCTCGGACGGCAAATGCAAGGGAGTCTGTGCGCGGAGGACCCTGTCAATCTATGCTTTCAAGAGCATATTACTTGAAATCTTTTTCAGATAAATATATGCTCTCAAGTACATCTTATATTCATTAAACTGCTCTCAAGCGAACATGATAGCAAAAAATACCCTGCTGCAAGCACCACCCTACCCGGTCGAACAGACCGTCAAGCGCCTGGGCGAAAATCTGCGGACGGCCCGCACCCGGCGCAAGCTCACGATCGCGAAGGTTGCACAAAAGATCGGGACCGGACCGCGAGCTGTCATGGATGCCGAGAAAGGAAAGCCATCGACGACCATCGGTGTCTATGCCGCGCTGCTCTGGGCTTATGACCTGCTCTCACCTCTGGGCGATCTCGCCAACCCCCTCACCGACGAGCAAGGCCTGACGCTCGCCTCGGCCAGGGAGAAGAAGACCCGCGTCCGCAAGAGCCAGGGGCTCGACAGTGATTTCTAGGGCCTCCACCAGCGAATGCTTTGTCTATATCACCCTGCCGGGTGAGGTGCGGGCGGTCACGGCCGGCCGTTTTGTCCTGACCCAGAATGTCCGTGGCGATGCGCTGGGGCAGTTCGTGTACCGTGCCAGGTATCTCGAAGATCCCCGAGCGGTTGAGATCGATCCGATCGAACTCAAGCTCTCCCGGCAGACCTACGAGACGGTTCTGCTGAATGGCGTGTTCGGGGCGCTACGCGACGCCGGCCCCGACTACTGGGGCCGTCTCGTGATCGAAAAGCATGCCGGCAGGGCACAGCTCGGCGAGCTCGACTACCTTCTGGAGTCACCCGACGACCGCGCGGGCGCACTCGGATACGGGCTGAACATCGAACCGCCAGCGCCGCTTCGGAAATTCAACCGCACCCTCGACCTGGAGAAGCTTCAGGCGCTGGCGGATGTGCTCGTTACAGACGACCTGCCCAATGACCCCCAAGCCCAGCAGGTGCAGGATCTCCTGCTGCTCGGCACGTCGATGGGCGGCGCACGTCCCAAAGCGGTGGTACAGGACAACGATGCGCTGTGGGTGGCGAAATTCAACCGGGCTGACGATCGCTGGAACCATGCGCGCGTCGAGCACGCCATGCTGCGTCTGGCCCGCGAATGCGGGATTACGACGGCCGAAAGCCGGATCGAGGCCGTTGGCGGCCGGGATGTCCTGCTCATCAAGCGATTCGACCGCGAGAAGACCGCCCAAGGCTATACGCGCGCGCGCATGGTGAGCGGCCTCACCCTCCTGCGCGCCGACGAAGCGTCCGGAACGCGACCGAACTGGTCCTACATCGTTCTGGCAGAAGAGCTGCGCCGCGTCGTGGAGGACGCCAAAAGAGACGCGAGGGAACTCTTCCGCCGGATCTGCTTCAATGCGCTCATTTCCAACATTGACGACCATCCGCGCAATCACGCCATCCTAGCAAAGGAAAAGGGCTGGAAGCTGTCGCCGGCCTATGACCTCACACCGTCCGTGCCTGTGAGCCTCGAGCGCCGCGACCTCGCACTCGATTGCGGGGATCAGGGCCGGTATGCGAACGCGACGAACCTTCTTTCGCAGCATGCCCGCTTCCTGCTCGCTCGCGCCGAAGCCGGGAAAATCGTGGACGACATGAAGGCACAGGTGGAGGCCACCTGGTACGCGACTGTGCGTGCCAGCGGCGTGTCGGAGCCGGATGCCGAGACCATCCGCGGCGCCTTCGTGTATCCGGGATTTTCCCTGTGAGCTGTAAGCTGTGAACCGGGTTCCCACTTGCGTCGGCGGCTCGCCGGAACTGCACCGGGAGAGACTTTAACGGCCACGGCCAGGCCGGGGGAGTCCAAGCCACTCCCATCGCATCACTCACTCGTCCCAGAAGGCCCGGATCGCAGCCAGTCCGAACCCGCCGGCCCGGCGGACCGCCACAAGGTCATCGGGACCAAGGCCTCCGATCGCATAGACCGGGCAGAGCGCGTGCCCTGCGGATTCCGACCAGCGTTCCCAGCCCAGCCCGGGTGAACCCGGATGGCTGGGCGTCGGCCGGAGCGGACCCAGGAAGAGATAGTCGGCACCGAGCCGGTTTGCCTGTCCGATCTCCCGGGGATCATGGCAGGAGACACCCAGACGGATCCGGTGCGGGACAGGACGCGAGTGGAGACAGCGGGCCGATTCGGCCGTGAGATGAAGACCCTCTTCTCCCTCCCAGGCCCCGCCCGGATGTCCAAAGGCCACGCGCACGCCATACCGGCGGGCCCAGGCGCGTAGCGGCTCCTTCTCGACCGCTGTCCAGAGCGATCCGGGAGTCTTCCGGATCACGAAAAACCCCACCCCTTGGGACACGGCACGGGCAAAGCCGGCCGCGATCCGATCCGGGTCCGGAGGGTCGAGACGGGGGGTGAGGCCGCACCAGGGTCCGGCGGCCAGGGCGTCCACCAGGGGCTGGTCGGCCGGCAGCCAGGAACGGGCCGTAAGTTCGCAGGGCCGGCACCAGGCAAGCGTTTGCCGGTCCCGTGGCCAGGGGATCCCGGAAAATGACCGGGCGGCATAAAAGGAAATCGAAATCCGGCCACCGGGTGCGGGCCCGGCCTGGCGGCAAAACCGGACGAGGTCTCCGACCTCGATGCCGAGTTCTTCCATGGCTTCCCGCCGGAGTGCCTCCTCGGGTCCTTCTCCGGGCTGCACCTTGCCACCCGGGAACTCCCAGAACCCGGCCCAGCTCCGGCCCGCCGGCCGTTTCTGGACCAGGAATCGTCCCTCCCCGTCCGAGAGACAAAGGGCGACGATTGCGGGATTTTCCGGCGGGAGGTGTGCGGCAGGATCCTCCGTCCCTTCCCCGGAACCGAGGGGAGGCTCCGGTTTCCGCCCCTCGGGATCCTTACAAATCCTGGATCCGCCCGTGACAGTTCTTGTACTTGAGCCCAGATCCGCAGGGACAGGGCTCATTGCGCCCGATCTTGCGGCCGGTCCGGACAAAAGGCAGTTGCGCCGGGGGCGGGGGACCGTCCTGCCCCACGGCGATGTCTCCCTCCATCCGGGCCTGTTCCAGTTGCCAGTTCTGCGACCGCCGCCGCTTCCGTTCCCGTTCCACCACCTCGTCCGGAGCCCGGATCTCGACCTTCGCGAGCACGCTCACGGTATCGAACTGGATCCGGTCGAGGAGCTGGGTGAACATCGTGAAGGCCTCGCTCTTGTAGGCCTGCTTGGGATCGACCTGGGCATAGCCCCGGAGGTGGATGCCCTGGCGCAGGTATTCCATGGCGGCCAAATGTTCCCGCCAGAGCTCATCGAGCGTCATGAGCATGACCTGGCGCGCGAAGCGGTTCATCTCCTCCGTTCCGAGAGCCCGCACCTTCTCCTGCCAGGCCTTCTCCAGCCCGGCGACGAGAGCCTGGGTCAACGCTTCCCGATCTTCCTCCGGATGGGCCTCGATCCAGGCCGCAAGCGGGAACCGGAGGTCGAAATCGCGCTTGAGATCCTCCTCCAGGGTGCCGAGTTCCCAGTGCTCCGCCTGGGTCCCGGGCAGGATCAGGGGGTCGAGCAGGCGCTCGATGACCCCGGCCTGCATGTCACGCACCAAATCCATCACGTTGTCGGAATCGAGCAGGGCATTGCGCTGCTGGTAGACCAGCCGGCGCTGCTCGCTCGACACATCGTCGTAGTCGAGCAGCTGCTTCCGCATGTCGTAGTTGTGCGCCTCGACCTTGCGCTGCGCGTTCTCAATGGTCTTCGTGACCCACGAGTGTTCCAAAGCCTCGTCCTCCTGCATGCCGAGCTTGCCCATGAGACCCTTGAGACGGTCGGCCGCAAAGATGCGCATGAGATCGTCTTCGAGGGACAGGTAGAAGCGGCTGTCTCCCGGATCGCCCTGGCGCCCCGAGCGGCCCCGGAGCTGGTTGTCGATCCGGCGGGACTCATGGCGCTCCGATCCGATGATGGCGAGCCCGCCCGCCGCCAGTACCGCGGCGTGCCGGGTCTCCCACTCGGCCCGCGCACGCGGGACTTCCCCGGGGCCGAGTTCCGCCAGTTCCGCATTCAGGTTGCCCCCCAGGACGATATCGGTTCCGCGTCCGGCCATGTTGGTCGCGATCGTCACGGTGCCCGGCCTTCCGGCCTGCGCGATGATCTCGGCCTCGCGCTGGTGCTGCTTGGCATTGAGCACCGCGTGCTGGATCCGACGGTGTTTCAGCAGGTCCGACAGGAGCTCCGAGTTCTCGATCGAGGTCGTGCCGACGAGAACCGGCTGCCCCCGCTCATGGCGTTCCACGATGTCCTCGACGATGGCCTCGAACTTGCGCTTCTTGCCCAGATAGACGAGATCCGGAGCATCGTTCCGGATCATGGGCCGGTGGGTCGGAACCACCACCACCTCGAGACGGTAGATGTCGAGGAATTCATAGGCCTCGGTATCGGCCGTACCGGTCATTCCGGACAGTTTCTCGTAGAGACGGAAGAAATTCTGGTAGGTGATCGAGGCCATCGTCTGGTTTTCCGCCTGAACCCGAAGCCCTTCCTTGGCCTCGATCGCCTGGTGCAGCCCCTCGGACCAGCGCCGTCCCTCCATGGTCCGGCCCGTAAACTCGTCCACAATCACGATTTCCCCGTCCCGGACGATGTAGTCCACCTCGCGCTTGTACAGGTGCTGGGCGCGGAGCGCCGCCTGGACGTAGTGCATGTACTTCAGGTTCTGGGGCTCGTAGAGGCTCTCGCCGGGTGCAATCTGCCGGGCCTCGAGCAGAAGCTTCTCGAAGGCGTGATGCCCGCTTTCGGTGAGGTAGACCTGCTTGGTCTTCTCATCGATCTCGAAGTCACCCGGGCCTTCCGCTTCCCGCTGCGGGACCAGCCGGCGGGCCAGCCGGTCGATCACGGCGTAGAGGTTGGTGTCCTCCTCCACCGGACCCGAGATGATGAGCGGGGTCCGGGCCTCGTCAATGAGGATGGAATCGACCTCGTCGACGATCGCGTAGTGGAGCTTCCGTTGCACCCGTTCCGCGGCCTCGAACGCCATGTTGTCCCGGAGGTAATCAAACACGAACTCGTGGTTGGTTCCGTAGACGACATCGGTGGCATAGGCGGCCTGCTTCTCCTCGAGCGGCTGGTCCGAGTGGATGATGCCGACCGAGAGTCCCAGGGCCTCGTAGGCCGGCCGCATCCACTGCGCATCACGGTTCGCCAGATACTCGTTGACGGTGACGAGATGGACTCCCTTGCCCGTCAGCGCATTGAGATAGACCGGGAGCGTCGCCACCAGGGTCTTTCCCTCGCCCGTGGCCATCTCGGCAATCCGTCCCTCGTGGAGCACCATGCCCCCGATGAGCTGGACATCGTACGGACGCAGGCCGATCGTCCGCCGCGCCGCCTCCCGCATGAGGGCGAAGGCCTCGGGCAGGAGCCGGTCCAGGGGTTCACCCGCCTGATAACGGGCCTTGAGCGCCTCCGTCTCGGCGGGCAGGTCGCCATCGGCCAGCGCCTGGCAGCGGGATTCGAGCGCGTTGATCGCGGCCACCTGCCGGCGCAGACGCCGGATCACCCGCTCGTTGCGGCTGCCAAAAACCTTGTGGGCAAGCGTTCGCATCATCTCTCGGGGCTCCGGGCGGATCCGGGTCGGACGGAGGGCCGCCGTTCCCGGGAATCCAAATGGTCAATTATGCCCCCGGACCTCAACCGCCGCGCGAGGCGAAGACAAAGGGTGCCGGATTGAGCGGCCGGTCATCGCGCAGCACTTCGAAATGCACATGGGGACCGGTCGACATGCCGGTATCTCCGACCAGGGCGATGACGGTTCCCCGCCGGATCACCTGGCCCACCTTGACAAAGACCCTCTCGCAATGGGCGTAGTAGGTGGTATAGCCCTGCCCGTCGTTCACGATCACAATGTTGCCGAAGCCGTAGCGCGGGCCGGCCCAGGTCACGACCCCGGCCGCCACCGCATGGATCGGTTCGCCCTCTGGTGCCGCGAGATCAATGCCTTCGTGAAATTCGAGGCGCCCGGTGATGGGGTCGATGCGCCAGCCGAAGGGGGAGGAAACCCAAAAACTCCGGACGGGGTGCCCCTCGGGGATGATCTGGCGCCGGAGACGGGTCTCCGCGACCCGCCGGTTGAGGGAGCGGAGCGCAAGACGCTGGGCGCCGATCCGGTCGGCAAGCCGGTCGATGCGCCCGGACAGCTGGTGGGCCGAGAGCGGGATCTCCCGCGCCCGGTTCGAGGGTCCCCCTTCGGGGACCGGGGCGTTGAAATTGAACAGTTTCGGGCTGATCCCGGCCCGCTGGGTGAGAACTGCACCGAGCGCATCGAGCTGGCTCATGCGGGCCTCGAGCCCGGCCACCCGCTGGGCCAGGGCATCCACCTCCGACCGGTTCTCCCGCCTGAGCGTCCGGAGCGTCGTCGCCTCGACCGCGAGCCGCCCTCGCCAGTGGGCAACGATCGCCGGGGAGAGGGATCCGCCGGAGCGGGCCCATTCGTAGCCCGCCCCGAGGAAACCGCCG
>JAKATI010000040.1 GCA_021828045.1 Pseudomonadota bacterium | reverse complement strand
GATCTCGGATCGCTCAGGAGTGGAGTTCCCGCATCTGAAACCAAGGCCAGCCTTTCGCCCCGTTTCAGGCAGTCAACCAAAAAGGGAACTCGCCCCCTCTCGTTGTGAGCGTGACAGGAGATCAGCGGCACATGGAGATCGAAATGGGCCAGAAGCTTTCGGGTGCGTCGGGTGTCCTCGGCCACAATCCGGTGCGAGGCCCGGAGAACCTCGAGAGCGCGTGGACTGAGATCATCCAGATGGCCGATCGGGGTTGCCACAACGGCCAACTCTCCGGGTCCAGTCTCTTGGGACAATCGCTGAGGAAACTGCGACAATGGACAACCAGCCTGTGTACCGGGGGTGATTTTACGCCCATGTCCTCGCGATCTCGCATTCTGGTTCCCCTCATTGGCATACTGGTTATCACGGGTTGCGCGACACTCCCCTCCCCGCGGCCTGAGGTCCAGTCCCTGCGAATGGCGGCGCGCCGCGCGGAAACGGATCATCGCTGGCAGAAAGCGGTTCGTGATCGGATGGCACTCCTCCGCCTAGAACCGGCCCGTCGTGCCGGGGGCCGGTCGCTGCTCCGGGCCACCGAGGATGCCTTGATGGCTGGGCGGGTCGGCGAGGCCCATCACCTGCTGCGAGGACCCGCAGCCAGGCGGGTTGGCCCTCCTCTCCTCTTCGCGGCTCTGGACTCTCGTCTCCATCATCTGCTGGCCCAAAAACGATCCGCGCTGGCTCAAGCCCTGTTGTTGTCGGCGCCCCGGCCTCCCTCGAATCTGGCCCCCCCCTTTCTCGCGCAGGAAGGACTGGTCTGGTTTGCGAATGGGGCAGTACGACGGGGTACTCTGGCATTTGACGCCCGCACCCGGCTGCTGTCCCAGGCCCGTGACCGGCTGGCCAACCAGCGACTGCTTTGGAAAGCGCTGGCCAAGGCTGTTCTCCAGAGCATCCATCCTCTGGGACTTCCTGCGAAGACCCATCCAATCGCTCGGGGCTGGATCGAGCTTGCCAATCTATACCGCTCGGCATGGCAAAACCCGGCCCTTTTTCCACAGGCCTTGGCTCGATGGCGCACCCGTTATCCCCACCATCCAGCCGAAACCAGTGTGCTCCCCGACCTCCTTCATCTGCTCACCCGGATCAGCGCCTACCCCTCAAGGCTCGCAGTCCTCCTGCCGCTCGCGCACCGTTATGCCAGCGCCGGCCGGGCCATTGAGGTTGGGATTCTGGCCTCCCGCTTTGCGGCCAATCCGAGCACAATCCCACCCCGCATATTCTTTGACAACACCGGGAGTCACCGTTCCGGATTACGGCAGGCCTACCAAAAAGCCCTGTCCCAAAAGGCTGACTGGATCATTGGCCCCCTACTCACCCCCCAGGTCGCGGAACTGGCGCGGCTCCAGCCCCAAGTTCCGGTCCTCGCCTTGAACAACCTGCCGCGGGCAATCCCCCGCCCCACAGCCTTTCACGAGTTCTCGCTCTCTCCAAGGGACGAAATCCGGCAGATCGCGAGACGGCTGGTCCTGCGGAAGGAGTTGTTCGGTGCCATGCTCGTCCCGCACGGGGCCTGGGGACGGTCATTGGTCTCGGACCTGAAAACGGCTCTTCGACCCGCAGGCGGCGGGCTCCTGTCCGTCGTGCGATATACCCCCGGACGTCGGAGCTACGCGCACGATATCCGTAGCCTCCTCCGGGTGAATGCCAGCGTGATCCGCGAACAGGCTTTGGCCGACACGCTTGGGATGCGCCTTGAATTTGTGCCCGAACCGCGATCCGATCTCCGTTTCATTCTCGTCGCGGCAGCCCCCCTGGAGGCCCGGGAAATCCTTCCGGAACTCAAGTATTTCGGCGTAAACCGAGTGCCCGTTTACGGACTGTCCCGGGATGATGTCCCGAAAAGCCGGCATCCCGACCTCAATGGGCTGCACATTCTTGCGATGCCTTGGTTGCTGGATCCGGGCTCCACCTGGCATGGTGTCCGCCAAACCATCGCCCGGCTCTGGCCCAACCGGGAACGCCACGAGGCCCGGCTCGTGGCCTTCGGTTTTGATGCCTTTCGTTTGATTCCCTGGCTCCGAAACTTGCATGGACCCCTGAGGATCCCCCTCTGGGGCGCGACTGGACTTCTGAGTACGAGCCGTCATGGCCATATTCGGCGACGCCTGCTCTGGGCACGCTTCAAGAATGGCCGTGCGGTTCCCGATCCCGTCAAAAAGAGACCACACCCCTGACCGGGCAATCCTACCTTCCCATGCACAGAGGGCAGCGCCCTGCCTGCCACCACCTCCCGAACCGGATGGGACCATGAGATCAAACCTGTTCTCAAGAAAGCTGGCTTTCATCGTCACTGTGACATACTTCGCCGCAGGGTTTCTCTGGATTACCCTCTCGGACCTGGTCGTAGCGACCCTCCACTTGCCTGAAACGCAACGGACCCTGGTTGAAATCCTGAAGGGCGATCTCTTTATTGCGCTGTCGTCAGTTGCGGTCTACTTTCTCGTCCATCGGCTGACCCGCATTTCCAACGAGAGTTCCGTCCAAAAACACTTGGCCCGCGAGGATCCTCTCACCCACCTTCTCAACCGCTCCGGCTGGATCGAGGCAAGCATAGCGGCGCTGCAGCAGCAAGTGCGCGGCGAGGCTACGATTGTGCTCATCGACGTCAGCCAGCTTCGTTACATCAACGGTGCTTTCGGCACGGCAGCCGGGGATTTCGTCCTTCGCTACTTGGCCGATCATATCCGACACCATCTCGGTCCCCACGATATCCTGGGACGGGATGACGCCAGCCGGTTTGTACTCTTCCTGCCAGGCAATCCCGGGCACGCCATTGAGCGCCTGTTTGAGGACCTTGCCCAAGTCTCCCAGCATCCGGTCCATCTCGGCCTACACCGTTTCCGTTTCTCCTTCGCGATGGGAATCAGCCAATCGCCCCGGGATGCGACATCCATCGCCGAGCTGCTCACACGCGCTGCGATTGCGCTTGACCAAGCCAAGGTATCCCCGGACCGCCATCTCGCATACTACGATCAAACCGACGCCAAAAACACCCTGGCGGCCTTGCGGCTCGAAACCGATCTGGGTCTCGCCCTCGAACGCCACGAGTTCATCATGCATTTCCAGCCCATCCTCAGCCTACCCGGACTCAGGATCCTGTCGGTTGAAGGCCTGGTACGCTGGCAGCATCCGACACTGGGACTGATCCCACCCGACATTTTCATCCAGACAGCGGAAAGGATCGGCCTGATCCACGAGCTTGGCCATTTTGTGCTGGCCGAATCGATCCGGAACCTGATGCGCTTGCCCATCCCGGGGACGGTTCGTCCGTCCCTGGCGATCAACCTCTCTGCCCTTCAGTTCGCCCATCGAGACCTCCTGCAATCGATCCACGACACACTGGAGGAGACCGGCTTCCCCCCCGAGCGACTCAGCATTGAGATCACGGAATCGACCTTCATGAACGATCCGGAACAAGGAAGGAAAATCCTGAAGCGCTTCCGCGACATGGGAATTTCTACTGCCCTGGATGATTTTGGGACCGGCTATTCCTCCCTCGCCTACCTGCAGGAACTGCCCGTCCAAACGCTCAAGATCGACCGCTCCCTGATCAAGCCACTCCCGATCCAGGAACCGTCGCGGCGCATCGTGCGAGCTCTCATTGATCTCGCCCACAGTCTCGAACTCCGGGTCATCGCGGAAGGCATTGAACGCCGCGAGGAGTTGGAACACCTGGAAAATGCCGGCTGTGACGCCGTGCAGGGCTTTCTGTTTTCAAGGCCCCTGCCGGCTTCATCCCTATCGGAATGGATTTTGAACCAGGCTGGAAACCCGGAGGGGTCAGCCTAGTCCTCGACTGGTTTGCACGGACTGAGGACGAACCGGACCGAAACCAGGCGACGAGAGGCTTTCGAGGCTCCACTCACCAAGATCCGAAAGGTCCCGCAGCAACAAGCGGGCATCACCGATGACCACGAGAAAACAGTCCTCGGGGGCGGGAAAGACCTCGCGCAAAATTCCTCCCGCTTGGGCTGAAGAGACCTGATCCAAAGCCCCGGCATACCCGGCCCAATCGGCCAGGGCCAAATGATGGAATCGCCGGAGCGCCAGACGGAGCGACCACTGATTCGTGGTTTCATAACGGAAAGCCTCCTGACCCTTGAGGTAAAGACGCCCTGCCTTGAGGTCAGCTTCCAGCAAACCCTCCTCCCGCGTGCGCCGGAGCACGTCGAACGTGGCGTCCATGGCCCGGCGGGTCCGTTCCATCGGTGCATAGGACGTGAGGTAACTCACACCGCGAAAGCTGGGAAGGGTGTACCCCGCGTGAGCCCCATAGGTCAATCCCTCCTCGATCCGGAGGCGCCGATTGAGGAGGGAGTTGAACTGGCCACCCAGAACGGACTGCACAAGCTCCAGCCCGATGCGCCCCGGGTAGCGACAATCAACACCCAGCCCACCCATCCAGAAATAGCTTTGGGTGGAACCCGGACGGTCGATGAACAAACCCCTCGTTCCGATCGGGGGTTCAAGGGGAAACACGGGATCCGGACCGCCGGGGGCATGCCCTTTGCGGGAGTGGAAAATCCGGGTCAAGGAGGTTCGGATCTCGTCCGGGTCAAAATCCCCGGCCACGCTCACCACCGCCCTGCGATCCCTCAGATGCTGGAACCAGAACCGCCGGAGGGCGCCCGGCTCAAGCTGGCCCAAAGTGGCTTCGTCCCCTCCGACTGGATGTCCGTAGGGGCTCCTGCTGCCGTAAATCCAGCTGTCCGCATAAACCGGAAGCAAGGAACGGGGATCCCCATCCTTGGCGACCCGAATCGCGGCAATGGCCCGCTTCTGCTGCTTGTGCAGCTCGGATGCGGAAAACCGGGAGGACTCGAACACGTCCTGTACAAGATCCCAAAGCTGGGGGAAAACCCGGCGCGGCGCCGAAAGGGTGATTCCCAAGCATTCCCGTCCGGCCCAAGTCTCAAAATCCGCCCCCCAAAACTCGAAACGGGTGGCGAGCGTGATGGCATCGTCGGTTTTCGTTCCCTTGACGAGCAGTTCGGCCGTGGTCTGAGCCTGGCCGGAATGATCCGGTGCATCCAGCAGCGCTCCACCCTCCCAGAGAAAGGTGACGGTGACGAGCGGTACCTCCGGGCGGGGGCAGAGGACAAGCTCGATCCCGGATTCGAGGATTTCCTCGAGAATCCCGTCCGGTGACCTCCAGTCTCGGGACTCGGACGGAAGGGCCCCCGACCTGATCCCGATCCGGCTCATGCCCCGTCTGGATGAAGGTACCCCACCGTCCATCCACCCTGTCCGAACGCGTCTCGGGCCGCATCGCGGATTTCATCGGCACTCACGGCCTCGAGTCGTCCCGGGTAAGTCCCGATCCGGGAAGGATCACGGTGCAGAATCCAGGTGCGTCCCAAAAGTTCGGCCCGTCCCGTGACAGGCTCGAGCTGATGATAGTAGGAAGCCAGTCTCTGGTTGACTGCCCGGGTTCGTTCCTCTTCTGTGGGACCGACATCCGCCAACTGGAGGAGCGCCTGACGGATCGTGTGTTCGACCATCTTGGGTCGCCTGTTCGGAGCCAGCGCGACCAAGAGGATCCGTTGTCCGGGCACCCGATGACCGATCCGGTAAGCCTCGAGAGCAATGGCCTCGGCCTTGCGTTCCACCAGCAATGAGTGAAGGCGCGAGGCTACTCCTCCAACCAGTATCGTCCAAAGCAATTCCTCAGCCAAGGCGGACGGGGCCGTCACTGGCGGTGCGGGGAATGAAAGTGCCAAGTAGGAGGATTGGACAGCAGCCGAACTCTCGATCCGGCGCTCCCCCGCCGGATGGGGTCCCACGGGTAGCGGTTCGCCTGACCACATGACTCCGTCCGGGTTCTGGTCAAGCCCGTGATCCACGCATAGCCGATTCCACTGCTTTGGATCGATCCCTCCGACCCCAACGATCGTGGGTCGGGCATAGCGATAGTGTCGATCATAAAACCGGCTGAGAGAAGCCTCATCGATGCGCGCAATATCTTCCGCCCATCCGATAACCGGGTGGCCGTAGGCCGTTCCCGCACAAGCCACCGCCTGTACCTCTTCGAGGAAACAGGCCACCGGGTCGTTCTCCACACTGGCTTCACGCTCGGACAAAATCACTCCCCGTTCACGATCGACCCGTTCAGCATCAATGATCAGGGCACGCATGCGATCCATTTCGAGCGCAAACGCGGTATCCACCGCCGTGGCGGGAAACTGTTCGTGATAAACAGTCATCTCCTCGGTGGTATAAGCGTTGTTACTGCCCCCGGCCGCCTCCAGAACGCGATCGAAATCCCCGTCGGGGAAACGGGCACTCCCATTGAACATCATGTGTTCGAGGAAATGTGCCAGTCCGGTCGGAGCAGGAGGTTCATCGGCACTGCCAACCGGATAGAACAGGTAAAGGGCTGCCCGTGGATTGCCCGGATCCGGCCAGAGCAGGGTCTCGGGTCCCGCGGGCCAACTGACCGGCACCAAGGGACAGGAGTAGCCCCCTGGGTCAGTCCCGACGAGCGGGTCAAGGGATGGATTCGCACGGATGGGCATGGGATTTTGCGGACTCGGGTTCGATCGACCGGGAGGCTTCCGCCATGGGAGTCCCCATGGAAACGGACATTATCGGTTCCTTAAGGAAAAAAATGCAACTGGATGCATAGCTTGCCGCTCATCCCCAGAACTGGCCCCGATAACCGGTCCAGAACTCACCACCCTGACCCCCACCCGATTGTCACAAAAATGCCATATTTCTGGTATAGGCTGCACTCTGTTCAGTCTCACAATCCCTCTACTGACCCGGGAGCCTTGATCATGTCGAAACTCCGGATTCACCCTCTCGTCCGTTTCCCTGCCCTTACTGCCTTGGTCCTTGCGGGTTTTTGTACCTTGTGCCCGACCCCGAGCCAAGCCCGGACGATCCATCTCATCGAAACCGGTTCCACCCTGCTTTACCCACTCTTCAACCTCTGGGTTCCCACCTATACCTCGAGCCATCCCGGGGTCCAGATCACCACCGAGGCGACCGGAAGCGGAACTGGAATCGCCCAAGCATCAGCCGATCTCGTGCAGCTCGGCGCCTCGGATGCCTATCTGAGTCCAGCGCTACAGCACCTGCATCCCGGATTGCTCAACATTCCGCTCGCCATCTCGAGCCAGATGGTCAACTACAACCTGCCAGGGCTCAACAACCGTCCGTTGCACCTTTCCGGTCCTGTCCTGGCCGCGATCTACGCGGGCCAGATCCGTTATTGGAATGCCCCCGCCATTCGTGCCCTCAATCCTGGCCTACCCCTTCCCCACCACCTGATCCTGCCGATCCACCGCAGTGACGGCAGCGGTGACACCTTCATTTTCACGCAGTACCTGAGTTTCTCCACTCCCGCCTGGATGAAGACTACGGGGTATGGAACCACCGTGAGCTGGCCATCGGTTCGGGGAGAGATCGGAGCCACCGGGAACCCCGGAATGGTGCAGGCTCTGGCGACCAATCCGTATGCCATTGCCTACATCGGTGTCAGCTACCGTTCGGCGATCCTCAAGGACCGTCTGGGACAGGCCTGGCTCAAAAACCGCGCCGGGCAGTTCGTTTTCCTCACCCGCTCTACAGTTGAAGCGGCGGTCGCCTCCCGCGCACCCCATACGCCGCCCGATCAGAGCATCAGCCTGGTCTTTGCGCCGGGAGCGAATGCCTATCCGATCATCAACTACGAGTACACCATCGTCAAAAAACACCAGGCTTCCCGTCACATGGCACGGGCTGTCCGTGAGTTTCTCGACTGGGCCATCTCTGCCTCAGGCGGCAATGCACCCGCATTCCTGAACCGGGTCGGATTCGCACCGCTGCCCCAATTGGCCATCCTCCAGAGCCGGAGACAGATCGCGGAAATCCATTAAACTGACTCTCGCGACGGGAGGGTTCAGACCCTCCCCCGTTTCCGGACCCGAGGATGAGGCAGCCCATGTGGTTTCGACGTCTGCTGGCCCTTTTCGCCCTGCTGGTCCCGCTGGTACTGCTCGCGATTGCGGTTTTCCTGGTCTTTTACGCGTGGCCCGCCATCCATTACAACGGGCTGGATTTCCTCTGGCGGGATACCTGGAATATCGGCAACCAATACGCAAGCCCCATCCAGCGTCATGGCGAGACTGTCATGCCGGGAGCTCAGTTCGGCATTCTGTTTCTGGTGGCGGGGACCTTGGGCAGCGCCCTGATTGCCCTACTCTTCGCTTTTCCCCTCGGTCTGGGTGCCGCTCTCTTCCTCAGCGAGGCGGTACCCCATCGCTTCGGCCACTTCGTCTCGTTCTTTGTCGAACTCTTGGCCGGAATCCCGTCCGTCGTCTTCGGTCTGTGGGGGATCGTCTTCCTGATCCCTTTCCTGAGCCACCATGTCTATCCCGTCCTGGCCCGGCTTTTCCACTTCATCCCGTTCCTGACCCGGCCTATCGGTTCGGGTTATGGACTGCTCACCTCGAGTCTCGTGCTCTGTCTGATGATCGTCCCGTTCATCACGGCCACTCTGCGCGATGCCCTGCGCAGCCAGAGCACGGAAATGCGTGAAGCGGGAATCAGCCTGGGCGCCACCCGTTTCGAGGTGGCCACCCGGATTCTCCTTCCGGGACAGAAGACGGCCCTTGCCGGTGCCACCATGCTGGCTTTCGGTCGAGCCCTCGGCGAAACCATGGCCGTGCTCATGGTAAGCGGCAATGCACTGAACTACCTGCCCCACAATGTCTACAGTCCGATCTCCACCATGGCGGCATTTATCGTGGCCCAGCTGGACAGCGCTCTCGCCGACCCGACCGGCATGGCCGTACGCTCGCTCGCGGAGATTGCTGTTCTTCTGCTGGTCATCTCTCTCATCACCAACGGGATCGCCCGGCTTCTGATTGGCATGCTCAAGGAACACACGCTATGAGCCAAGCCCCAGGGGACCCACCTCCGAGACCGTCCTCCGCCTGGATCCGATACCGGCGCATCAAAAGCGCGATCGGCTGGTTTCTGGCCGGTACCGCCCTGGTCGCATTGTCGGTGGCCATGGTTCAGATCCTGCTCTATGTCTTCCTGCAAGGTTTCCACAGCCTGGCACCGAAACTCTTCGTCGAAAATACCGTGGGGGTCGGAGGAGGGCTCAAAAACGCGATCCTGGGTACGGCACTCCTGTCCGGTTCGGCCGTGATCCTGTCCGCCCTGATTGGGGTCGCAGCGGGTCTCTATCTCAGCGAGTTCGGCGAAGGCCGGCTCGGAACCCTGACACGGTTTTTGAGCGACGTTCTGGTGGGCGTTCCCTCGATCGTGCTGGGATTCGTAGGATACGTCACTCTCACCGTCTGGCTGCGCTGGCGTTTTTCCTTGGCCGCCGGTGCCATCACGCTCGCGGTCCTCATGTTGCCCTATATCGTCCGAAGTACCGAACTGGCCCTGCGTCGGGTTGCATCGGGCATTCGGGAGTCCGCCTACGCCTTGGGCTGCCGCGACCATCAGGTGGTGTTCAAGGTTCTGCTCAAGGCCGCCGCCCCGGGCATCGGAACCGGTATTCTCCTGGCGCTCGCGATTTCGGCCGGTGAAACCGCTCCCCTGCTTTATACCGCAGGCTGGTCCAACTACAGCTGGTCCGGGCACCTGATCCACGAACCCGTGGCCTATCTCACCTACGTTATCTGGAGCTTCATCGGCGAACCCTTCCATTCGGCCCATGCCCTGGCCTACGTCGCCGCGTTTCTGATCACCTTCATGATCCTGCTGATCAACCTCCTGGCCCGCTTCCTGATTGCCTCTTCGCCCCATTCCAACCGCTGAAGGCCGGGTATAATGGGCGCTCTCCAAAAAGGGGGTCGCCGTGTCTACAAACACCATGATTTTCAGTTCCGAGTCGGTTTCCGAGGGGCACCCCGACAAGGTCGCAGACCAGATCTCGGACGCGATTCTCGATACCCTGATTGCCCAGGATCCCCGTAGCCGGGTGGCTTGTGAGACCCTTGTAAAGACCGGGGTGGCCATTATTGCGGGAGAAATTTCGACCCAGGCCTGGGTCGATCTCGATGAACTGGTCCGCCGGGTCATCACCGGAATCGGCTATACCAGTTCCGAAGTCGGGTTCGATGGGGCCACCTGCGGGGTGATTTCCCTGATCGGAAAACAGTCCGGGGATATCGCCCAAGGAGTGGATCGGGAGACACCCGAGGCCCAAGGGGCGGGTGACCAGGGCATCATGTTCGGTTATGCCACAGATGAAACGGACGTCTTCATGCCTGCCCCAATCACCTTTGCACACCGTCTCATGCGCCGGCAGTCCGAGCTCAGGCGGTCAGGCGCACTGCCTTGGCTGAGACCGGATGCCAAAAGCCAAGTCAGCCTTTACTACGCTGATGGGATCCCCCAGTATTGCACGGCGATCGTGGTTTCCACCCAGCATGACCCGGACGTTTCAAACGAGGATTTGAGGCAGGCGGTCCAGGAGCTCATCATCAAACCGACCCTCCCTGCCGAGTGGATCCGCAAGGAAACCCGGATTCTCATCAATCCAACCGGCCGCTTCGTGACCGGCGGTCCAGCGGGAGACTGCGGACTCACGGGACGCAAGATCATCGTCGACACCTATGGGGGAATGGCCCGGCACGGAGGAGGTGCCTTTTCAGGCAAGGATCCTTCCAAAGTGGACCGGTCGGCTGCTTATGCGGCCCGCCACGTCGCAAAAAACATTGTCGCCGCAGGGCTCGCCCGGCGTTGTGAGGTCCAGCTGTCCTACGCAATCGGAGTGGCCGAACCGGTGTCCATCGCGGTCGAAACCTTCGGTACCGGACTGGTTCAAAATCCCCGCCTTGTTGAGCTGGTGAGGAAGCATTTTGATCTCACGCCCAACGGAATCATCCGGGAGCTGGACCTGATTCGCCCGATCTATCAAAAAACGGCTGCCTATGGACACTTCGGTCGATTGGAACCGGAGTTCACCTGGGAACACCTCGACCAGGTTGAAGCCCTGAAAGATGCGGCCGACATTCGCCGCGTCCAGCGCATCCGCTAAGGAGCACCTCGATGTCAACCGCCACACGCCCACGGAGCACTGCATCCGTGACCAAAACATCCGCGCAGGATTTCCGCATCCGCGATTTGACACTTGCCCCTTGGGGCCGCCGAGAAATCTCGATCGCCGAGCATGAAATGCCCGGGCTCATGGCGCTGCGGCAGGAATACGTGGGCCGACTGCCCCTCCAGGGTGCACGGATCGCAGGCTGTCTCCATCTCACGATCGAAACGGCGGTTCTCATCGAGACGCTGATCGCTTTGGGCGCCCGGGTGCGCTGGGCATCCTGCAACATCTTTTCCACTGAGGATCACGCCGCGGCGGCTCTCGCTGCCCGTGAGATTCCTGTTTTCGCCCAAAAGGGCGAAACGCTGGAGGAATACTGGGAAGCCGTGGCCGAGCTGTTCGAGTGGCCCGATGGGAAAGGGCCGAACCTGATCTTGGACGATGGCGGAGACGCCACACTCTACCTGGTGCTCGGCTCCCGTGCGGAAGAACACCCGGAGGTCTTGGACCACCCGCAGAACCCGGAGGAGGTCGCTTTGCATGCCAGCCTTCGCAAAAGGCTCGCGGCCAAACCGGGATTCTTCAGTTCGCGACTCATCGAGATTCGTGGAGTCAGTGAGGAAACCACAACCGGGGTCCATCGCCTCTATGACCTCGAGCGCCGTGGAGAACTCCCTTTCCCTGCGTTCAATGTGAACGATTCGGTGACGAAGTCGAAGTTCGATAATCTCTACGGCTGCCGCGAATCGCTAATTGATGGGATCAAACGGGCGACCGACCTCATGATCGCAGGCAAGATCGCGCTGGTGCTCGGATATGGCGAGGTTGGGAAGGGCTGTGCGCAGGCCCTGCGGGGGCTGGGTGCCACAGTTTGGGTGACGGAAATCGACCCCATTTGTGCACTCCAAGCCGCCATGGAGGGGTTCCGGGTGGTCCGGACCGAGGAGGTCGTGGAGGATGTTGACCTCTTCGTCACGGCCACCGGCAATTTGCGCGTCATCAACCCCGATCATCTCCTGCGCATGAAACACCGGGCTGTCGTTTGCAACATTGGCCATTTCGACTCAGAAATCGATGTCGCCTTTCTCCGGCAATATCCTTGGACCTCTATCAAGCCCCAAGTCGACTTGGTACGCCTGCCCGACGGCCGGGAACTCATCCTCTTGGCCGAGGGACGTCTCGTCAACCTGGGTTGCGCGACTGGTCATCCGAGCTTCGTGATGTCGGCCTCGTTCACCAACCAGGTACTCGCGCAGCTGGCTCTATGGGAACAAGATCTCCGGTCAGAACGGCGGGTACGGATCCTGCCCAAGGCTCTTGACGAAAAAGTAGCTCGTCTCCATCTGGAGCGGCTGGGGGCAAAACTCACGGTGCTGACCCCGGAGCAGGAACGCTATCTCGGGCTGCCCAAGGATGGCCCGTTCAAACCGGAGCACTACCGCTACTAAGTCTTCTGATCCCGCCCTTTCAGCGCTGGAGACGTCGATAGGCGAGGGTTGTGGCAATGCCGTATCCGGCAAGCCCATAGACAACCAGAACCGCAACATTAGCGAAAACATCGTGGGGAATCCGGCCGGTCAGCAACGGACGGATGAGTTCGATCGCGTGGGTCAGTGGTAGCAGCCGGGCGACCCGAACGACCGGAAGCGGCAGGGCATTCAGTGGGAAAAACACGCCGGAGACCAAAAGCAACGGAGTCAAAAGGAGAATCATGTAGTAGACAAAAAAGTCGTAACTCCGCGCGAGAATCGTCATGATCATGGCCATCGCGCCAAAAGCGAATCCAACCAGAAAAATCACGGGCAAGGCCCAGAGGACCATGGCTCCCGACCAAAGCTGGAGCACGAAACCCACGATGAGGATGGCCAGGGCATTGATGAGACCCTTGGTCGCAGCCCAACTCACCTCACCGAGAACGACATCGGCCGGCTCGAGCGGCGCACTCAGGATCGCCTCCCAGGTCTTCTGCATTTCCATGCGGGTATAGGCTGAATAGAGGGCCTCGAAGCTCGCCGCATTCATGGCGCTGGAACAGACAATCCCGGTCGCCAGAAAAACCAGATAGGGCAGATGATCCATGGTTTTCACAAACTGTCCGAACCCGTAACCGAAGGCCAGCAAGTAGAGCAAGGGTTCTCCGAAGTTGGCGATCAGGGAGGGAATCCAAAGCTTCCGCCAGACCAGGAAGTTGCGCATCCAGACAGCACTGAACCCCCGGCTGGGCAACCGGCGCCACAGTCCGTTCACTCGCGCAATCCACGTCCGGTCAAATACAGAAAACAGTCCTCCAGATTGCTCGGGCGCTCCAGGTAGCGGGTGATCCCCAGGCGATCGACCAGAGAGGTGAGGTATTCCCGTTCGTTCGAATAGATCAGGGTGAGTGCCCCAACCACTTCCACCTGACAGCGGTTTTGATCGAGCAGCGTGCGGTCCTTGATCGTTTCCCGGATTTCGAGGACATGGCGTGGAAGAAACCGGTCAACCAAGGCGCGCGGCGTGTCTTCCGCCCGGATCTGTCCCCGATCCATGATGGCGACCCGGTCGCAGAGACGCTCCGCTTCTTCCATATAGTGGGTACTCAAGATGAGGGTCCGGCCTGCTGCCCGGAGTTCCTCGAGCCGGTTCCAGAGGTGTTGACGGGCATGCGGGTCAAGGCCCGTGGTTGGCTCATCCAGGATCACAAGATCGGGATCCTGGATGAGCGCCCGAACGAGGGTCAAGCGGCGCTTGGTGCCTCCCGACAATTCGCGTATGGGGCTCCGGAGCCGATCGGACAGTTCGGCGAACTCGAGAAGCGAACGGATACGGTCTCCTACGGCAGCCGGCATCAGGCCAAAATAACGGGCATAAACTTCTAGGTTTTCCTCAACCGTGAAATCGGGATCCAGATTGTCCGCCTGCGGGACCACGCCAATGCGGCGACGGGCAAATCGTGCCTGCTCGGGAATCGGCAGGCCCAGAACACGGATTGTCCCCGCCGAGGGCTGGGTCAGGCCCAAGAGCAGCCGGAGCGTCGTGGTTTTCCCAGCACCATTGGGGCCCAGAAGGCCGAAACACTCTCCCCGTGCCACAGAAAGGTCCAGTCCGTCAACGGCCGGTCGGCTCCGGTAACGCTTGACCAGTCCCTCGATCTCGACAGCAGCAACCACGTTTTTCTTGAATCCCGCCTTCAACGGGTCGTTTTCTTGTGGCCACCGCGCTTGGCCTGGCCTCGGGCAACAGCAGGTGGATGATGCGGACGCGTGACCCCGTAGCTGCCCCGCCAGATTTTGCCCCGGAAACTCCGCTTGTCACCTTTGCCCATGGTCGACCCCCCAAATGAGGCTCATTGTATCGGAAAGCGGAAATCACATTCCCTACCAGTTTCCAAATCGAGTGTTCAGCTGTTCTGTACCCGGAACGTCTGTACCCGGAACGGCTTCCCGGAGCTCGGCTCGAGGGAGAAGCCGTAACTCCAATCCGTGAGAGGTGGCAGAGGGAATAGGGCCAGGATACGATGGAAATTCATCCGGATTCTTTAATTCTTCTGCCAGAAGGAAGCAACCTTCCGAGCGGAGTATTCCAGAGGAAATCTCGCGGAATCAGAGCACAGGCCAGATGAGAAAAATCAGTCCAAGAAGCACAATGAATCCGCCGCTCAGAACCTCCCCATAACGCTCAAACGCGTGCGTTCGCACCCCATGCAGACCCCGGGCCGCGTAGATGCACATGACGACGTATGTCAGGATCGTGCTCGCTGCAAAAACCCCGGCCATTACGCCGAGAAGCCAGACCCCGTACCGGCCTGCCGCAAAAAAGGCCGGAAGCCCTTCGATCATGGGCGAGGAGCCCAAAACCAGGATGAGTGCCATGGCTCGTGAACGGCTGGGAGGCGAGGAGTCCCCGGGGGGCTTGGTCCGATCGGCTCTGGCCGGGCTCGCAAGCTCTCGCCAAGCAGAAAACATCATCCACCCGCCAAACAGGACGAGCCCCAGACTGGAGATGCGCGAGACGAGAGTTCCATACTGCTGTGCAAGGGCGACACCGGCAATCCACATGACGAAACCGATAAGCAGAGTCGACACGACATGGCCCGCCCCCGCACCGAGGGCCACCCGGATGAGCTTCCGAGAGGGCCATTGTTCCTGGCGGGCCAGCAATACGATCGGTCCCCAGTGATCCGGCACCACGGTATGCAGGATACCGACCAAGGCGACAGCGCCGATTAACAAGAAGGGCAGGCCGACGACCATCCTGCACCCCAGTGAGTGGATGGGATCCCATGATCGCACAAGCAGAACCCGGGTTCCGCCCGCAGGACTCTTGACAGTGCTGACCAATCCAGGTATCGTTGCCCCCATGCTTTGCCAATCCACCCGCCCAACCGAACCACGCCATCCCGCCGGACGGCTCATGTGTTGCCGCCTGATGCCGCAGTGGCGCGGTGTTGAGGTTTTGCGGTCGATGTAGTTTTTTAGAAATCCCGCCCCGATCCCCAACCCGCACGGTGCCGCCGCAGCGGGTTTTTTATTGCCCGTGTGTCGGCTCCGCGAATGCAAATCCCCTCGGAGTTGACCATGAGCACAACCACCCACCAGTTCGAAACACTACAGATTCACGCCGGTCAGGAGCCCGCGCCCGGAACCCGCGCGCGGGCCGTCCCGATCTACCAGACCACGTCCTTTACCTTTGACGATTGCGAGCATGGAGCTCGCCTGTTTGCCCTGGAAGAGTTCGGGAACATCTATACCCGGATTATGA
>JAKATI010000039.1 GCA_021828045.1 Pseudomonadota bacterium | reverse complement strand
CCGATCTGTCCCCCACATAGGGCAGGACGGTGGGGGGAGTGGCCGGATTGAAGACGAGCCCGGCCTCGCATCCCTGCTCCCGGATCAGCCCAAGGCTCCGGTCCAGGTGGTCGGTGGCCTCCGGGTGGATCAAGATCACGTTCGCCCCGGCACGGGCAAATTCCTCGATCAGCCGGTCCACCGGCCGAACCATGAGGTGCACTTCGATCGGGACCTCAATCCCATACTGTCGCAAGGCCGCGAGCACGAGGGGCCCGACCGTGAGGTTCGGGACGTAATGGTTGTCCATGACATCGAAATGAAGCCGGCGGGCCCCGATCGCAACGATGGCTTGGGCTTCCTCTCCCAGCCTTGCAAAATCAGCGGAAAGCAGCGAGGGGACGATCTCAGGCGGCCGGGGACGGTTCATTCCGCATTTCTCCGGTAAGGACGGATGGCCGACCGTCCGGCCATCGACCGGAGACCGCCAAATGCAACGGTATCATACTTCCGCGCCCATCTCCCCTGCAGACCCGCCTCGCCAACGTCCGGACGAAGGGGTCACCACCCCCCAAGGGCACCCCTCGTCATCCCCAAGGAATACCGGGAGAAAACCACCTGCCGCCGGGCAACCGCGCCTCGCGGTCCGCCACCCTGCCCGGATCGGATGGGTATTTGGACGCCGATCCACTATAATCCCGGGGTGACCGCCTTTCGCGCGGACAGCCTTCCTTAACCTTTCGGAGACTCCCATCCGTGACGGCCCCGCATTCCTCCCGCTGGCTTCCGATCCTGACCCTGAGTGTGGTTTTCTCGCTTCCGGCTGTGGCTTTCGCCCAACCCTACCTCGCCATTCCGCAGTCCTCGCAAAACAGTGTCGACATCGTAAGCACCCTGACCAACTCCCTCCTGGTTGAACTCCCGATCGGGGTGGATCCGGTGAGCGTCGTGATGTCCCCCACGAGCCCGGATTTCGCCTACGTCGGCGGCATCTCGTCTGTCTCGGGCGTCATCTCGTCCAGTATCACCGAAATCAACCTGGCCTCCGAGCGGATCGTCCAGGTTTTCCCCCTGCAAAGCGGGGCCTCCAACATTGCCTTGGGTGCCATGGCCATTGCTCCCGATGGGGAAACCCTCTACTTCATCAATCCGGATACCGGCACGCTCTATGACCTCCATCTGGCAGACGGTTCCGTCGACACCCTCAGTGACTATGGCGTTGGCACCGCTCCCACCGCGATTGCGGCCGGTTCATCCGGAGAGCATCTTTATGTCTCCTTGAGCGGGGACGATACGCTCTCGGTGATCAACCTTTCCTCGGCGGTACTCTCCACCCTCACGCTCCCGGATGCGTTTGATCCCCTGGCGCTCGCGCTTTCTCCCGCGGGAAACCGTCTCTATATCGCCAACTCCGGCGACGATACGATTGATGTCCTGGACACCCGGACGGGGACCTTCCTGCCCTCGCTCACCGTTCCGGGATTTCCGACCTCGCTCGCCGTCTCTCCCAACGGCCAGACCCTCTATGTCGCCCAGCCGTCCGAACAGGGCGTCGTGACCGTGATTCCGCTCGCCAACCCGGGACAGGAAACCAACGTGACCGTGGGCCAGGCACCCGCGACCCTGGCACTTTCTCCCGACGGCACACGGCTTTACGTGCTGGATGCCAACCAAGCCGAGCTCTCCATCGTGGATACGGCAAGCAACCAGCTGGTCAGCTCCCTCAACCTTTCGAACCAAGCGGTCTTTTCAGGCAATTTCTCCGGGAGTGGTGACATCGTGGCGAGCCCGGCCACTTTTACCACGCCGGAGAACACTCCACTTTCCGCAACCCTCAAGGCCAGTGACACACTGAACCGGACCCTGAGCTACCTGGTCACGATCCCCCCCTCCCACGGGACACTCAGCCTGAACGCCAGCACCGGCGCCTTCACCTACACCCCCCAGACCGGCTATACCGGCCAGGACCGCTTTGCCTTCCAGGCCGAGACCTCGAGCGGCCCGGGCGCACCCACGAGCCCCCTCTCCGCTCCGGCCGCTGTCCAGGTCTGCGATCTCCCGCAAACACCCGGCCTGAGCCCGATCCCGAAGACGCCGATCCCCTCCGGTGCGACGAGCGTGATCGCTTTCAGTCCGAATAGCGGCTGCGATCTCGACTACAGGGCCAGTTCCTCCAATCCATCCGTCATCCCCGACTCCGGAATCAGCTTCGGGGGGCTCGGCCTCAACCGGACGATCAACCTTGAAGCCCCCTCCGGAGCTTCCGGCATTTCGGACATCCATCTCGTGGCAACCGCCCCGAACCAGGCCAGCAGCTCCGAGACCTTCGAGGTCACAGTCGCCCAGCCACCCGTCATCAATGGCCTGAGCGGCCCCTTTGGCATCACGGTCAGCAGCAGTGCAGGGCCTTATCCCTTCACCGTCACCGGAACAAACCCGATCACCCTGACTGTCTCCAGCGACGACCCGGGCATCCTGCCAGCCAGCGGGATCAAGCTGGCCGGCACCGGTACCGACCGAACCATCACGATGACTCCCATTCCAAACCAACTGGGTACGGCCATCGTGACCGTGACCGCAACCGATGGCAACGGGCTCACCTCCTTCGTTCAGTTTGACGTCGAAGTCGTCCAGAACACGAGCAGTGCCCTGGACCCCACAAGCCTTCTGTTCCTGCTTCTTCTGGGGCTGGCCGGAGCCTTTGTCCGGAGACGTCGCCGCGCGTGAAGGATTCCCCGCCCGCAAGGACGATACCGGAGGATCCCACCGATCCCGGACTGCCCCGGGTTGGACAGGGAAAGGTCCGTGACCTCTACGAGGTGGATCGCGAACGCCTGCTGATCGTCGCCTCCGACCGGATTTCCGCGTTCGATGTCGTCTTCCGGGAGACCCTCCCGGAGAAAGGATGCATGCTGACCGCATTGTCCCGGTTCTGGTTTGCCCGGATGGAATCCCTCATCCCGAACCACGAACTCAAGGAGGACTGGTCGGCTCTTGTCCGTTCCCAGGCCCTGCCCTATCTTCGAGGACGGAGCATGCTTGTCCGCCGGCTCCAACCCCTGCCACTGGAAGCAGTCGTCCGCGGCTATCTCGCCGGTTCCGCCTGGCAAGCCTACCGGAAAGGCGACCCTCTACCCGGTATTCCTCTCCCGGCAGGGCTCCGGGAAGCTGATCCTTTGCCAGAGGTTCTCTACACGCCAACCAGCAAGTCTCCTGCCGGAGAGCATGATCGACCGATCAGTTTCGACGAAACGGTGTCGCGCATCGGCAATGGAGCTCTGGCCACGGAAGTTCGCGAGCGGTCAATTGCCATTTTCCGGGAAGCATCCCGATACGCCGAGACGCGGGGTCTCATCATCGCCGATGCGAAATTCGAGTTTGGACTCGACGCAACTGGCAACCTTTTCCTGATCGACGAACTTTTGACACCGGACTCGACCCGGTACTGGCCCCGTGACGAGTACCGTCCGGGATCCAGTCCCCCCTCTTTCGACAAGCAGTTTCTGCGACAGTGGCTCGAGACTCTGGGGTGGGACAAGAAACCGCCTCCCCCGTCCCTGCCCGCCCACATCCTGGCCGCAACCCGCGAACGTTACGTCGAGGCCTGTTCACGCCTCATGGGTGAGGTCGGGTATTAGACGCGGGAACGACCCCCCCGCGAACCCTGCAGGCAAAACCGGAGCGGCCGGACGCCGGGTCTCCTACCCTCGGCGGATCGTCCAGGCACGGCTCGTCGAAGGAAATAGTCCCGGGTGCCTGAGTGCCTGGCTCCAGAGACTCGCTTCGGACCCGGCGGGTGTGGCACGGAACCCGACCTCCCGGGCGGCAAGGACCGCGAGCAGTTCACCGTCCCGCCAGAGCAGACGGTTGCCGGGCCCAGCCGGCAGGCGGGGCCCGCAAATGAGACTGCCGGTGAGATTGAGCGGATCGGCCGCGGAGACCGTGACCAGTCGGGGTGCGGGAGAGGATGCCTTCTCCAACAGGCCCAGTGCTTCCGGCAGGGCAAACTGTTCGCCGGAAAATCCCTCGATGAAATGCCCGGTCCGGATTTCCTCCTGCGCCTCGAGACGCCGGTAAAGGCCCAAGAGATGCGACCAGCGCAAGGGACCCAGTTCTCGAACCACCAGCTGGGAAAAAACGATCCCATACCGGCGGAGAAGCGCACGGGCCAGGACATGAAGATCCGCCTCCTCATCGTGGCGGGAGGCTACGACGGTTTCGGGCCAGGCGAACCAGCGTCCCCCGCTGCCCTGGTATCGTTGAATGAGGCGCCCGCGCGGATGGTGATGCCACGGCTTGGGTGCCCAGAGGCGTCGCATGGCGCCATAGCGATCGGCTCCGATCCGGCCGGCCGCCAAAAGTTCAGCCAGAGCCCGATCCCGCACCGAAGGAAGCATCGAACCGGTCCCCGCCAGATCCGCTTCGAAGATGGGACCGGTCTCTTGCAGCTGTTCGAGCAGTTGCCGGGCAGGCCCGCTCAGTCCCGGCGTAGACCCGCCGACCGGTCCCTGCACAAGACGCAACCAGGAATCCAGGTGCTCATGCGGAACCCAGCGAAAGGGCAGGACCTTGAGTGCTCCAGATTTTCTCTCCCGGAACAACCCCCTGTCCCTCAGGGCATGGAGACCCCCTTCGGTCATGAGCTCATCAAGAAACGGCGCGATGAGACCCTCCACCCGGAGTGGAAGCAGTTCCCGTTCCAGTGCGGGTGCCGGAACGGGATATCCTTCCAGCCGGTCGAGGGCCGCGACCACCGCCTGCCGCCCAGCGGGTCGCTGGCTGTCCTCATCGTCAATCCCGTGCCAGAGAAAAAGAAAACGGACAAAATCACGTACCGGACGTGCCGGCTTCTCGACACGGCGGGTACGTGCCACCTCTCTCTGCAAGCGGGCCAGGAGCCGACGGTCGGCCCACTGGAGCGTCCCGGATCTTTCCTCCCGGAGATAGTGGCCCGCCATGAGGGTTCCTTCTCCAGCCAGTCCCAAAAGAATGCTTTCGATATCGATTGCAGGCAATCCAAACTGCAGGGCGAGGCGAGAGACGGTTTCCGGCGGGGAATATTCAAAATAGCTCCGGAGGAGCTCCCTACCCGCTTCCGAAGCCTCCCTTCCCGGAACTCCTGGAGGCGGGTCAATCGCGGGTTCCCAGCGAAGATCCGGTTGCCAGCACTGGAACTCCGCAAGGCGTTCCACGGCCACCCAGAACTCACGCGTACCCAAAAAGGCCCGGACTGCCCGTCCCCGTCCGGCCAGTTCATCCATGAGTCGCCCGAGATCCGCTGCCGTCCGCTCGCCCCAGGTCTGGATTTGATCCACGGTGACGAGCCCCCGGTCCGCGAGTTCGTGCACCAGATCATCTGCCGTGGCAATCCCCGGAAGCAGGGACTCCCGGAAACGGCGGATGACCCCCTCCTTCCCGTCGAGGAAGGTCGGGAGATCCGTCTCCAGAACGGAACGGCCCACATTTCGGGTCCTCCGCTCCTCGCCCGGAGCGGGATCAAGAAAGGCGTAGGGTCGCGCGGCGAGAATCTCTTCGGCCAGCACGGAAGGGGAAGCCGCCTCCCGAAAGATCCAGCGGATCGTCCCGGATTCGATTCCGGCCAGACGCCCGATCCAGCCCTTCATATCGAGAGCTTCCTGCAAACAGTCGTCGAGGGCCTGGCCAACAAGCGGATGGTCGGGAACCACGATCTCGCCCATCTGGTTTTCGGGACAGGCCAAGGCATCCGGGAACAGCCGGACGAGCAGATCCTCGGCCTCTGAACGCTGGAACTGGGGAGGTCGAAGGCCCCGTGCACTGCGGCGGGGCACGGCCAGGGCATTCGTGGCCACCCATCGCCAGCGCGTCTGGAACAGCGGGGCCGCCAGAATGGCTTGTGTCAGGACTTCGGAGGCAGTCGCCGTACCGAGATAGCCAGGCAGGGACTTGAGCTCAAAACTCTGGACCGGTCCCAATGAAAGGACGAGGCTGTCCTCCAGCGCGGCGGCCTGAAGCTCGAAGTTGTACTGCCGGCAGAACCGCTTGCGCAACGCCCACCCCCAGGCGCGATTGATCCGCGAACCCCATGGGGCATGGATGACGAGGTGGAGATCCCCAACCTCGTCAAAAAAACGCTCGGCCAGAACCTTCGTCGGCCCGGGCAGGGCTCCGAAGGCGGCATGGGCTTCCCGCCAGTATTGGGTGAGCATCGCAGCAGCCCGCGATCCCAGTCCCGGAATCGTGCTCAGCAGGCTCTCCAGGGAGTCTCCCCGCTCCAGATGGCGACCGGCCGACGCTTCGAGCTCTGCCAACACCTGGGAGAGTTCCCGGCTTCGCCCAGGGGCCTCGCCGGTCCAGAACGGAATATTGGGAGTCACCCCCGGGGCCGGGACCACCTCCACCTTGAGGTCGTGGACCCGGACAATCCGATAACTCGAGTTGCCGAGCTGGAAAACGTCGCCGACACTGCTTTCAAAGGCAAAATCCTCGTTGACCGTACCGATTCGCTCATCTGCAGGCAACAACCGGACTTCCAGGTCAAACGTCTCCGGCAGGACTCCCGGGTTCAGCCAGACCGTGAGCCGGGCACCCGGCCGCGCCGCGATTCGGCCCTGGACCCGATCCCAGAGAACCAATGCATCACGGCGATAGCCCGACCGGCGCGTATACCCCTGGGACAAGGTTTCAAGCAGTGCCGTAAATGTCTCCCAGGAAAGATCCCGGTAGGGCGCCGCCCGCCGGAAGCGGTCGTACAACTCCCGGTCCCCGCAGTCGCCGAGGGATGCCTCGGCAATGACCTGCTGAGCCAGCACATCCAGGGCTCCGTGCGCGACTTCCAGGGTTTCGAGACGGTGCCCGGAAACGGCTGCGAGCAGGGCGACACATTCGGCCAAGTCCTGGCGCGAGAGGGGGAAAAGACGCCCGCAGGGGACTCGTCCGGGACCATGCCCCGAACGGCCGACCCGTTGGACCAGGGTGTCGATGCGGTGTGGGGATCCCAGTTGGCAGACGAGGTCGATGCAACCGAGGTCGATCCCGAGTTCCAGCGAAGCGGTGGCCACCAGCATCCGGATCTCACCCGAACGGAACCCTTGTTCCACGTCTTCCCGCACCTCCCGGGCAAGACTGCCGTGATGGCAGGCCACGCTTCCAGCAGGCAGTCTCTCCGAAAGTCTCCGCGCGGTGCGTTCGGCCAGTCGACGGGTATTGGTAAAGACCAAAGTCGTCCGGACACCCAGGGCCAGTTCGACGAGACGGTCATAAAGCCGCTCCCAGGATTCGGTGGACAGGATGCCACCCTTGAATTCGACCGGCAGCTCCACTCTGCAGTCCAGGGGCCTGAGACTTCCCGAGTCCACGATCGTCAACGGAGATCCACCCCCGGCAAGGGCCTGGGCAATGGGTTCCGCTGGCCGGACCGTCGCGGAAAGGGCAATCCTTTGGGGGGCGCATTTCGTCAGGGATTCCAACCGTTCCAAAGACAGCAAGAGATGGGCTCCGCGCTTGGTCTCGATCCAGGCATGGACCTCATCCAGGATGACGATTTCAATGCCGCTGAGCAGGCGTCTCCCGGCCGGACTCGACAGCATGAGGTAAAAGGATTCGGGTGTGGTCAGCAGGAAATGAGGAGGTCTGTCCGTCAGGCGGCGGCGTTCGGCCGGCGGGGTATCCCCGGTCCGGAGACCGAGACGGATCTCAAAATCCCTGGCACCGTCCCGGCGGGCGGCCTCCGCCACTCCGGCGCAGACAGGCTCGAGATTCTGACGGATGTCGGCAGCCAGGGCACGAAGTGGCGAGACATAAAGGACCCGGCAGCCGGGATCCAAGCCACGGCCCACTCCTCCCCTCACCAGCCGGTCGACCGCCACGAGGAAAGCCGCCAGGGTCTTGCCCGATCCCGTGGGTGCCATGACCAGGCAACTCCGCCCCTCGGCGATCGAGAGCCAGGCCTCATCCTGGACCGGATGAGGCTTCCCCACCCGTCCAAGAAACCAGTCGGCGGTCAGGGGATGGAAGAGCCGCTCCAGAACGGATCCGCCTTCCTCGCCCATCGTTTTCACCAAGCGATTCGCCTCGCCACCATCCCGTCAGACCGGCTGAAGCCCGTCCCGTCCCGGATGCGGGGGATCTCTGAGTCCCCACCAGGCGACCGGCACGGCCAGCAGTCCCACCCCAATGGCGCCATCGAGAACGCCTCCGACCCCGATCAGCGGGACCCAGGCGCCCAGGATCAGGAGACCCACGGCACCGAGTGCATTGCCGAGACCCAAAGCCACCCCCGATCCGAAGGCCGGTTCGCCATGAGAACGGTCCTGGCCGATCAGAATCGTGACCGGCAGGGTCGCAAACAGGCTGATTCCGAGCACGCCGAGATCGAGGTAAGCCCATGGCATGGGAAGCAGCGGATAGAGGCCAAGCAAGAGGGGTGAGAGGAGACTCATGCTGACGAGCAGTGGTCGACGCCCCAACCGGTCGGCCAGCCAACCCCCCCCCAGGTTACCGACGACGCCAACCAAGAGCTGCACACTCACCAGTGAAGCGCCGACAATGAGCGAACCGCCCTGGTCATGCCAGAGGATCGGGATGAAGGTCACGCTGGCATAGACCAGGCTGGATCTGAGGCCGGCAAACAGCAGGAGGGGCCACAGGGAGCGCAGTCGTTTTGCCCAGGAACGCCGATCGCTTGATGCGGTTCGTACCTTTGGGCCCGCCGGAGGGAGCAGGCGGGGAAGCAGGGGCACGAGACAGAAAACCGGCACGACCAGGATCAAAAGACCGTGGAATCCCCAAAGCAGGATGATCAGGCTGGCGAGCAGGGGTCCCAGGCCCCGGCCGATCTCCCCGCCCACGAGGAAAACCGACATGACCAGGCTGGCCCGTTCCTTCCGGGCCATCCGGCGAGCGGTGGCGAGCCCCGGCGGGTGGAAGGCGGCATTACCGATCCCGATCGTCAACAGGATCGCAATCAAGATCCAGAGGCTGCCTGCCAGACCGACGAAGGCCCCGCCCAGAAGGCTGAGCGAGAGTCCGGGGATGAGAAACCAGGCCTGTCCGTAACGATCGGACAGCCAGCCCATGAGGGGTTGCAGACCCTGCCCGACCAGAAGGGCCGACATGACGAGCCCCGCGTCAGCATCGGGGAGTGCCAGTCGGACCAAGACGGCAGGCAGGACACCCGGCAGGAAATTGACCGCTCCGTCGTTCAGGAAGTGGGCCAAAGTGAGGATGGCAAGCCGGAAACGCCGGCGCTCATCCGGGATCCCCTCCGAGAGAGCCGGCGGGGGCACAAGATCCGAACCGAGAGCAATCATGGGATCAAAAACCTTGAGGGGGACAGGCAGTGAAACCCGGAGGACTCAGGAGGTGGTCTCAAAAGGCATCTGCACGAGAAGCTTGGGCATGATCTTTTCGAGGTCGGATCCGGAAGAGGCCAGGAGCGTCGCATGACCCACCTTGCGGCCCGGCCGTGGCGATTTCCGGTAGTCGTGGACATGAACCCCGGGCAGTTCAAGCAGTGAACGGACTTCGGGCAGCCGGCCGACCGCATTGACCAGCAGGGCCTCACCCCGCAGCCGGGTCTCGCCGAGGGGGAGGCCGGCGATGGCCCGGAGGTGGTTTTCGAACTGACTGGTCTCGGTCGCCTCAATGCTCCAGTGCCCGCTATTGTGAACCCGTGGCGCCATTTCGTTGGCGATCAGCTTGCCGTTTTCGAGAAAAAACTCGATGGCCAATACACCGACATAATCCAGATGATCGAGGAGGCTCCTCGCGTAACCCATGGCCTGGCGGATCACCTCGGCATCCACATGGGCGGGCACGCGCGAACTGCGCAAAATCCCCTGCTGATGCACATTCTCGGCCAGCGGGTAAAAACAGGCCTCCCCCCCCCGGCCGCGACACGCCACCAGAGAGAGCTCACGCTCGAAGGCGATGCGGTTCTCCAGAAGCAGTCCGCCCGGAGCACCCAGGAAGCGCTGGAAAGCCGCATCCAGGAGAGCGGCATCCCCGATCACAGCCTGACCCCGTCCATCGTAGCCAAAGCGCCGGGTCTTGAGCATGGCCGGCAATCCGGTGATGGCCAGCGCGGGCTCGAGCTCTTCCCGGCTTGCAACCGGGACAAATCGGGTGGTGGGGATTCCCAGTTTCTGGAACAGTTGTTTTTCGAGCAGGCGGTCCTGGCTCACTTCCAGGGCGAGGGGCGGGGGCAAGACGGCCCGGGCCGCGGCAACCTCCCGGAGCAGGGGAGCGGCCAAGTTCTCAAACTCGTAGGTCACGACATCGACCGATCGGGCAAGCTCGAAAACCGCATCCCGGTCCTCGAACGGGGCCACGATCAGCCGGCCCAACTGGGCCACTGGCGCCTCGGGCGAGGGATCCAGAAAAACAAAATCCAGCCCGAGAGGAAGCCCGGCCCAAGCCAGCATCCGTCCCAACTGCCCTCCCCCGATCACGCCAATCCGCATCTCAGTGCTTCTCCGGGTTGGTTTGACGCAAGACCTGACGGGTCTGGTCCCGTCGCCAGGCAACCAGACGTCGGGCCAATCCCGGATTCTCGAGTGCCAGGACTGCCGCAGCCAGCAAAGCAGCGTTGATGGCTCCTGCCTTCCCGATCGCAAGGGTTCCCACCGGGATTCCGGCCGGCATCTGGGCAATGGACAGCAGGGAATCCAGCCCCCCGAGCGCCCGGGTCTCGACCGGAACGCCAAAGACCGGAAGAACGGTCTTGGCCGCCAACATGCCCGGGAGATGGGCCGCTCCACCCGCACCGGCGATGAGCACCCGGAGTCCACGGCCGGGGGCCGACTCGGCATAGCGAAACAGCCAGTCCGGCGTACGGTGCGCCGACACGACCCGGCTTTCGGTCGCAATCCCGAACTCCCGGAGCGTCTGGACCGCATGTTTCAGGGTCTCCCAGTCGGAACGGGATCCCATCACCACCCCGACCCTCGGGACGGCGGCTTTCGTTTTGTTGGGACGCTCGCGGCTCACGGGCCATTCTCGCTTGCGATGCGATGACGGAATACTAACACAGGGGCCGGGCCAGACGGCTCCGGCTGCAGCACCGCCCACGTATAATTTCCGCACTCATCCTCCCCGGGAGATTCGTTCATGTCGATCGCCGTTCTGGTCCATGGCGGTGTTGGACCCCACGATTTTCAGACCGCACGTGAACAGGGCATGGAGAAAGCCGTGCAGGCGGGATATGCCATCCTCGAAGCCGGCGGTGAATCCCTGGACGCGGTCCAGGCCGCGGTGCGCGTGCTCGAGGATGACCCCACGTTCAATGCCGGGACCGGATCGGTTCTGAACGAACTCGGCGAAGTTGAAACCGATGCTGCCCTCATGGACGGGGCGACGCGGCGGGCGGGAGCCGTCGGTGCACTGCATGGCGTGGGGAACCCCGTCGATCTCGCCCGCCTCCTTCTCGAGGAAGGCCGTCACGTCCTCCTGGTCGGGGATGGAGCCCTTCGTTATGCTCGCCAACGGCACTTCCCGCTGGTCGAACCCCACAAGCTCGTCACAGCCGCACAGAAAAAGCACTGGGCCGACCACCGGGGCACAGTGGGTGCAGTCGCGGTGGACCACAGGGGTCATCTCGCCTCCGCCACTTCCACCGGTGGTATCGCCGGCAAGCATCCGGGTCGCTTGGGAGACACCCCGCTCATCGGCTCCGGAACCTTCGCGGACTCGAGGCTCGCGGTTTCCTGTACCGGTGACGGCGAGTCCATCATCCGGATGGTTTTGGCCCACGAGGCAGCCTGCCGTTACCGGGAGGTACCGGATCCCTCCCGTGTTGCACGCGAGGCGATCGAACGCTTCGGCCTCGAGGTGACCGGGATCGCCGGGATCATCCTGGTCGACTCCGGGGGAAGAGCAGGCTGGGCCTCCTCCCCTGGAACCTCCATGCTCCACGGCCTCGCCACCCCGGAGGGACTCACGGTCGGTTACTGATCTCCGGCCCGCGTTTCGCTAGGGCCCCGCGTGTGGCGCCATGATGCGCCGGAGGAGGTTCACGGTTCCGGGGATGCGGACGAGGTGCGGGAAACGCGGACCGCCATCGTAATCAACCCGGAGTGTCCGGTACCAACCGTCATCCACGACCAGAAAAACCGTTGGCTTGTGGGTTCGCGCTGCAGCCTTGAGCACCCATTCCAAAACCGAGGGCTTGTACTTCTGGCCATCCACCGCTCGAATCGCCATCCCCGGCGCAAATCCCGCCCGCCATGCGGGGGAGTCTTCCCGGACGTCGAAGATCTGGCCTCGCGCCCCAATCTTGATCCCGTAGGTCAGCCATTGGTTGTTGGTATGGTCGAGTTTTTCCTGGGCAACCATGAACCGGTTGGGCTTGGCCGTGTAGACCAGGCGCCATCCCGCCCGTTCCAGCTCCCCGGTCGGCGGCCGGGGTGCCACCTCGTAGACATGCTTCTGGAAAAAGGCATGCCAGTGATAGGGAACCACTTCATGGAGAAGATGCTCGATCGTGGCACGAGTATAGGTCACGGTGATGGGTCCCGTATCCGGGGGTCCTGCATAGAGATGGAGAAAGGTATCGAGTGACTTCCGGTCGTGCGTGAGCGTACGGATCAGGGTATCGACATCCAGCCAGAGCAGCTCTCCCTCCGTATAAAAATCCCCTGCGGTCCGCCGGATCGAGGGATAGTCGCCGCGGGCACCGTACAGGTACGGGGCTGCGGTCGTAAGATCGATCAAGGGTTCAGTCAGCCGGCCCGGCTCGGTCGCCATCTCGCTGTAGAGCATGGCGAGGTAGGACGGATACTCGCTGGGCTTGCGGATGCCGGTCCGGAACGACAACAGGTCACCAAGATATTGGTTCATCCCCTCATAGACCCAAAGCAGGTCCGTCTTCTGGGGGACCTGGAAATTCGGGGTGGTGAGATCCGCGGGACGGCGATATTTCCCGTTCCAGGAATGTAAAAACTCGTGGGTCACAAGATCTCCGGCCACCATCTGCTCGAGAGGATTGGTCATGAAATCCCCGGGCGCCCGGTCGTCACTGGACTGGTGGTGCTCGATCCCCTGGAAACCGAGGGCATTCGAGAGGGCCAGAAGCGAGTGGTAGTCGATCCAGTGACGGGAACCATACAGGGCAAGCGCTTCGGGAGTCATCTGCTTGTAGTGGGCAATGAGACGTGGCGAGAGATCGAGATCCTGGGGCTGGTCCGCGAAGAGATCGAGCACTTGCCGGGCGTTTCCGTGGTGCCAGAGGACGATGCGCTTGAAGTAGAAGCCGGTATCGAGCGGTGAGTCGATCAGGGTCGCCAGATTCACTTCTCCAAACCGGACCCAGCCGTGTCCCGCCGGGTGCGGATCGGGCAAGGCCGTTCCGAAATGCCACCCGCGCGGAAGGCGGATGCTGACCCGGAAGTAGTCCTCATGAGAGTTGGTGTCGTTCTGGTAAAAGAGAAAGCGGTTCCAGTTGAGAACGGCGAGATGGGGGGTCGAAATCACGTGGCCCGGTCCGTTCAGGATGGCGGTGAAGCGAATGACAAGGTGGTGCACGTGAGAGGGAACCTGGACGTGGAAGGCGTAAAGATCCACCTTGCCCCGCCGCCAGATCAGGGGATGTCCATGGGCCATCACGCGGATCTGGGACAAATCCCAGAGCGGATTGGCCGGTGAATGGTAACCGGGCAGCCACTTCGGGAAAACGAAGGTAAAGGGTCCCGGACGGACCGGCAGGATCATCCGGGTCCGGGCGAGCCCCCGCGACACCATCCGGGCATCGACGAACAATCGTTCCGGATTGGCCGGTGTGGTGTACGAGCGGGCATCCGCATTGGGTCGGGCTTGGGTGGGGAGCCAGCAGGCGAGCATCAAGGCACCGAGTGCCAGAATGCCGGGAACGGAATGTCTTCGGGATACAGGCTTCATGGTTATTCTCCTCCCAGTGGGATGGGCAAAACCCGAACAACAGGGCGACTATAGCGGAAAACGGTCACAACTTCAGACCGGAGCCTTGGACGGATCCCGGGAGGATCCGCCCGGTCGGCGGCGAAGAACCGTGGACACGTTTTTCTTGGCTTCCTCTCCAGAGGGTGCGGGCAGGAGGGGGCGCCCCAGGGCCACCCAGTCACCGAGAAAGGTCGACGCCAACTCACGTTCAATGACCCGGTCAAGGACCGAGAGACGTTCGTCAACCGCTCGTTCCGGGCTCCCCTCGGGGGCCCGGGTGAAATCGGGGTCGGGGTTGCGGCCCCGGATCGACGAGAGAACATCCATCAGGGAAATATCCGTGAGCTCACGGGCCGGCGCAAGACCGGGCGTATCCCCTTCCGTGGCCAGGAGCAGGCGGTTTTCCTGGAACAGGTCCAGATAACCCTGAACCACATCGGGAGGCAGAAAAAGCCGTTTGCTCAGGTTCGCAAGTGTCCACAAGGTCTCCCGTCGCTGGTAGGCCTGGGCCACCAGGTACATGATGAGCAGGCCATCCCGTTCCTGCTCGCGGTTGGTCAGGGTATAGCGGAGGTCATGCAAGCGCAGGGCCGACGGATTTTGGACCAGAAAACTGATTTCGACCCCGAGCAGAAAAATGAGCCAGCTGAGGTACAACCAGATCATGAACAAAAGAAGGAGCGCAAAACCCGAATAGATCGCCGTATAGCTCGAGGTGGTCGCGGCGAACTTGGCAAATGCCCAGCCCAACCCTTCCCATGACAGCCCGGCCACCAGTGCCCCGATGAAAGCGGAACGCAAGCGGACCCGGGTGTTCGGGATGAACATGTACAGAAAGGTGAACGCACTGATGACCAGAAGATAGGGGGCGATCCGGATCACCGTGAGGTAAAGCACCCCGAAGGGTTGCAGGGCAAGGATCTGCCGGCTCCAGTAACTCGAGAGCAGCCCGGCGGTCATGCCAAGGGCGGCGAAGACCAGTACCGGTCCGATCAGGAGAACACTCAAGTAATCACTGAAGCGGGACAGCAGGGTGCGTGATTTGCGGACACGCCAGATATGATTGCAGGCGGATTCGACCTTCTGCAGGAGTGACACGGCGGTGTAGAGCAGCAACAGGAGGCCGAATGACCCGAGCACGCTGGCCTTGACCCGCCGGATAAAGGACAGGATCCGCTGGGCAATCAGGATGCCATGGCTCCCCATCGGAGCGACAAAGCGGATCAGAAACGGCAAGAGGACGTGATGCCAGCCAAAACCCTTGAGCACCGAAAGGGCAATGGCAATGAGCGGAACGAGGGACAGGAAGGTCGTATAGACCAAGCTCATGGCCCTCAGGTTGATCTGGGAACTGCCGTACTCCCGGACCAGCGCGCGCCCCCAGAACCAGGATTGGCGCAGACCGTTCAGCATCTCCTGTCCCCAGCGGACCAACGAGCGCCAAACCAGCCGGGATCGAACCTTGATTCGGAGTTTCATGGAACCGGCTCGGGAAAATGCGGAATGTGTTCAAGCATAGCAAAAAGGGAGGGGAACGAGTCCAGTCCCGGAAAGGCGCCTCCAGGCCGACCGGGTTTGTGCCAAGATGGGCAAGGCATCTCCGGGAACCCCATCACGGGTCCGGGGAGGGTGGCTGTGCGCTTTTGGGTCGGGGTCACGGATCCCCACTGGTTTGGATTCCTGAAAGAACACCCCTTTGACGAGGCCAACTTCTGGCAGCCCAACCCCACGCCTCCCATTACCAACCTGCCGGTGGGCACGCCGTTTTTTTTCAAGCTCAGAAGACCGTACCGCTACATCGCAGGAGGAGGCTTCTGGATTGGCTACCTTCACCTTCCGCTTTCCCTCGCATGGGAAATTCTCGGCGAAAAAATGGTTCCCCTAGCCACGACGAACTCGAAGCCCGGATTCGCCCGCTCAACCGAACAAGCCAGCGAGATCCCGAAATCGGATGCACACTCCTCGCCAACCCGTTTTTCTGGGATCCTGACGACTGGCTGGAAAATCCCCCAGGATGGAAACCTTCCATCATGCGCGGAAAAATGTACGATCGTGATGAGCCGGATGGCCGTCGTATCTTCGACCACCTGCAGGGGCGGATTCCGGCCCGGTCAACTGCACCGGATCCCGCCGAGATGACAGGGGGCGGGGTCCAGGATCGGTACGGCCATCCCTACTGGTCCCGGCCCCGTCTCGGCCAATCGTCCT
>JAKATI010000104.1 GCA_021828045.1 Pseudomonadota bacterium | reverse complement strand
TTCGGCTCGGCTGGGGGACTTGGGATCTCGGCCAATGGGGATGTCCTCCTGATCTCCGCGACCGGTACCCCGGTCAACGGGGTTACGGGTGCGGGGGTGGTCTACCTCGAAAGCCTGATCAACGGGCAGTGGGTCGAGACGGCCATTCCCGACCCCGACGATCAAGCGACTGACGCTTTCGGAGGCGCAGTTGCCCTCACGCTGGATGGATCGGAGGCACTGATCGGCTCTGAGGCTGCGGTCGATGGACAGCCCTTTGCCGGCAAGGCCTATCTCTACAGCATCTCAAATGGGCAGGTGACCGAAACGCACGAGTTTGACGATCCCCTGGCGGAAGCCCAGGACCATTTCGGTTATGCCGATGTATCGCTTTCGGAAAACGGGCAGACCGCCCTGGTTGGAGCCTGGGGGACGGATGTGAACGGAGCTGCAGAAGCAGGCCAGGCCTACGTCTTCCACGAGCTGAACGGGGTCTGGACAGAGACCCAGGCGCTTCCCGACCCGAACGACCTCGCGAATGATGGGTTTGGCTTCCCGACCGCCCTTTCGGACGATGGAAGGATTGCACTCGTGGGTTCCGATGCCACAGTCAATGGCATCTCCTTCGCAGGGCAAGCCTACCGGTACAATCTCGCCCACGGCGTCTGGACCCTCACAAAAACCCTGACCGCACCGACTCCCATAGCGGACGGTGGTTTTTCCTATGAAGGGTTTGCCATGTCGGGCGCTGGCAACACGGTGCTGATCGGCAATCCCTTCGCGACCGTGAACGGCTTGAGCCAGGCGGGCGAGGCTAGCCTCTATCAGTCGACCATCGATCTTGGAATCGGGATCACGGCCAGCCAGAATCCCTTCTCGAGCGCGGACGCCGAAGCACTCGAGCTCACGGTTTCGAACCTGGATCCGGAGGCTTCGGCGGGCGATGTGACGGTCACGGATACTATCCCGTCCGGTCTCCGCTTTCTCGGGGCCAATCCGGATGACGGCGCGTGCTCGGCTGCGGCGAATACCGTCACCTGCCTGCTCCGGACGCTTTCACCGGAGGCGGAGTGGAATCCCTCGATCTGGGTCGGCGCGGCGCAAAACTCCGGGACGGTCGTGGACCAGGCCAGCGTATCCGGCAACGAGACGGATCCGAACCCCGCAAACAACCAGGCCTCGGTCGCGGTCGAGATGGTACCGCCGCCTCCCGCCCCGTCGACCTCGAGTGGCGGCGGCGGCAGCTTCGGGATCGTGGCACTCGTCGTGCTCATGAGCCTGCTCATCGCCCGGAGGAGGAAGGCTGCGGCCAGCATCCGCTGACCGGGGATCCGGATCGCTCCGCCGCACGATGACTCGTGCGGCGGAGTTCACGGCCGGTTTCGTGGATCCGGGCGTCTCGCACGCCCGGATCCAGGGGTCGGCTGGGGGCGGCGTGCCGGGGTGGGCCGCTCCCGTCAGGACCGGTGGACGAGGATCACCCCGCCCAGTCCCTTGGCCAACAGGCGCCGGTTGAAGGAGGCGACCTGCGTGCGCTCGATCACCTGGAGACGCCCACGGGCCCGGGCGAGCTGGCCTTCGAGGAGCCGGTAGACCGCCACGTCGGAGTTGGTGGGTGGGTAGTCGGCACTGTGCTCGACGGCCTTGAGCAGGACCGCGAGGCGGCCCAGGATCTGGACCGGATGCTGGAACGCATCCTCGCGGGCACCGGTCAGGTAGACGTCAAAGAGATGTCCCTCGTCGGCGAGGAGGGCCCGTCCCAGCCTGCGGGCGTCTTCTAGCGTGCCCGGATGGTCGCCCAGGACCTTGAGCCGGGCTTCGAGATGGGCGAGCGTGAGACGCATCCATTCGATTTCCGTGATGAGGGAGAGATCCTCGTCGATCCGGTTGCGGATCTGGAGCGCCAGGGCCACCTGGGCCCGGATGTCCGCGAGGTTGCCGGCTGAGTAGGGATCCTTCCGGACGAGGAGGGGCTGTGTCCAGTGTCGGTTTCCGATCATGAGCTCGACCGTGTCGGCACCCGGTACCGCGAGCGGACCGCTCAGCGTGCGGCGCAGGTCAAAGATCTCGATCGGCCGGTATCCTTTGGGTCCCAGATGAACCCACGGGGCATGCGGCGGGGGCAGGAACACCCGGCCGGGACAGCGGCCGGAACCGGGGCAGTAACTGAGATGCCGGACCGGGGCATAGCGCAGGTCCCAGACGAAACGGTTGATCCCGGGATGCAGCGCGGGCAGGCGGTCGGCATGACGGGTCCCGGGCCGGTTTGAGAAGGTGCGGATGATCTGGCCGGAAGGCCCCCGGATCACAAGGCTCACGGGCGAAGCCGGCCTGCTCGGGAGATAGAAGTCGATGACCGCACCGTAAGGCGGGTTCTGCCCCATGGCCGGATAGTCGGGGGCCGAGCGCCTGCGGGCCAGCCTGTGAAAACGCCAGGCGGTGCGGAGCGGGAACAGGGTGGGCCCGCCGGCGCGCAGGGCCGAGGCGAGATGCGTGAGCGAGGAGAGGTCGGACAGGATGTAGGCGCCCCGCCCGTAGGTTGCGACCACGAGATCGTTGGCGACGGGCTGGACCGTGACCCAGTAGACCGGCGCGTGCGGCAGGTTGTTCTGGAGCGGGTACCAGAGCCGTCCGCGATCCGGGCTCCAGTAGAGCGCGTTGTCCGTTCCGGCGAAGAGGACGTCCGCATCGAGCGGATCCTCCTTCACGCAGTGGACGATCGAGAACTGGTTGACCGGGATGCCCCGGACGATCCGGTGCCAGTGACGGCCGTCATCCTGGGTGACGTAGATGTAAGGCCGGTTGTCGCCCATGAGCTGCCGGTTGACCGACAGGTAGGCACGGTTCGGATCGAAGCGGGAAGGCGAGATGCTGGTCACATCTCCCCCGGACGGGAGTCCGTGGGGGGTGACATTCATCCAGGTCCGGCCGCCGTTCAGCGTGAGGTGCACCTGGCCGTCGTAGCCGCCGGTCCAGATCATGCCGGAGCGGAGGGGCGAGGGGGCGATGATCGAGAGCGACATGGCATCGAACGTGCCCAGGTTGTCGTGGCTCACCCCTCCCGTCGAGCGCTCGTCACGCTTGATGTTGAGTGTGAGGTTGGGGCTGATGCGCTTCCAGCTCTGGCCGCCATTGTCGGTCCGGTAGACATACTGGCTTCCGGTATAGACGACGTGGGAGTTCTGCGGCGAGAGCGCGAGCGGAAAGACGAAATCCCAGCTGTTCGGCAGTTTCCCGGGCGGCCAGCCATAGCCCGACAGCGGAAAGACAGACACCGCGCGGCCTTCACCGC
>JAKATI010000103.1 GCA_021828045.1 Pseudomonadota bacterium | reverse complement strand
TCCGATCTTGTATTCGAACCGGTCCAGCCCTCCGCCCCAGGGATCCCGGCATCACAGACCGGCCGGCGGAGTAACATAGGCTGTGGAGAAAGACTGACGGTGGAATGGACCTCACGCCGGGGGGCGGCCTTCGTTGTGGCCCCCGTCCGGCGAAGATGCCATCGGGAGACTGCCCGCCATGACGCTCAAGGAGTTGCGCTACCTGGTCGCACTGGCCGATGCGGGCCATTTCGCACGGGCGGCGGAAGCCTGCCACATCAGCCAGTCCACGCTCAGTGTGCAGATCCGGAAGCTCGAGGAGTATCTCGGGGTCACGCTCTTCGACCGCAGCCTGCGCCGGGTCGCGCCCTCCCCCGTCGCAGCCGAAATCGTGGCCGCGGCCCGCTCGATCGTGGCCGCAGCCGACCGGGTACGGTCCCTGGCACACGAGCAGGCACCCCACGATCCACTGGCCGGGACCGTCCGGATCGGCGTGATCCCGACACTCGGTCCCTACCTCATGCCCCGCGTCCTCAGCACCCTGCACAAGCTGTTTCCCAGGCTGCGGCTGCTTCTCCGGGAGGCGTTCACCCACGATTTGCTTGCGGACCTGGCCACAGGCGCGATCGATGCGGCTCTCCTTGCTCTCCCGGTCCCGCTCGAGGGACTCGAGTGCGAGGCGTTGTTCACGGAAGCCTTTCTCGCCGCCCTGCCTTCGGGCCACCCACTGGCCGAACGGACGGTGCTCAGGCCCCAGGACCTGGCCGATGAGCCGCTCCTCCTCCTCGAGGAGGGCCATTGCCTGCGCGACCAGGCTCTCGAGCTCTGTGCCCGGCGACCGGCCGGCGTGGCCGAGGAGATCCGGGGGACCAGCCTCGAAACCCTGCGCCAGATGGTGTCCCTGGGGGTCGGGTGCACAGTCATTCCGGCACTCGCCGTGAGCGCTGGGCCAGCCCTCTCCCCCACCCTGATCCAGTACCGCTCCTTTGCTCCGCCCGAACCCGCGCGCACGATCGGGATGCTCTGGCGCCGCCGGGCCCCGAACCGGCCAGCGCTTCTGGCCCTCGCGGAGGCCCTCCGGACACACGCACCGGATGAGGTGAGGGTCGTCGGGAAAAGCCGGACGAGAAGAACACGGCCTCATCCGGCACCGCGCGGCAAACAGGGACAGGGAGCGCGGGGTCCCGCGCGCCGGCGTGGCCGCGTCTAGGCAAGCCTTGGGCAACACCTGCCCCGGCCCAGACCGGCCGGGGCAGGTGTTTGAGAGTCAGGCGATAAGGTCGAAGCGGTCCAGGTTCATCACCTTGTTCCAGGCGGCCACGAAATCATGGACCACCTTGGCACCTGCATCCGCGCTTCCGTAGACTTCCGCAAGGGCCCGGAGCTGCGAGTTCGATCCGAAGACAAGGTCGACCCGGGTCGCGGTCCACCTGCGCTTGCCGGTCTTCCGGTCCCGCCCCTCGAACACCTCCGCCGCCTCCGAAACGGGCTTCCACTCCGTCGCCATGTTGAGCAGGTTCACGAAAAAATCCTGGGTCAGGACGCCCGGCCGGTCGGTCAAGACCCCATGACGTTCCGGTCCGAACGAGACACCGAGCGCCCGGAGTCCCCCGACCAGGACCGTCATCTCGGGCGCCGTGAGCGTCAGGAGCTGCGCCCGGTCGACGAGCAAAGCCTCCGCCCGCTGGGGATGGGGTCCCGCCTTCAGGTAGTTGCGGAAGCCATCGGCCAGGGGTTCGAGCACCGCAAAGGATTCCACATCGGTCTGTTCCTGTGAGGCATCCATCCGTCCCGGCGTGAAGGGGACCGTCACGGTCAGGCCAGACTCGTGGGCGGCTTTTTCGACCGCGGCACAACCGGCCAGCACGATGAGATCGGCGAGCGAGACCTTCTTGCCCTTGGTCTGGGCCCGGTTGAAGTCCTCGCGGATTCCCTCGAGCGTCTTCAGGACCCTTGCCAGCTGGGCCGGCTGGTTGACCACCCAATCCTTCTGGGGGGCAAGGCGGATCCGGGCCCCGTTCGCACCCCCGCGCTTGTCCGATCCGCGGAAGGTCGAGGCCGAGGCCCAGGCCGTGGCGACGAGCTCGGAAACTCCGAGCCCTGAGGCCAGGACCTTGCTCTTGAGCGAGGCGATGTCCCTGGCATCGACGATGGGGTGGTCGACGGGGGGGATGGGATCCTGCCAGAGGAGGGGTTCGGATGGGACCTCGGGGCCGAGGTAGCGGGAACGCGGACCCATGTCCCGATGGGTCAGCTTGAACCAGGCCCGGGCGAAGGCATCGGCCAGAAGGTCCGGATGCTCGAGAAAGCGCCTCGCGATCTTCTCGTAGGCGGGATCGAAGCGCAGCGCCAGATCCGTGGTCAGCATGGTCGGCGCGTGACGCTTGACCGGATCGTGGGCATCCGGAACGCTCCCGGCACCGGCGCCGTTCTTGGCCGTCCATTGGTAGGCTCCGGCCGGACTCCGGACCAGTTCCCACTCGTAGGCAAAGAGGTTCTCCAGGAAACGATGGCTCCACTTCGTGGGGGTCTGGGTCCAGGTGACTTCCGGCCCCCCTCCAATCGTGTCGGGGCCCTTGCCCGACTTGTAGGAACTCTTCCAGCCCAGGCCCTGCTGCTCGAGTCCCGCGGCCTCGGGTTCGGGTCCGACGTGGGAGACCGGGCCCGCCCCATGGCTTTTGCCGAAGGTATGGCCGCCTGCGATCAGGGCCACGGTCTCCTCGTCATTCATTGCCATGCGACGGAAGGTTTCCCGGATGTCGCGGGCGGCCGCGAGCGGATCCGGCTTGCCGTTCGGACCCTCCGGGTTCACGTAGATCAGGCCCATCTGCACGGCGGCCAGGGGATTGGCCAGGTCCCGGTCCCCGCTGTAGCGTTCATCCGCGAGCCACTGGCCTTCGGGACCCCAGAAGACGGATTCGTCCGGTTCCCAGACATCCTCGCGACCCGCCCCGTATCCGAAGGTCTTGAACCCCATCGATTCCAGGGCGACATTGCCGGCCAGGATCATGAGATCGGCCCAGGAAATCTTGCGTCCGTACTTCTGCTTGACCGGCCAGAGCAGCCGGCGCGCCTTGTCGAGGTTGACGTTGTCGGGCCAGCTGTTGATGGGTGCGAAGCGCTGCTGCCCGCTCCCGGCACCCCCGCGGCCATCGCCGATGCGGTAGGTGCCGGCCCCGTGCCAGGCCATGCGGATCAGGAAGGGACCGTAGTGTCCGAAATCCGCGGGCCACCAGTCCTTTGAATCGGTCATGAGCGCATGGAGATCCCGCTTGAGTGCTCCAAAATCGAGGCTTTTGAATTCCT
>JAKATI010000038.1 GCA_021828045.1 Pseudomonadota bacterium | reverse complement strand
CACCTGGGAAAAGTCGAGATCTACCGGGGTCGAACGGTCAAAAATTCGTACCGAAACCCGCAACCGGTTTTTCTCATAGTTGACTTCTTCGACCATGCCGTTGAAATCGTTAAAGGGACCATCAATCACCCGTACCATCTGACCGGGTTCGAACAGGATCTTGGGCTTGGGCTTGCTGGCTCCTTCCTGCACCCGCATGAGAATAGCCTCCGCTTCACCGTCTGGAATGGGCTTCGGGTGTTCCGCCGTACCGCCGACAAAACCAAGGACCTTGGGGACACTGCGCACGAGATGCCACGTCTCGTCATCCAGCTCCATCTGGACGAGAAGATAGCCCGGGAAAAACTTCCGCTCACTTTTTCGCTTGCGCCCCTCGCGCATCTCAACCACTTCCTCGGTCGGAACCAGAATGGAACCGAAGTGATCCTGCATGCCCCGCAAGAGTACCCGTTCCCGGAGCGAACGTTCCGCCTGCCGTTCGAATCCGGAGTAGGTCTGAAGGACATACCATTGGAGCGCCATGGTCAACCCGCGTGTCCGGTGATGAGACGAATGCCAAAATCGAGACCCATATCAATCAGCCACAAGAGGATTGCGAGTACGATCACCATGGCCAAGACAAAGAGCGTCGTATCCGTGGTTTCCTTTCGGGTCGGCCAGATCACCTTGCGCAGTTCGGTGCGGGCTTCGAGAACGAAACCCCACAGCGTTTTACCAGCCTGGCTCCACCCGAGGAATCCCACTGCCACCACGAAACTGGCCAGCAGCCCACCCAAGCGGATTCCAGTCGAGAGCCGGTCGTAGTAGTAGTAGCCAACCAGCCCCAAAACCGGCAGGATCACCGCGAGAAGAAGCTTGATCTTCTCCCCGCGCGGCTCGCTCTCCCGGATCGGGCCCGCTGCCGGCGTCCGTGGGGTGACCATCAAACGACGTCCAGGAATTGGCAGGCCAGGAGGGACTCGAACCCCCAACCTGCGGTTTTGGAGACCGCTGCTCTACCAGTTGAGCTACTGGCCTGTACCGTCATGATTCTGCGTTTCCTCAGGCGAGGACTTTGCTGACGACGCCGGCGCCCACGGTATGTCCGCCCTCGCGGATCGCAAACCGCAGACCCTCCTCCATCGCCACCGGTGAAATCAACGTCACCACCAGCTTCGTATTGTCCCCCGGCATCACCATCTCCACCCCCGCCGGCAACTCCACCGCCCCCGTCACGTCCGTCGTCCGAAAATAAAACTGCGGCCGATACCCCCCGAAAAATGAGGTGTGCCGCCCCCCCTCCTCCTTCGTCAAAATGTACGCCTCCGCCTCGAACCGCGTGTGCGGCGTGATGCTCCCCGGCTTCGCCAGCACCTGGCCCCGCTCCACCTCCTCCCGCTTCGTCCCCCGCAATAAAACCCCCACATTGTCCCCCGCCCGTCCCTCGTCCAATAACTTCCGAAACATCTCCACACCCGTCACCGTCGTCTTCTGCGTCTCCCGCAACCCCACAATCTCCACCTCGTCCCCCACCCGGACCCGACCCCGCTCCACCCGGCCCGTCACCACCGTCCCCCGCCCCGAAATCGAAAAAACATCCTCGATCGGCATCAAATAATCCCCGTCCACCAACCGCTTCGGCTCCGGAAAATACTCGTCCATCACCGCAACCAGCCGCTCGATGCTCGCCGTCCCCGACTCCCCACTGTCCCCCTCCAGCGCCTTCAGCGCCGACCCCCGAACCACCGGCGTCTTGTCCCCCGGAAACTCGTACTTGCTCAATAAGTCCCGCACCTCCATCTCCACCAACTCCAATAACTCCGCATCATCCACCATGTCCACCTTGTTCAAATACACCACAATGTGCGGGACCCCCACCTGACGCGCCAACAAAATATGCTCCCGCGTCTGCGGCATCGGCCCGTCCGCCGCCGATACCACCAAAATCGCCCCATCCATCTGCGCCGCCCCCGTAATCATGTTCTTCACATAGTCCGCATGACCCGGACAGTCCACATGCGCATAGTGCCGCTTCGCACTCTCGTACTCCACGTGCGACGTCGCAATCGTAATCCCACGCGCCCGCTCCTCCGGCGCATTGTCAATCTGGTCATACCCCCTCACCTCCCCCCCATACCGCCCCGCCATCACCTTCGTGATCGCCGCCGTCAACGTCGTCTTCCCATGATCCACATGACCAATCGTCCCCACATTGATGTGCGGCTTCGTCCGCTCAAACTTCCCCTTCGACATGTGACTCTACCTCGTTAATGGCTGGGTGGTGGGAAAAAGGCTCCAAATCCTGTCGCTCAAGAGGCCTTCTTGATGACCGTTTCGGTCACATGGTTGGGTGCCTCGGCGTAATGGCTAAACTCCATCGAATAAGTGGCACGACCCTCGGTACCGGACCTCAGGTCAGTGGCGTAGCCGAACATCTCGGCCAAGGGAACCTCGACACGGATCACCTTTCCGGACGGCGAGTCATCCAAGCCCTGGACCACACCGCGACGACGGTTGAGGTCACCAATGACATTACCCATGAAATCTTCCGGAGTCACCACTTCGACTTTCATGATGGGTTCGAGAAGGACAGGACGGGCACGCTTGACGGCTTCCTTGAAGGCCATGGAGCCCGCAATCTTGAAGGCGATTTCGCTGGAATCCACGTCATGGTAAGAACCATCAAACAGTTCCACCTGGAAATCGACGACGGGGAATCCAGCCAAGACGCCGTTTTCCGCCTGTTCACGAATACCCTTGTCGACGGCCGGAATGTACTCGCGAGGAATCACTCCGCCCACGATCGCGTTCTCGAACTGGTAGCCCGAACCCGGCGGCAACGGCTGGAGACGAATCCAGACATGGCCGTATTGACCACGACCTCCGGTCTGGCGGATGTATTTGCCTTCCTGCTCGACCGGAGTGCGGATGGTTTCCCGGTAGGCCACTTGGGGGCGTCCGGTATTGGCTTCGACCTTGAACTCCCGTCGCATGCGGTCGACGATGATCTCCAGATGGAGTTCGCCCATGCCGGAGATGATGGTTTGCCCGGTTTCCTCGTCAGTCCGCACCCGGAAGGACGGGTCTTCCTGGGCCAGCTTTTGCAGCGCAATGCCCATCTTCTCCTGATCCGCCTTGGTCTTGGGCTCGACCGCGACCGAGATGACCGGATCGGGAAACTCCATCCGTTCGAGCACGATGATCTCCTTTTCATCGCAGAGGGTATCCCCGGTCGTAATGTCCTTGAGACCCACCGCCGCTGCGATATCTCCCGCATAGACTTCCCGGATCTCGTTCCGGTGGTTGGCATGCATCTGCAGCAGGCGGCCAATCCGTTCCCTCCGTCCCCGGATCGGGTTGTAGACGCTGTCGCCCGCATGCACCTGCCCCGAATACACGCGGAAGAAGGTGAGGGTTCCGACAAAGGGGTCGGTGGCGATTTTGAACGCAAGCGCTGAAAAGGGGGCCTCATCCCGCGGTTCCCGCGTCACGGGTGTCCGGGCCTCGTCGTCACGATTGCCTTCCACCGGCGGCAAGTCGGCCGGGGAGGGGAGGAAATCGATCACTGCATCCAGGACGGCCTGCACTCCCTTGTACTTGAAGGCCGATCCGCAGAGTACCGGGACAATCTCGGAGACCAGGGTACGGGCACGGAGGCCTTGGCGGATCTCTTCCACGGAGAGGGTTCCCGTTTCCAAGTATCGATTCATGAGAGACTCATTCGCTTCCGCTGCAGCTTCCACAAGGCTTTCATGGAGTCCCCGAGCCTGGGTCTCGAGTTCAGCGGGAATCTCGGCCACGCGATGGCTCACCCCCTGATCCGATTCATCCCAGTACACGGCCCGCAGGTTGAGAAGATCCACCACTCCGCGAAACTGGTCTTCAGCCCCGATCGGCAGCTGCAGGGCCACCGGCCTGGCACCCAGACGGCTTTTGATCTGTTCGACCACACGAAGAAAGTTGGCGCCCACCCGGTCCATCTTGTTGACGAAGGCGAGACGAGGGACCCCGTAGCGGTTGGCCTGGCGCCAGACGGTCTCCGATTGCGGCTCAACCCCCGCCACACCGCAAAAGACCGCAATGGCCCCATCCAGCACCCGCAGTGAGCGCTCCACCTCGATCGTGAAATCCACGTGCCCTGGGGTATCGATGATGTTGATCCGGTGTTCCGGGAACTGCTGGCTCATGCCACTCCAGTAACAAGTGGTTGCGGCCGACGTGATCGTAATTCCCCGTTCCTGTTCCTGCTCCATCCAGTCCATGACGGCCGTTCCTTCATGGACCTCGCCCATCTTGTGGGAAACACCGGTATAAAACAGAACCCGCTCCGTGGTGGTGGTCTTCCCCGCATCGATGTGCGCCATGATGCCGATGTTGCGGTATCGATCGATCGGGGTTTTCCGGGACATGAGAGCTCTCCGTCAGGGAAGGCGATTACCAGCGGTAATGCGCAAAGGCTTTGTTGGCTTCCGCCATACGATGGACATCTTCCCGCTTCTTGACCGCCGCACCCCGTCCCTCTGCAGCCTCAAGCAACTCGGAGGAGAGCCGATCGGTCATTGACTTTTCCGAGCGCTTGCGCGCGGAATCGACCAGCCAACGCATGGCGAGTGCCATCTGCCGGGCGGAGCGGACCTCTACGGGGACTTGGTAGGTGGCACCCCCGACACGGCGAGATTTCACTTCCACCATGGGCTGCACCCGTTCGAGTGCCGAATCCAGCAGCGCGACCGGTTCCAAACCGCGACGCGAGGCAGCTTGAGAAAGTGCGTCGTAGACCACCCGTTCCGCCAATGAGCGCTTTCCCCTCGTCATGACGACATTGATGAACTTGGCCAGTTTGAGGCTGCCGTACTTGGGATCGGGCAACACTTCACGCAGAGTGGCTTGGTGGCGTCTCGACATATAGGCTCTCCCCTAGATCAGCTCGACTTCGGACGCTTGGCGCCGTATTTCGAACGGCTGCGCTTGCGCTCGTTCACACCCGAGCAGTCAAGGGCTCCGCGCACGATGTGGTAGCGGACTCCGGGCAGGTCTTTGACACGGCCGCCCCGGATCAGCACCACCGAATGTTCCTGCAGGTTGTGCCCCTCACCACCGATGTAACTGGTCACTTCGTAGCCGCTGGTCAACCGGACACGCGCCACCTTGCGCAATGCCGAGTTGGGTTTCTTGGGGGTCGTCGTATAGACGCGCGTGCACACGCCCCGCCGTTGCGGGGAACCGGACAAAGCCGGCACCTTGCTCTTGAACTGCGGACTGTGCCGCGGCCTTCGAACCAATTGATTGACGGTTGCCATAACTGCCTCACCTGTTCGCAAGCCCAAGGCGGGGCGTGCGACCTTTGTTCACGGGGCCGTCCCCCCGGCAACCCGCCCAAAGCGGATCATGGCCGGAGCCCTAATGGAATCATGGGCGGCGAAAATGCCCATTTTATTGATTTTTTGGGAATCCTGTCAAGCTGTGGCCTCTGTTTCTCCAACACTTGAAGCTGGTTCCTGCGCGGCAGATGCTGGATCTGCCTTGTTGAATGCCGCCTCCGCTGCACGCACCGCCTCCTCCTGGGCCGAGGTGCCCCGCCTGCGGTGCCGTTGTTCGTGATAGGCAAAACCCGTACCCGCCGGGATGAGACGCCCCACGATGACATTTTCCTTGAGCCCCCGAAGCTCGTCCCGGAGCCCCCGCACCGCCGCATCGGTCAGGACCCGGGTGGTCTCCTGGAAGGAAGCAGCGGACACGAAGGACTCTGTCGCCAATGACGCTTTCGTGATGCCCAAAAGGACCGGAGTCCAAGTTGCGGGCTTCTCCGTTTTCTCGCTGATTCGACGGTTCTCTTCCAGCACCCGGGTTCGGTCGACCACTTCGGCTGGCAAAAACAGGCTCTCACCCGGATCGGCGATCTCGACCTTTCGCATCATCTGCCGGATGATCACCTCGATGTGCTTGTCGTTGATGCGAACCCCCTGCAGACGGTAGACGTCCTGAATCTCGCGCACCAGATAATCGGCCAGCGTGGCGACACCCTGCAGTCGCAGGATATCGTGCAGGTCGCGTTCGCCATCCGAAATGACTTCGCCACGCTCGATCCGCTCCCCCTCGAAAACCGAAATCTGGCGCCACTTCGGCAGGAGGACTTCGTGTGCCTGTCCCTCGTCATCGGTGATGATGAGTCTCTGCTTTCCCTTGGTCTCACGTCCGAAGCTCACGGTTCCGGAGTACTCGGCCAGGACTGCTGAATCCTCGGGATGGCGCGCCTCGAAGAGGTTCGCCACCCGGGGCAATCCCCCCGTGATGTCGCGGGTCTTGGTTGACTCCAGAGGGATTCGGGCCAGGACATCGCCCACGTTGACGCGCGTGCCGTCCTGAACCGCCACGATCGATCGCGGGGTCAGGACATAGTGGATTGGGATGTTGGTCCCCGGCATGCAGACTTCGTGCCCGGCTTCATCCAGGAGCAGAATCGTCGGCCGGAAGTCCTTGGCTGCGGTTCCCCGCTGTTTGGGATCGGTGACGACAATACTCGTGAGCCCAGTCACTTCATCAACCTGGCGATTGATGGTCACACCCTCAATGAAATCCTTAAAATGGGCTACGCCGCCCACTTCGGCAATGACCGGATGGACATGTGGATCCCAGGTCGCAATGATCTCGCCGCCGGCAATTTCGCTGCCATCATCAACGGTAATCTGGGCCCCATAGGGAATCCGGTACCGTTCGCGATCCCGGCCGTAACTGTCGATGATCCGGATTTCTCCCGAGCGGGAGATGACAACCAAGACACCTCGAGGGTTCTTCGCCAACTTGAGGTTGTGGAAGCGGACCCGACCCCCGCTTTTCACCTCGACGCTGTTTTCGGCCACGGCTCGAGAGGCCGCACCGCCGATGTGGAAGGTGCGCATCGTGAGCTGGGTGCCCGGCTCGCCGATCGACTGGGCCGCGATAATGCCCACAGCCTCCCCGATGTTGATGCGATGGCCCCGTGCGAGATCACGCCCGTAGCATTGGGCACAAACGCCAAATTGGGTTTCGCAGGTGATCGGCGACCGCACCCGCAACCGGTCAATGCCGGAAGCCTCGACAAGGTCCATATTTCGCTCATCGAGCAGGGTACCCGCGGGCAAAACCTCCTCCTGCGTGTTGGGACGAACCGCCGCTTCAGCCAGCACCCGACCGAGCACCCGCTCGCGCAGTGATTCCACCACATCGCCACCTTCGACCACGGGCTGAAGATAGAGACCCTCTTTCGTGCCACAGTCCTCTTCAGTAATGACGACATCCTGCGCCACATCAACCAAGCGGCGAGTCAGGTAGCCGGAGTTGGCCGTTTTGAGGGCGGTATCGGCGAGGCCCTTGCGAGCACCGTGGGTCGAGATGAAGTACTGGAGGACGGTGAGCCCCTCCCGGAAGTTCGCTGTGATCGGGGTCTCGATGATCGAACCATCCGGTTTGGCCATGAGGCCCCGCATACCGGCCAGCTGTCGGATCTGCGCCGCAGAACCCCGAGCGCCGGAGTCCGCCATCATGTAGATCGAATTGAAGGACGACTCGCGCCGCTTTTCCTTCCCAATCGTCACCTCATCCATCGAGATGTGGTCCATCATGGCCTTGGCAATTTGCTCGTTGGTGCGTGACCAGATGTCAACGACCTTGTTATAGCGTTCACCGTCGGTCAAAAGACCCGTCGCGAACTGGCGTTCGATTTCCCGGACTTCGAGCGAGGCTTTGTGGAGTATATCGGCCTTTTCCTCGGGGATGACCATGTCGTCCACCCCGAACGAGATCCCTCCCCGGGTTGCGAAACGGAAACCCAAGTACATGAGGCGATCGGCAAAAACTACCGTATCCTTGAGGCCGTTGCGCCGGTAACAGAGGTTGATGAGATTCGAGATGGCCTTCTTCGTCATGTTCTGGTTAATCGACTCGAAGGGCAGCCCGGGAGGCAGCACCTCGGAAAGAAGCGCCCGTCCGATCGTAGTCTTGACACGATGCGAAGAGGAGAGCGAGTCCGACCCTTCCTCAGGGGGGAGACGGAGCTCGATGGCGGCATGGAGGTCGACCGTTCCCGACTCATAGGCCCGGTGAACCTCACGGACATCGCTAAAGCAGTGACCCTCCCCGTTCACACCCGATCGCTGCCGCGTCAGATAATACAGGCCAAGGACCACATCTTGGGTGGGAACGATGATGGGGTCTCCCGTCGCCGGCGACAGGATGTTGTTGGTTGACATCATGAGCGCACGAGCCTCGAGCTGCGCCTCGAGCGACAACGGCACGTGCACGGCCATCTGGTCGCCATCAAAGTCCGCATTAAAGGCGGTACACACGAGCGGATGCAACTGGATCGCCTTGCCTTCGATCAGGACCGGTTCAAACGCCTGGATTCCGAGCCGGTGCAGGGTGGGCGCCCGGTTGAGCAGGACCGGATGCTCGCGAATCACCTCGTCGAGGATATCCCAGACCTCCGGCGCCTCCCGTTCCACATACTTCTTGGCCGCCTTGATGGTGGGCGCAAGACCCCGGTTCTGCAGCTTGCTGAAGATGAAAGGCTTGAACAATTCGAGAGCCATCCGCTTGGGCAAGCCGCACTGGTGCAGCTTGAGCGTCGGGCCGACGACGATCACGGAACGGCCCGAGTAATCGACCCGCTTACCAAGCAGGTTCTGGCGGAACCGTCCCTGCTTGCCCTTGATCATGTCCGCCAGCGATTTGAGGGCCCGCTTGTTGGATCCGGTCATGACCCGGCCACGGCGTCCGTTGTCCAGCAGGGCATCAACAGCCTCCTGCAACATTCGCTTTTCGTTCCGGACGATGATGTCCGGTGCATTGAGCTCAAGCAGCCTCCGCAAGCGATTGTTCCGGTTGATGACGCGGCGGTAGAGATCGTTGAGGTCTGAAGTGGCAAAGCGGCCGCCATCCAGGGGGACGAGCGGGCGCAGGTCAGGGGGCAGAACCGGCAACACGGTGAGAACCATCCATTCCGGACGGTTTTTGGATTCCACGAACGACTCGAGCAGCTTGAGCCGCTTGACGAGCCGTTTGGTTTTTCCCTCCGAATTGGTCCCCTCGAGTTCGCCGCGCAGGGTCTTGATCTGGTCATCGAGCTTGAGGGTGCGCAGCAGCTCGTAAATCGCCTCGGCCCCCATCCGGGCATCGAAGTCATCCCCGTATTCCTCGATCATTTCGAGATATTCCTCGTCGGTGAGGAGCTGGCCCCGATTGAGCGGGGTGAGCGCAGGCTCGATCACAACGAAGGCCTCGAAATAAAGCACCCGTTCGATATCACGCAATGTCATGTCCAGAGTCAGTGCGATCCGGGAGGGAAGTGAGCGCAAAAACCAGATGTGTGCGACCGGGCTCGCCAGTTCGATATGCCCCATCCGCTCGCGGCGGACCTTGGACAGGGTGACCTCGACTCCGCACTTCTCGCAAACCACACCCCGGTGCTTCAATCGCTTGTACTTGCCGCACAAGCACTCGTAGTCCTTGATCGGTCCGAAAATCTTGGTGCAGAACAGACCATCCCGTTCCGGTTTGAAAGTCCGATAGTTGATCGTCTCCGGTTTTTTCACTTCTCCGTGTGACCAGGAGCGGATCAGTTCCGGTGAGGCCAGACCGATCCGGAGCGCGTCAAAATCCTCGTTCGGGTGCTGCTGGCGGAAAAGCTGCAAAAGTTCTTTCATGGAAGGTCTCCACGGCAGGGGGCCCATGTTCCCGGAGTATGACCGGTCATCAGAACTGCTCCATCTCGATATTGATAGCCAGCGATCGGATCTCGCGGACCAAGACATTGAACGACTCCGGCATTCCCGCCTCCATACGCAGGTCGTCATCGACGATGTTCTTGTACATGCGGGTACGTCCCTCGACATCATCGGACTTGACGGTCAGCATCTCCTGGAGCGTGTAGGACGCCCCGTAGGCCTCGAGCGCCCAGACCTCCATTTCCCCGAATCGCTGGCCTCCGAACTGTGCCTTCCCGCCCAGGGGTTGCTGGGTCACGAGGCTATAGGGACCGGTCGAACGGGCATGCATCTTGTCGTCAACCAAGTGGTTCAACTTGAACATGTAGACATAGCCCACGGTCACGGGACGGTCGAAGGCTTCGCCCGTGCGGCCGTCATAAAGCCGGGTTTGCCCCGACATGGACAGGCCAGCCAGCTTGAGGAGGTGACGGATCTGGGGCTCGCTCGCCCCGTCAAAAACGGGGGTCGAGACCGGTATCCCATCCTCAAGTCGCTCGGCCAGAGCCCGGATTTCGCCATCCGAAAGCTCGTCCAGTCTCACCGGCTCGCCCCCGGCCCCGTTGTAAACCAGGTCGAGGAAACGCCGGAGCTCTGCCATATCGGCCTCGTGGCGGACCAAATCCCCGATGCGTTCACCCAGCGTCTTGACGGCCCAGCCGAGATGAGCTTCCAGGATCTGGCCGATATTCATCCGGGAAGGCACACCCAGCGGATTGAGCACGATATCCACCGGCTGACCATCCTCCGTGTACGGCATGTCCTCGACCGGGACAATCAGGGAAATGACACCCTTGTTGCCATGGCGCCCTGCCATCTTGTCTCCCGCCTGGATGTGCCGCTTGACCGCAAGGTAGACCTTGACCATCTTGATCACGCCGGGTGGCAGTTCATCCCCCGCCTTGATCTTCCGCTTTTTCTCCTCATACCGGCGCTCGAAGAGAAGTCGCTGCTGGGCCAGCTGCTCGGACAGCTGTTCAAGCGCTTCTGTCGCCTCTTCGTTATGCAGGCGGATACTAAACCACTGGTCACGATCGAGTCCCTCGAGATAACCCTGGGTCACCCGAGCACCTTTGGCAAGCTTTTGCGGCCCCCCCTCGGCCACCTTGCCGACGAGCAGCCGGGCGGCTCGCAAGAAAAGGTCATCCTCGAGGATACGCCGCTGGTCATCGAGGTCCTTGCGGGCACGGGCCAGTTCGGCCGCCTCGATGGCCTGGGCACGGGAATCTTTTTCCATTCCCTCACGCGTAAAGACCCGCACGTCGATCACGGTTCCATCCATCCCCGGGGGCACCCGGAGCGAGGTATCTTTCACCTCGGAAGCTTTCTCGCCGAAAATCGCTCTCAACAGCTTCTCCTCGGGGGTGAGTTGGGTTTCCCCCTTGGGAGTGACCTTCCCCACCAAGATGTCTCCGGCCTTGACTTCGGCTCCGATGAAGGCGATCCCCGCCTCATCCAGATTGGCGAGCGCTGCCTCGTTCACATTCGGGATGTCACTTGTGATTTCCTCAGAACCGAGCTTGGTGTCCCGGGCCATGCAGGAAAGTTCCTCGATATGGATCGAGGTAAACCGTTCCTCCTCCACGAGTCGCTCGGAAATCAGGATGGCATCTTCAAAGTTGTAGCCGTTCCAGGGCATGAAGGCCACCCGGAGATTCTGGCCGAGCGCTAGTTCGCCGAGGTCAGTCGAGGATCCATCCGCAAGCACATCTCCACGCTCGATGCGTTCACCATTCTGGACCCGGGGACGCTGGTTGATGCAGGTGTTTTGGTTGGAGCGCTGGTACTTGGTCAGGTTGTAGATGTCGACCCCAGCCTCCCCGGCTGCGGTTTCGGTATCATCGACCCGGACTACAATCCGGGCAGCGTCCACGGCATCGACGATGCCGCTGCGTCGGGCGACCAGGGTCGCTCCCGAATCAATCGCCACAGTCCGCTCAAGGCCCGTGCCGACCAGGGGCTTGTCGGTCCTCAGGACCGGGACCGCCTGACGCTGCATGTTCGAACCCATGAGTGCCCGGTTGGCATCGTCATGTTCCAAAAACGGAATCAGCGCAGCGGCAATCGACACGATCTGCATCGGCGAGACGTCCATGTACTGGATCCGGTCCGGCGTGGACAGGGTAAACTCGTTATTGAACCGGCAGGAAACCAGATCTTCCACGAAGCGACCGTCACCGTCCAACTGGGCATTCGCCTGGGCAATTACAAATCGTCCCTCCTCGATGGCGGACAGGTATTCGACAATTTCGGTGACCCGGCCCTGCTCCACCCGCCGGTAGGGTGTTTCCAAGAACCCGTAGGGGTTGGTCCGGGCATAGACGGCCAACGAGTTGATGAGACCGATATTGGGTCCCTCCGGGGTCTCGATCGGGCAGACCCGGCCGTAATGGGTGGCATGAACATCCCGAACCTCGAAACCCGCCCGTTCTCGGGTGAGCCCTCCTGGGCCCAGCGCCGATACCCGACGTTTGTGCGTCACCTCGGACAGGGGATTGTTCTGGTCCATGAACTGGGAAAGCTGGGAGGAGCTGAAGAACTCCTTGATAGCAGCCACCACCGGCTTTGCATTGATGAGATCCTGCGGTTTCAGTCCCTCGGTCTCGGCCAAGGCCAGCCTTTCACGGACCGCCCGTTCAACCCGGACCAGCCCTACCCGGAAGGCGTTTTCAACCATTTCTCCAACCGAACGGATGCGTCGGTTCCCCAAGTGGTCGATATCATCCACAGACCCCTCTCCGTTGCGGATCCCGATCAGCGTCTTCACTACATCAAGGATGTCCTCACGGGTCAGGACCATCGAACCTGCGTCATCGGAGCGACCGAGACGTTTGTTGAATTTCATCCGCCCCACGGCCGACAGGTCATACCGATCGGGGATGAAGAAAAGATTTTTGAACAGCGTCTCCGCGGCATCCCGTGTCGGGGGTTCCCCCGGTCGCATCATGCGGTAGATCTCGACCAATGCCTCAAGCGGGCTGTGGGTCGGATCCAGCCGCAGGGTCTGGGAAATGAAAGGACCACGGTCCACATCGTTCACGTACAGCGTGCTGAACTGGGGAATCCCCACGCCCATGATTTTCTGGATGGTTTCGAGCGTGAGCTCCTCATTGGCACGAGCCAGGAGTTCACCGGTCTCGGGATGGACCAGATCATGAGCCGAGATGCGCGCTGCGGCGTAGGCCATGGGAACGGAAAGCCGTCGGACACCTGCGTTTTTCAGTTCGCGGACCTGACGGGCCGTGACCCGGCGTCCTTCCTCGACCAGAACCCGGTCTTCCAGTTTGATGGGGAACGCGGCGATCTCGCCCCGGAGTCGTTCCGGAACCAGATCAAGGATCAGGCCGCTTGGCGTCACATGGAAGACGTTGTGCTCAAAAAAGGTGGCCAGCATCTCCGCATCATCCAGTCCGAGCGCACGCAGCAAGATCGTGACCGGCAGCTTGCGCCGCCGGTCAATGCGTACGTACAGGCAGTCTTTGGCATCAAACTCGAAATCAAGCCACGACCCCCGGTAGGGGATGATGCGGGCAGAGTAAAGGACTTTCCCTGAGGAATGTGACTTGCCGCGATCACTTTCAAAAAAGACCCCGGGCGAGCGGTGCAATTGGCTGACCACGACTCGTTCGGTACCGTTGATTACAAACGTTCCGGTCTCGGTCATGAGCGGCAGCTCACCGAGGTAGACCTCTTGTTCCTCAATACTTTTGACCGCCCGGTTATCGGAAGGGCTTTCCCGGTCATAAAGGACCAACCGGACCACGGCACGCAGCGGGGCCGCGTAGTTGAGCCCCCGGAGCAGACATTCGCGCACATCGAATGGGGGTTCCCCGATCTGGTAGCGGACAAAATCCAGGGCCGCGGTTCCGGAATAGGCACGGATGGGGAAGATGGACTTGAGCGCCGCCTGCAGGCCGATGTCCCGGCGCGAGGCCGGCTCCACATCCTGCTGGAGAAACTGGGCGTAGGAATCCACCTGCATCTCCAGCAGGGGCGGGACCTTGAGAACCGCAGTCCGGCCTGAAAAATTTTTCCGGATGCGCTTTTTTTCGGTCAGCGAATAAGGCATACGAACTCCTCCGCGACTGCGGCTTTCAAACCCACTGATGTTCAGGATCCGTCCGGCGGACGGTTCCACACCGTCCGTCGAGCCGGTCGGCCAGCGCCTCTCCCGGGCTGGATCGGACTCACTTGATCTCCACAGTGGCGCCGGCTTCCTCCAGTTCTTTCTTCATCTTTTCGGCATCGGTCTTGTTCACGCCTTCCTTGATGACCGAGGGCGCACCTTCGACGAGGTCCTTGGCTTCCTTGAGCCCAAGGCCGGTCAGTGAGCGGACCACCTTGATCACGTTCACCTTGTTGGCTCCAAAGCTGGCCAAAGAAACCGTGAATTCGGTCTTCTCCTCCACTGTCGCAGCTGCTGCGCCTCCGGCCGCCGGAGCGGCCATGGCGACCGGTTGGGCCGCCGTCACATGGAACTTTTCTTCCATGGCGGAGATAAGGTCCACGATCTCAAGGACGGTCATCTTGGAGATGGTTTCGAGAATTTCATCTTTGCTGATTGCCATGTCATACCTCTACGGTCAGATCCCCGGATGGGGATGGATGGGGGGGTGTCGGTTCCGGTTCAGGTGCCGGCCCGCGCTTTTTGATCGCGCAAGGCAGCCAGCGTCCGGACCAGCTTCGCGGTCGGCGCTGTCAGCGTGCCGACCAAGCGGCTGACAGGTGCCTGGAGTGTCGCCATGAGTCGTGCCACCGCCTCGCTGGCCGAAGGCAGGTCGGCCAGACGGGCAAGATCCGAAGCTGGCAACAACCGCCGTCCGAGGGCGAGCCCGCGGACTTTGAGCGGCTGGTCGTCGCCGACAAACTGGCGGATGACCCGTGCCGCCTCGGCGGGATCCCGCAGGGCCAATGCCAGAAGCACGGGGCCGGTCAGGATCTCCTCGAGACAGGCATACTCGGTATCCGCCAGGGCCCGCTTCGCCAGCGTGTTTCGGACAACCTTGAGATAGACTCCCTGCCTTCGGGCAGTCTGTCTCAGGTTTGTCATCTGGCCGGCATCCATTCCCCGGTAATCCAGGGCAATGGCTGCTTGGGCCGTTCGCGCAAGCTGGGCGAGTTCCTCGACGCGTTGCTGCTTTTCGTTCAGTCTCAATGGCATGAATCATCTCCCGGTCGGAACGTGCAAGGGGGATCCCTTCCGGGAGCCCCGCGGTGGCACGAGGGATACGCTCCCCCGATCCGTCGCACCGTCTACGCAGGCAATTAAGCCCCCTCCGACCGTGGAGGCCCCTGCGGTCTCTGACTGGCCCGGACACGGATCTCCGGGCTCCGGCTCTCGATCCTGGTCCTTCGGGAATCAGTACTCGAGTGTGGCCAGATCGATCACAAGCCCAGGCCCCATCGTGGTCGAGAGGGTGAGCTTGCGCAGGTATTGCCCTTTCGCAGTCGCCGGTTTGGCACGTACGAGATCGGTCAAAAGTACCTGCAAATTCTCTTGGAGCGCACGTGGCTCGAAATCGACCTTGCCGATGGTGCAGTGGACGATTCCAGCCTTGTCGGCGCGATAACGGACCTGCCCCGCCTTGGCGTTTCGGACCGCTTGGGCCACATCCGGGGTTACGGTTCCCACCTTGGGATTGGGCATGAGCCCACGTGGACCCAGAATCTGACCCAAGGGACTCACCATGCGCATGGCATCGGGAGCCGCAATCAAGACATCGAAATCAATCGCCCCGCCGCGGATCCGCTCGGACAAGTCCTCCATACCAACGAGGTCAGCACCTGCCTGACGGGCCTGCTCGGCCGCCGTCCCCTGGGCAAAGACCGCAACCCGGGTCGACTTCCCCGTGCCGTTCGGCAATACGGTTGCACTCCGGACCACTTGGTCGCCCTTCTTGGCATCGATTCCGAGATTGATCGCCACATCAACGCTTTCCCGGAAGCGCACGGTGGAAAGCTCTTTCAACAGGACGATGGCCTCCCCGATGGGATAGCTGTGCCCCCCCGCGGGCAGACGCTTCCGAATGGAACGAAACCGCTTGCTGAGTCTCATGGCCCAACCTCCACGTCAACACCCATGCTGCGGGCCGTTCCGGCGATGGAACGGACGGCCGCCTCGAGATTCGCCGCTGTGAGATCCGGTTGCTTGGTCCTCGCGATAGCCTCCACCTGAGAGCGTGTCAACCGCCCCACCTTCGCGGTATTGGGTGTCGCGCTACCCTTTTCGAGCCCAATGGCTTTCCGGATCAGGACCGAGGCCGGGGGCGTCTTGGTAATAAAGGTGAAGCTGCGGTCGGTATAAACCGTGATCACGACCGGGATAGGCAGACCCTTCTCCAGCACCTGGGTTTGCGCATTGAACGCCTTGCAGAATTCCATGATGTTGACTCCGTGCTGCCCGAGGGCCGGACCCACAGGCGGGCTCGGGTTGGCAGCACCCGCTGCCACCTGGAGCCGGATCATCGTCTGAACCTTTTTTGCCATGACTCGTTACCTCACCCTGACTGGGAGGTCCATCCCGGAAAACCGGGAAGGACCTCGCGCGTTATGCCTTTTCCACCTGGGAAAAGTCGAGATCTACCGGGGTCGAACGGTCAAAAATTCGTACCGAAACCCGCAACCGGTTTTTCTCATAGTTGACTTCTTCGACCATGCCGTTGAAATCGTTAAAGGGACCATCAATAGAT
>JAKATI010000037.1 GCA_021828045.1 Pseudomonadota bacterium | reverse complement strand
CGCTTCGATGCCGTGGCTGGACAGGATGGATTCCGTTTTTTGATAATCCAGCTGAAGACGGATGCCCCGTGTCTCCCGCCGGCCCAGATAAACCGGATCCCGGGTCGCTTCCAGGTAGCTCGGTTCTTTCTGCAACAGGGCGATCCGTTCCGACACATCGGGTTTCTCGCTCGCCGTTCGGGGGGTTTCGTCGGGCAGGGGGACGCTTCGGGCTTTCGGATTCGGGGGCTTGGGGATCCGGGTCACGGCACACTCACGTGGAACCGGCCATGGAGGCCGGGTCAGAGCAGGGACCCGGGGATTATAGTGCCTTGGCGGAAGCTTCCTCCAGCACCCGCCGGCTCAGCAACCCGGGTGAACCCATGGAAACAATTGCCACCCCTCCACCGTTTTGCTATGATCGCCCCGAGGCGGGAATAGCTCAGTTGGTAGAGCGCAACCTTGCCAAGGTTGAGGTCGCGAGTTCGAGCCTCGTTTCCCGCTCCACCTCCGCCTAGCGAAGATTCTAGAATAGTCATCTGGGCCAGGTGGCAGAGTGGTCATGCAGCGGCCTGCAAAGCCGTCTACGCCGGTTCGATCCCGACCCTGGCCTCCACATTCCGCATCCATCCGGCAGGTACCTCCCCAATGCCCAGGTGGCGAAATCGGTAGACGCAAGGGACTTAAAATCCTTTGGCCATTCGGCCGTGCCGGTTCGAGTCCGGCCCTGGGCACCATCCCCGTCCATTCACGGGCTTTCGCCAGCCATCTGAAGACCCAAGATGGAAGCTTCCGGCGAACTGCCGCCACCGGGGGGACGGCGAGGGTCAGAATTCAGTGGACAGGCAGGGGACGCCCGTATTCTTTGCTGCGGCACGCATCGGTCGGTCCAGTGTGGCCAAAGGCAAACTACGGCACATCGCAAGCTCGAGATAGGCACTGTCATAGAGTGTGAGGCCTTGGGTGCGTGCGAGCGCCATGCTTGCAGTAGTAGCTGCTCGTGAAATTGTTTCCGGATCCGCTTCGATCGGCAGGGAGTCCAGGATGGCCAAAAAGAGGCTGGACTCCGCGATGGTCGAGCGCTGATGCCGCTCCGCCAGGAGCAGCGTGTTGTTGACCTCCAATGCCCAATGCAACGCAACGATGGCACGTCCCGCAAGGAAGGAAATGCAGCGCTGCGCAGCTCTCCTTGAACCTGTTTCCCGGAACTGGGCCGCCTCACCGTTTCCGGAGGGAGATGCCGCGGGAGTCAACCGGCCCGGGTGGGGAACGCTGGAGATAGCCGACCACCCAGTGCTCGATGGCCCGATAATACAGCTCAAGCTGCACCGGATCCTGCGGCAGATGGTAGGCACCGGGGATTCCGATGAACCGGACCGGCACATGACGGCTGGCCAAGGCATGGTACAGGGCAAAGGATTCGGTAATCGGCACCGTGATATCGGCCGTACCGGACAGGATCAGGGTCGGGGTGGTGATCTGCCCCGCATCGGTGATCGGCGAGTCCTGGATGTACAAGGCCGCGCTTCCGGGATTCCAGGGACTCCCCCCGAGCGAATCGCGGACCCAGGCGAGATTGCCGGCACCGGAGAGCTCGTACTCCTGGGTCCAGTCCACAACCCCGTCAGCCACCACCGCACAACGCCAGAAATGCTGATGCGTGATCAGCCAGGCTGTCAGGTAACCCCCATAGGAATGTCCGACCGCGGCAATGCGTTTCGGATCCACCAGTCCCCTTTCCTCCAGCATGCGGATCCCGGAGATCACATCACTGTCGGGACCCTTCCCGGGATCTCGGTAGATGGCATGCTCATGGGCATTGCCCAGATTGTCACTCCCGCGGTAGTTGGGCTCAAAGACCAGGAAACCGTGCGCGGAAAAGAGGTCACGCAAGGGCCCGATCTCGCCCGCGTCGAAATTCTCGGTGGAGGCGGCCTCCGGTCCGCCATGGCTGTAGACCACGAGCGGGTACCGCTGGCCAGGATGATAGTCGTCCGGGTAGGTCAGGATCCCATCGTTGACCTGGCCATCCGGCGCCCGCCAGGTCACCTGGACGCTGCGGGGGTACCGGTAGGCGGCGAAGAAGCGATTCAAGTGGGTCAGGATCACCGGACGGCTGTCCAGGCGGCGCAAGAGATACAGTTCCGGTGGTCGTGTGGCCGTATCGGCGACGAAGGCCACCGCGCCCTGCGCAGAGACCGCAAGCTGGGTGGGATTGAGAGCGCCGAGATCCAGGGCATGTCCCCTCCCCCGCAACGGTTGCAGGTAGATCCGGCTGCCGACCCCGTCGTTGGCCAGGGCCAGAAGGCCTTGACCGTCGGGCAGCCAGGCGTAGGTCGTTGCGACATCCCGGTCCAGGTCGGCGCTGACATCCCGGCCATCCCCACCCTGGAGAGTCGTCACAAACACATCCATGTCACTGACGGGGCCTGGGCCATGGGGATAGAGATAGGCGATCGCATCCCCGCGGGGAGCAAAGGAGGGCGTGTATTCGTAACGGTTGTGGCGGGTCAGTACCCGTTCCTTGCCGTTTGCCACATTCACCACCGTGATGGTGGTCCGGTCGGTATCGGCATCGTCGGCATCGGCCTGCCGTGTATAGGCGAGCCAGCGCCCCTTTGCCGACCAGGAGGGTGCCGTGATGGATCCCGCGAACGGCGGGGCGTTTTCCAGCACGCTGGTCGGACCCGTGGTCAGGGGCCGTGTTTTTCCGCTGGACAGTGTCAACAACCAGATCTGGGAGGGTACCGGAGCACGGGTGACCTGGTAGTCATCATCCTGGATGGAAAACAGGTCATGACCGGTTCGGCGATCCCAGGCATTGAGCGCCGGCTTGTCCGGCGTGACATAGGCAAGGGTCCGTCCATCGGGACTCCAGGCAAACTGGAGCACGCCCTCTGGTGCGTGGGTCAGGCAGTGGGGTGTCGCACCCGCAAAGGCCACGTCATAGACCTCCGGTTTCTCCCGGCCCACCCGGGCCAGGAACGCGATGTGGCGGCCATCGGGGGCCCAACGCGGCATATGGAGATCATGCAGTCCACGGACCCAGGCAACGGGCTTTCCGCCAGCCGCGGGAACCACCCGCAATGTGGTGTCATAGCGGTTGTAGAGGAAATCCGGCCGGATGGTGACAAAGGCGATTTGCCGACCATCCGGAGAAAACTGGGGCGAGGCGAGCTTGACCAGGTGGCGGTAGGCCCGGAGGTTCGTGGGCCTTGACGCCCAGGCCCCGGGGGAAACCAGTACCAGAAAACCGACCCATGCCCCGAGACAGATTCGCCCATGCTTCATGGAGAACTCTCCCAAGCGGTGCCAACCTGTATTCTACGTGAGGCTCCTGATCGGGAAAACGCCGGAATGAGGACAGGCCTCAAAGCAGGCCGGCTCCAGTTTTGACGGAAACCGACACGGAATGAACAGTCCAGCGCCTATAGACAACATAATATAAAAAACAATATCTTATATTCTATCATTCATCCCGTTTCTGATCACTAGTCCACACATCCGGTTCTGCCCGACGAGTTCTCCGGTCGGACTAAAAACCCTTCCGGATCGAGGGCCAGGCCGTCCACAAATACTCGAACCCCGAGAAAATCGTGAACAGGGCCGCCAAATCGAGCAGACCGAGACCAGCGGGAAGGCTCAGGGAACGCCAGGCGGGAGTCACGGCCAGGAGGATCAGGATCGCAAGCATCTGTGCCACGGTTTTGATCTTGCCAAACGGCTGGACCGGGATCTGGACGCGATCCCGGCTGGCCGCCAACCATTCGCGCAATCCGGAAACGGTAAACTCGCGCCCGATGATGATCAGGGCCGGGAGGACCAACCACCAATCCGGAAACTCCTGGACGAGCAACAAGAGCGCCGCGGAAACCATCATCTTGTCCGCGATCGGATCAAAAAGGGCGCCAAAACTGCTGTGTTGCGCAAGGCGCCTCGCCAGGTAGCCATCCAACCAGTCGGTCAGTGCCGCCAAGGCAAAAATCAGGGCTGCCCAGAGATGGGCGGATGGGGTGGGAAGCCAGAAGACGCCGACGAATGCCGGGATGAGGACGATCCGCAACAGGGTCAGCCAGTTGGGCAGCTTCATGACGGACTCTCCTCATGAAAGTGGAGGAAAATTCGGTGGGCCAACGATCCCCCCAAGCCGGGTACTTGGGCAATCTCGGCCTCGGTTGCGCTTTTCAGTCCCGCCAATCCTCCAAAGGCCGCGAGCAAAAGTCCCCGCCTTTTGGGTCCAAGGCCGGGAACATCGGCCAACGAGGAACGAACCCCCTTCCTCCTCCGCCGCTGCCGATGTCCCTGGATGGCAAAACGATGGGATTCGTCACGGATTTGCTGCAAAAGATGGAAAGCAGGGTCATGCGGCTCCCACCGTTCCTCGCCTCCTCCCTGCCGGAAAATCCTTTCCGCGCCGACCCGACGCTCGGGACCCTTGGCCAGGGCCAGTACCACAAGGTCCGGGGTTCCCAACCCGGCCAGGCACGCTTCCGCGACCCGCAACTGTCCGGTTCCGCCGTCGATCAAGACCACCTCAGGCCAAGGCCCGGACTCGCGCACCAGACGGGAGAAGTAGCGGTGGAGAGCTTCCTCCAGGGCCGCATAATCATCGCCCGGGGTCCGGGACCGGATGACGAAGCGCCGGTAGTCCGATTTCACCGGACCCCGGGATTCGAACACCACGCAACTCGCGACCGTCTCTTCCCCAAGGGTGTGGCTGACATCGAATCCCACGATCCGATGGATTGGTTCTTCCGCTCCCAAACGTTCCGACAGGGCCTGGAAACGTTCCTGCAGGAGGGCGTGACCGGCGGCGCGGCGATCCAGCGCCAGCTTGAGATTCTCGCGGGTCATGTCGGACCAGAGATGGGCGGGATGGGTCTTGGGCAGGCCCAGTTGCACCGCGTGACCCGAACGTTGACCCAGGACTTCTTCCAAGAGCCGCCGCTCATCCGGATCGAGCGAAATCTCCACAAGGATGCGGTCCGGCACGTCTGCATCGTAAAACTGCGTCAAAAAGCCGGTGAGCAAGTCCACGGGTTCGACGAGGCCCTCCACCACCGGAAAAAAGCACCAGGTCCCCAGGTTTCTCCCGTCCCGGATCCGGGTGACCCCCACCCCGCACAAGTGTTCCCGGATCTCCATGACGATCGTATCGACATCACCGGCCTCGAGGACCATGGCCTCCTGTTCGCGGGTCTGGCGCAAGCGGGCAATCAGGTCACGGAAGGCGGATGCCCGTTCATAGTCCAGGGACTCGGCGCTGTCTTCCATGCGGGTGTACAGATGATCCAGCAGGTTGCGGCTTCGCCCTTCCAGCACTTCCAGGGCATCATTGAAATCCCGTCGGTAATCCGCCTCGCTGATGCGGCCCACACAGGGAGCGGAACAACGGCCGATCTGGTGTTGCAAGCAAGGCCGTTTCCGGTTCCTGAAAAACAGGTCCGTGCAGTTCCGGAGGTGAAAGAGCTTCTGCAGGTCAACGAGTGTCTTCCGGACCGTCCCGGCATCCGGGTACGGTCCGAACAGGTGTCCCCCCGTGGGTTGCCGGCCCCGATGGAAGACCAGACGGGGGAAGCCCAGGCTGTCCTCGACGCGGACAAAGGGATAACTCTTGTCGTCGCGGAGCACGATGTTGTAGCGTGGCCGCGCATGTTTGATGAGATTGCTTTCAAGCAGAAGGGCCTCGACTTCGGATGGCGTCACGGTGAAATCGATTTCCGTCACCTGTTCCAGCATTCTCCGGGTCTTGATCCCCGCATGCATCGGGTCCAGATAGCTTTTGAGACGCTGGCGCAGGCTTTTGGCCTTGCCCACATACAGGAGAACGCCCTGTGGCCCGTACATCCGGTATACCCCGGGGGCTTGAGGAGCCCCGGCCATCATCTCGCGCACCGGGGACCGGCGGCTTTCCCACGGGGCGGCATCCTTGTTGTCGAGGCGACTTTCAGCCATAAAACAGGCTGGCGGAACCCCGTTCCGGGTCCACCCGCAAAATGCGGTGATGATTGGTATCGGCCACAAAAATCCCCCATGGCGTAGCCAGGATTCCCTCCGGCTCATTCAATGATTCGCCGAGCGGCAGGGCATGGATTTTTCCCTTCTCCAGATCCAGGATCTTGATCTTCGAGTTATAGGAATCGGCAATCCAGAGTTCGGGACCGGCCTGGGTCACGGCCAGGGGATGCTGCAGGCGGGCCGTCCGGAGACTACCGTTGCGGTCACCAAAGTCAAAAAGTCCATGTCCAACCAAGGTCCTGACTTCCCGGCGCGTCATTTCCAGACAGCGCACCGACGAGCTCTCCGAGTCCGCCACATACAGACGGTCGCCGGAGCCGACACCCAAGCCCGAGGGCTGGGCAAACGCGGCCTCCTCATAGGAACCATCGATCAGGGCTTCCTGTCCCGTTCCCGCCAGGGCTCCACCAGAGCCCTGAACGAGATCGTAGGTCCAGATCTGGTGGGATCCGGCCATGGCCAGGTACAGCACCTGGTCACGGATCACGAGGTCCCAGGGGGAGTTGAGGCGGGTTTCGGTCGATCTCGGTCGAAAGACGCCGGGCCTGTGCCGGTCCCGCGACTGGATTCCGTCGCCCAGGACGGTCCGGACCCTCCCGTCCCGCGGCTCAAGGATCCGCACGGCATGATTGGCGGTATCCGCCACCCAGATCGTCTGCCGGTCGATGGCGAGCCCGCGCGGTTCATTGAAACAGGCCGACCCTTCCATTCCATCGGACAGTCCCGCCTGTCCGCTTCCCCAGCGGCCGGTCTCGGTCCCTGAAACATCGACCGAAACGACCTGGTGGTGCCCCGTATCGGCAATCCACAGGCAATCCCCGCCCCAAGCCATCTTGGTCGGGAAGCTCAGGGGAGCTCCGGATGGTGACCGGGTTTCCGGAAGTGCGGAATCCCGGGCCGGGCTCTCCTTCGCCTCGGACAGGAGGCGGTCGATGGCTTCCATAAGGGTGTCCCGTTGTCCCTCTCCGGAGGTGGCAAAGGCCACACGGCCTTGGTGATCAAGGAGCACCAGGGTAGGCCAGGCACGGATACCGTAAGCCTGCCACAGATGCAGGGAGGCATCGTGAAAAACCGGATGACGGATGTCATACCGCTGGATCGCAAATCGTACCTGCTCCTCCTTCTTTTCCTGGGAGAATTTGGGTGAGTGGACCCCGATGACCCAGAGACGATCTCCGTATCGGGCTTCCAGGAAACGCAGATCGGGCAGGACATGCAGGCAGTTGATGCAGCAGTAAGTCCAAAAATCGAGGAGGACAACCCGCCCCCGGCAATCTCCCAAACGGAGGGGCCCTGGCACGTTGAACCAGAAGCCGTCTGCGGGGAAATCCGGGGCCCGGGTGCGTTCTTCCAGAAAAGGCATGTCAGCGGACCGGGGGGGATTCGGCGCCGGACTCATCCGGAATCAGTCCATGGTTCCACGCTTCACGCAGAAGTTCCACGGGTGTCCGGACACCGAGCTTTTCATAGATCCGGTGCCGGTAGGTGCGAACCGTCCCCGGACTGATCTGCAGGAGGTTGCCAATATCCTTGGCGTTGCGCCCCTGGCAGGTGAGCGTGAGAATCTCCGTTTCACGGCTGCTCAGGCTGGGTGTCGGGCCACCTGTCGGGGCACCCACCGCATGGGTGAGGGCGTAGTCTTTTGCCACATCCCGGCTGATGTAACGCCTGCCGGCCCGGACAGCCAGAACGGCCTCCACCACCTCGTCGGACGCGCAATCCTTGCTGAGATAACCCTCCGCGCCGGCCGCCAGGAGATGGCTGGGATAGGGTTCCTGACCGGAAACGGAAAGCGCGATCACCGCGGGCGGGTGGTCCAGCATCCGGAGCCTCCGGGTCGCCTCGAGTCCTCCCATGCCGGGCATGTGGATATCCATGAGGACCACATCCGGCTCGAGCTTCTTCGCAAGAACCAGGCCTTCCTCTCCCGTCGGAGCCTCCCCCACGACCTCGATTGCATCACATTCGCCGAGAATCCGGCGGACACCCGCCCGGATGAGTTGCTGGTCATCAATCAGAAGAACGCGGGTTTGAATCATGAGTCACCCCGAACGGCCTGACTCTACCTTACCCGAGCTGTTCTGGAACGTCCATATAAAGCCTGACCGCCTCTCCCAGGCCCCGGGTTCCCACGGGGTGGATCGGGAAACCGGTATCCGATTGGCTGATCGCGTCCGGTGAACCTTCCGTGCTCCCGAGCGCGCGGGCACCGTGGATCAAATCCGGCGTCCAGAAACCATGTGCGAGCGCACCCTGGATCCCGCGCATCAGTCGGTCCGCGGCCTCATTCCAGCCGATGTAGCGCAAAAGCATCTCCGCCGAGAGCAGGAGCGAACAGGGGTTGGCCGTATCGGTACCGGCCAGATCGGGGGCCGTGCCATGGGTGGCCTCAAAAACCGCAACCCCATCCCCGATGTTTGCACCTGGGGCAATTCCGATTCCCCCGACTTGTGCGGCGAGTGCATCCGACAGATAGTCTCCATTCAGGTTGAGGGTTGCAATCACGTCATACTGTCCCGGATTCAAGAGCGCCTGCTGGAAGAAATTGTCGGCAATCAGGTCCTGGAGATGAACCGGAGAACCCCCTTCCGGGTGGGGAATCCAAAGGCCCCGGGTTCCCGAACGGGGTTCGGCTCCGAACTCGCGCACCGCAAGATCGTATCCCCAACGGCAGAAGCCACCTTCGGTATATTTCATGATGTTTCCCTTGTGCACCAAGGTCACCGACCGGTGGTCTTTCAGAAGCGCTTCCTGGATCGCCTTCCGGATGAGCCGTTCCGATCCTTCCCGGGACACGGGCTTGAGGCCGAGGGCCAGGCTCTCCGCAAACTGGGGTCGGGGCACACCCATGGTTTTTTCCAGGAAATCGAGGAGCATCCTGACCGAGTCACTTTCCGCGGGCCATTCAATGCCAGTATAGATATCTTCCGTATTTTCCCGGAACACGATCATGTCGACGGATTCCGGGTGGCGCACCGGTGATGCCACGCCGGCAAAATGGCGGATGGGTCTCACACAGGCGTAAAGATCGAGCACTTGCCGGATGGTGACATTGAGGGATCGCCAGCCCTCCCCGACCGGGGTCGCGAGCGGTCCCTTGATCGAAACGACCTCGTCCCGCAAGGTCTCGAGTGTCGAAGCCGGCAGCGGATTGCCTTCCGGATCCTGCCTACGGGCACGCCCGCCGGCCAGAACCTCGTGCCAGACCAGCCGGCGGGAGTCCCCATAGGCCCCAAGGACTGCCGCATCGACCGTTTTACGGCAGACCGGGCCGATGTCAGGTCCAATCCCGTCCCCTTCGATGAACGGGATGCGGGGGAACGCGGGAACCTGGAGGCGTCCGCCGGGCAGCACACCGATTTTTTCTCCTCCAGGGTCGAGGCGCATGGCACCATCCCGTTTCGGGGCGGGAACGTTTGGGGATACTTCAAATTTTACCTGATGGCCCGCCCGGAGGTATCCATCCGGTTTCCCAGATGCGTCTTCGGGTTTGATCCCGTAAGATTAGGGCATGACTTCAAGGCCGGAAAACGCGGAATTCCCGCTACGGACGATTGCCGGACTCCTGCCCGCAGTTGAAACGCGGGATGGAGCCGGAGTCCGGATTCGACGCAGCATTGGTCAACGTTCCGGACTTTACCAGGATCCTTTCCTGATGCTCGACGAGTTCGGAACCGACCAGCCGCAAGACTACATTGCCGGCTTCCCTTCCCATCCGCATTGTGGCTTCGAGACCATGACCTACCTGCTGGAAGGTCGACTCCGACACGAGGATCACCTGGGTCACCGGGGAACGCTGGAGGCCGGAGGCGCGCAATGGATGACGGCGGGCCGGGGCATCGTGCATTCCGAAATGCCGTTGCAGAAGGAGGGTCGACTGCGTGGATTCCAGCTCTGGATCAATTTGCCGCAATCCAGAAAGCAGGTGGAAGCCAGTTACCGGGATCTCGGCCCGGCGGAAATCCCGGCCCAGGATTGGGGACCAGGCTGCCGGCTCCGACTGCTCTCCGGCCGGATCTCGTGGCAGGAACGGGTCCTCGAGGGACCGCTGTCTTCCCCGGTCACGGAACCCTCTATCGCGGATATCGCGCTGGAACCGGGATCGCTCTTTGGCTGTTCGGTCGGACCTGCTGCACGGGTTCTGTTTTACCCGTATGAAGGAAGCCTCGCGGTGGGAATCCAACCCCCCTTACAGTGGGCTCCTCCATCCGTGCTCATCCTCACGACTCCCGGGCCGACCGTCACGTGCAGGGCTGGCCCCGCCGGAGCCCGGACCTTGTTCTTGGCCGGACAACCCCTCCATGAGCCGATCGTCCAGTATGGGCCCTTTGTGACGAACACACGGGAGGAAATGGAGAAGGTTCTCGCTAACTACCGGGACGGGCAGTTTCCCCCTCCATAAAACGGCTCAGCCCGTGGACCGGGATTTCACTGTTGCGAGGTAGGAATAGAACACAGGCACCACATAGAGCGAGAACAAGGCTCCGATGGCGAGACCGGCCGCGATGACCAGTCCCATGTCGAAACGGCTGACCGCTCCCGGACCCACCGCAAGGATCAGCGGCACTGCCCCAAAGACCATCGCACCGGTGGTCATGAGAATCGGGCGCAAGCGGATGCTCGATGCCTCGACAACGGCCCGGATGCGGTCCAGACCCTCGTTTTCCTGGATCGTGTTGGCGAATTGGACAATCAGGATGCCCTGTTTTGTGATCAGTCCGATCAAGGTGACGAGTCCCACTTCCGTATAGATGTTGATCGTGGCTGCTCCGTAGTACATGAAGACCAGTGCACCCGAGATCGCCATGGGCACGGTGATCATGACAATGAGGGGATCCCGGAAGCTTTCAAACTGCATGGCCAGGAGGAGATAGACCAGGATCACAGCCAGAAGAAAGGTGATGAGAAAGGTATTGCCTTGTTGCATGAACTGGCGGGAGAGTCCGGCATAACCGTAGCTGAAGCCACGGGGCAGGACCTGGCGGGCCAGGCCACGAAGATAGGACAAGGCCTGGCCCAGGGTCACTCCCGGCGCCATGACCCCTTCCACGGTCGCCGAGTTCAGCTGCTGGAACTGCGGCAGGAATTCCGGCTGGGTCACCGCATGCGCCGAAACCAGGGTCGACAAGGGGATCAACGCGCCTGTTCCCGTGGGGATGTAGTAGCGCCCCAGCATCTGTGGATACGCGCGATAGCGATCCGGCACCTGGGGGATCACCTTGTAGCTCCGTCCATTCAGGTCAAAACGGTTGATATAGTTGCCGCTGAGCAGCGGGCTCAGGTTGTCGCTCAGTTCCGCCATGGTAATCCCCAGGCTGGCCGCGAGGTTGCGGTGGATTTTCAGCCGGACTTGCGGGTTGTCGTAGCGGAGATCCTTGGTCAGGAACAGGAACTCATGGCTTTGCATGGCCCGGCCGATCATTTCCGAGGCCAGATGGTCCAGCGTGAGGTAGGAACCGCTCGTGGTCAACACGAACTGGACCGGGAAACCGGTGGGCGAACCGGGCAGAGTGGGTTTCTGGAAGGCTGCCGCCTGGACCCCGGTCAGCTGGTTGAGTTTTGCCTGCAAGGGGGCCAAGAGCTGCATCTGCGTCTTGGAGCGGTTCCTCCAGCTGACCAGCTTCATGCCGTTGATGCTGGAGTTGTTGCCGGCACCTCCGGTCAGGGAAACGCCATTGATCTGGAAAATCTGCTTGGTCTCAGGGAACGACCGGAAGACGGAACGGATCTGGGCCGCATAGTGATCGAGGTACCTGAGGGTTGCAGTCGGCGGCGCGGTCGCCGAGACCAGAAGCAGGCCCTGGTCTTCTGTCGGGGCCAACTCGGAGGGAATATTCAGGAAAAAGACGGGAATCGCGATCAAGATGGCGAGGATCACGAGAAGCAGGGCCGTCCGGTTCCCGATCACGGTTTCCAGGGACCGGACATAGGCCTTCCGGATTCGCTCGAAGCTGGCATCCGTCCAGTGGGCGAATCCATGGCTTTTGGCCGGACGCAGGACCTTGGAAGACAGGACCGGTGACAGAGTGAGGGCCACCAGGGCTGAGACCGCCACCGCAAAAACCAGCGTAAAGGCAAACTGGGAAAACAGGGTGCCCGTGAGTCCACCGGTCAACCCGATGGGTGCAAACACGGCCGCCAGCGTCGTGGCCATGACGATGATCGGGGCCGCCAGTTCCCTCGCACCGTGAATGGCGGCATCCCGTGATGACTGCCCGGACTCCATGAGCCGATGGATATTTTCCACGACAATGATGGCATCATCCACCACAAGGCCAATGGCCAGGACGACGGCCAGCAGGGTCAAGAGGTTGACCGAATAGCCTGCAATCGACATGAAGATCCCGGCCCCGATGACCGATAGCGGGATGGCCACTGCGGGGATGGTCAGCGAACGGAGTGATCCCAGGAACAGGAAGATCACCACCACCACGATGGCCAGGGTGATGGCAATCGTGATCATGACCTCGTGGATCGACTCGACGATGAAACGGCTGCCGTCATACGGTATGGCCATGTGAATCCCGGGCGGCAGGTTCCGTTGCATGCGGGCGAAAGCCAAGTGAACCCCGTGGGCGACCGTCAGGCTGTTGGCACCGGGAGTTGGAAAGACCCCGATGAAAACAGCCGGTGTGCCGTTGTAGTAAACCGCCTGGTTGTAGTTCTGGGCACCGAGGGTCACCCGGGCTACATCGGACAGGTGGATCAGCGTGTTGCCGACCCGCGCCACGACCAGTCGCTTGAAGGCGTTCACGTTATTGAGCGAGGTCTCCGCGCTGATGGTCTGCGCGACCCCGCCGGACTTGGTCCGTCCGACCGTACTGATGAAATTGTTTGCCGCGAGGGCGGCTGAAACCATGGCTGGGGAGATGCCGAGCGCCGCCATGCGGTTTGGATTGAGCCAGGCCCTCAAGACAAAGCTGTTTCCGCTGGGCCCCGTCCCGGCCGGAACGATTTGGGCCTCACCCACCCCCGGCATCCCCTGGATCATGGGCTGGGCCACACGGAGGACATAGTCATTGACCTGTTGCTGGTTCAGGGTGTGGCTGTAGAAGGAAAGGTAGATCAGGGCTGTCTGGTCACCCACTGTCTCGTTGATGACGGGAGCCAAGGTTCCCGGAGGAAGCTGGTTCTGTACCTGCTGGACCTTGGACAGGATCTGGGCGACTGCCGCGTTGGGGTTATAGTTGAGCTTCATGTAGACCGTTTCGGTCGACAGACCCTCGGCGCTCACTGCCGTCATGTAATCGATCCCGGGGGCCTGGGCAATGGCCTGCTCCAGTCGTGCCGTCACGAAACCCTGGACCGTCCGGGGATCCGCCCCGGGATAGGCCGTGGTCACGGTGATGAGGGTGCTCGTCACGGGCGGGTACTCCTCCACCGTCATGGAGGTCCATGCCCGCAACCCCAGGATCAGGACGATCAGGTTGAGGGCTGTCGCGAGAACCGGGCGACGAATAAACAGGTCGGTGAATCGCACGACGGTGCTCTCCGGGTCAGTGCGCCGCTGCCGGATGGAGGATGACCGGCATGCCGCTTCTCAGCTTGACTTGACCCGCCACGACAACCGGCTCGCCCAGCTTGAGGCCGCTCAAGACCGGGGTCCAGACGCCCCGGGTCGCACCGACCCGGACGGAGGTCGCAATCGCAACCGGCAGTTCATGCCCGCCCGGGAATGGGTGTTTCTGGATGACGTAGACATAGTCCCCAAAGGTACTGTACGTGACGGCCTCGCGTGGAACCACGAGCAATGACCGGGATTTCCCGAGATGGATCGTGACTTCCCCAAACATTCCGGGGCGCAACCGATCGTGGTCGTTCGGGAGATTGGCATCCACCGTGACATTGCGGGTGGCGGGGTTGACCCGGGAACTCAGGGCGATGACCCGGGCCCGGAAAATCCGGCCGGGATATGCATCCACGGTCAGCCGGACGGTTTGACCCGGGTGCAGCTGCGGCAACCGGTTTTGGGGAACCGTAAACTGGACCCGGAGCGGATTCCAGGCGTTGAGCGCCGCGATCGGGGTCCCGGGAGTCAGGTACTGGCCCACACTGACGTCCCGGACACCGATCCAGCCGGAAAACGGGGCCCGGAATGCCAGTTTTTGCAAGGTGGCCTCGTCATTGGCCACGGCGGCGCGGGCACTGTTTCGATTGGCAACCGCGGTATCCAGGACCGAGTGGCTGGCTGCCTTGGCCGCATACAGGCGCCGATCCCGACGATAGTTCACCTCGGCCAGCTCAAGGGCTGCCCGGTCACTGGCCAGCTGTGCCCGCTGGTTCGAATTGTCGATTTCAAGCAGCAGCTGGCCCTGATGCACGTATTCTCCCGAATGAAAATCAATCGCCGTAATCTCACCGGCAAGCTGAGGAGTGAGCTCAACCCCGGAAACGGCAGCGATATCGGCCACGGCATGGAATTCCATCTGCCAGCGCATCGAGCGAACCGGGGAGACCGAAACACTGACCCGCATGGGTCCACGCCGGGCCATGGCCTCGTACTGCTCATAGCCAAGCCAGAACTTGATTCCGAAAAGCAGAAGCAAAACAACCAGGACCACGATCCCGGTGCGCACGAGAATCCCTTTTCTTGACTTGATCATGGCGTATCTCTTGGAACGGGTTGATGGACGGAAGAAGCATGATGCCGGCCGGCCGGGAAACGACCGCCTCCCAAGGCGACATAGAGTGCAACCGTATCGGTATACCGCTGGAGATGGGCCCTGATTTCAGCAATCCGCGCCTGCTCGAGCTGGGTTTCCGTGGTCAGGACGCTGAGGTAATCGACCGCACCCGCAACATATTCCACATGAACCAGGGCAAACGCCCGTCGGGCCGCCTTGAGGGCACGACGGTCGGCTCCATAAGTTGAGGAATCCTGTTCGAGTGCACGCAAGACATTCGCGACCTGCCCGAAGGCATCGAGGACGGTTGACTCGTAGTTGGCAAAAATGGAACGGTAGGAGGCCTCGGCTTCTTCTTTCTCCGCCTCCAGGGTGCCGCCCTCGAAGAGGGGAAGTGTGAGGTCGGCGGCCACGTTCCAGATCCGGCTGGCCGACAGGAAAAGGTCAGACCAGTGATTGCTTTCCACCCCGGCACTGCCGGTCAGCTCAATGAGGGGATACATCCGGGCTACGGCTTGGCCAACTTGGGCATTGGCCGCCACCATCTGGGCCTCGGCGGCACGGATGTCGGGGCGAGTCTGGATCAACCGTGACGGTAGCACGAGAGGCAGGTGCCGGGGAAGATGAATTCCACGGAACCCGTGACCCGGAAGGTGGGTCAGCTGTGCAGGAAAGCGACCGAGATAAATGGCCAAGAGATGGGATTCGTCCGCGCGGTCCGTTTCCAGCGGCGGAAGGGCGGCCTCGGCCGTCGCCAAGGCACTTTTCTGGTTCTCGACATCCAGCAGGGAATCGGCGCCCAGCCGGTAGCTTTTTTCGACGAGCGACAAAAGCACGCGCTGGTCCGAGATGCTTCTCTCCTGCGCCCGGATTTCCTGATCCAGGGCAACCCAGTTGAAAACGGTGTCCAGGACATCCCCCTCAAGCGTCAGTCGGGCCGCGTCCAGTTCGTCTTGGGCCACGGCTTCCTGGGCCCTGGCCTGGTTGGTCAAAAGGCGGTTGAGTCCGAAGATATCCGGGTAATAACTGACGGAGACTCCCCCGTTGTACAGGTTAAACAGGGGGGGGCTGAAAACCCCGCCGGAGGTGGCACCCGAGCCGCGGTTCCGTTCTCCACTGAGCCCCAGTGAGACCTGGGGAAAGAAAATTCCCTGGTCCGCCCGCAAGGCATAGTGTGCTTCCGTCAGGATGGCCGTTGCGGAATGCAGTCCGGGATTGTGCACCAGGGCTTCCCGGACCCAGGCGTCCAATTGGTCGTTCTTGAACTGACGCCACCAGCGGGATCCCACCACCGCCCCGCGAACAAAGGTCTGACTGGCAATCCCGGGGTACCGACGGCTTCCGGAGAGTCTCTTCGATGCGGTATATCGGTTCACGGGAGGTGGGGGCGGTCGATGGAACCGGGGCCCGATCGTGCATCCCGACAGGAACAAGAGTCCGCCGATTCCCAGGATCCATGCAGATGAGCGTGACCGCGTCATCCGATCAGTCCCCCATCCGGGAACCGGAATCCGCATCCGGACGCGTGGCCCGCATCAACAGCTTCACCGCATGGTCGATATAGCGCTCGCGTTCGTCCAGGCTCATTTCGGGCTTGATCCCGAGTTCCGCTTTCATGAGACAAGAGGCGAGCATTCCCACGAACTGGTCGGCCAGGAGTGCAGGATCCTCCACGACCAGCCAGCCATTCCGACCCAGCTTGCCCAGATACTCCGCGAGAAGCCCGCGGAAAAACGCCGGTCCGGAGCGGTAATAGATCTGGCCCAACTCCGGGAACTGGGCAATTTCAGCCAGGAGGACTCTCCGCAGCGCCAGTTTC
>JAKATI010000036.1 GCA_021828045.1 Pseudomonadota bacterium | reverse complement strand
GTGGTAAAGCCCTTTCCGGCCGTCCGGGTCGCCTTGGTGTACGGTATCGATGCGGATAAAACCGGGACGGCCCTGCGGGTCGGGCTTGCGCCGTATGCCGATCGGGCGGTTGACGGGGCGGGTTTTGTCAAAACCGCGCCGCTGCGCTCGATCGGGTTGGCACTGGCGCAGGTTGTACAGATGCGAGACCGAGATACGGGCGAGGCGCCGGTAGCGGGTGTCGCCAAAGCATTCAAAGGCCCGCTCGCAGCGCTTCTTCACCACCGCTCCGGAGGGCGTGTCATGCAGCGCGTCCACCTCCGCGAGCAAGCGCACGTCGGCGGGCGTATAACGGATGGGAAACCCCGCCACCGGACACCGTTCCCAGCGCAAGTGGCCCGTGGCGCGCCAGCGCCCGATCAGGCGCGTCAACTGCTGACGCGAATAGCCCGTCCACCGCATCAGGTAGGCCCCCAGCAAGCCCTTCTCGGGCTTGCCGAGGCGCGCGTAGTCAAAGCGTGTAAGGGTCTCGCCAATCCACCGATAACGCTCGCCCGCCTGCGCTGGCAGCGGCTCAAACGCCGCACTGCCGTACAAAAAGTCCTCCCCCTGCTGGAGGGTCCCTAAATGCTGAATGTTCATGATGAGCTTCATCCCGCCATCATGAACGGACAAAACCGCTAGTTCAGACTCATCTCATGTTGGAAACACATGCCCCCCTTCAGACTCATTTCATATTGGAAGAGACTGGGGCTTGACAAGCCCGGATCTGGCTAGTACAACTGCGAAAGAGCAGATGGAAAAAGCAGGATCGGGACATGCGGAAAGGGTTGGCTCTCGGCCTGGTGGGAGTCTTGCTGGCAGGAGCAGGGGTTGGGTATTGGGTCACCCACGAGCCATCCCGCCCGTCGGCGGGTGGGGTTAGGGGATCCGCCACCCGGAGGGCAGGCCAGCCCTTCTGGGACTTCTGGGGAGTGCACAGGAGCCGGCCATCTCCGGCCAAGGCCCCGTTCCACTTCTATGATCCCCTGAAGGATCCGCCCCCGTACGCCACGCCCACGGAGCTGGCCCGCTGGCGGGGGCATCTGGAAGATGAGCTCCATAATGACATCTTGCGTCCCGACCTCGAGGGGCCGCCCCTCGTCCAGGAGTACCGGAAGCTGGCGGCACAGGCTAACGCAGGGAATACCCAGGCGGCCACCGCCCTTTTCGAAGGACTTGCGTATTGCAAGTATCGGGTCCCGAAATCTTTTTCCGGCCACCTGGGCCGGGCGGCGGTGCGGCAGCTCCTCACCCGGATGAGGGCAACGCACACCGATCCCAAGGGCCGACCCACCTCCCACCTGGCCCAGGTCGTGCATCGTGCCCAGGCCTCCGTCCGTTACTGCCAGGGTGCCTCCACACTCCCGGGGTTTGAATCCAACCGACCCCACGACCCTGACTCCCCTATCGTTGATCATTTTGCCCGGATTGCATATGCCAGCGGGAATCCAAGAGTCATGTATGCCGCACCCCGATTTGCCTTGGATCCAATTGCCAAGTACATCAATACGACCGAAGCAAAAATGCCCCAGAAACAACGACTTCGCTTTCTGCGCAGGTTCCTCCTGCGACGGGTACTCAAACCAGGGGTACGGGACGGGATTCCCAATGCTTGGGCCACCCTCTATAGTTCTTACCGGATAGGCATGTTTGTACCCGTCTCTCCGACGCATGCATTTGCGAGTCTCTACACCGAATACCTGCTGACGCGTTCCCGGGCCTTGGCCTACCAGATCGGCCAGTTGAGCCAGGGAGTCTACAATCCGGAGGAGATTCGTCAGGGCATGGCACTGGCCCGCAAATACTATCGCGAGCTCCGGGAAGGACGGAGACCAAAGATCCCGCTTTCCCGAAAGGAGATGGAAAAATGAGCAAGCCAGTAATCTGGGGAGTCACGATCACCGGATTCGCACTGGTTATGGGACTCTTCCCGTTGCCGGTCTGGGCCACCACCCCGGTCCAGTGTCAGGGATTGGCACAGCCTCCCACGATGGGCCTAACCGCCGACTCGACGGCATCGTCGTGCGGACCCCCACCGTCGACCAACCCTTCGAGTCCAGGTGTGATTGCCTACGAAATTTTTGGACCGGTCTCTTTGCCGAACCTTCCTACCACCATTGGAAACTACGCACTCGGCGATGCCGCCAATTCGAGCACAGCAGACGAATTGAGTCAATATAGAGGGTATGGCAACGGCACAGTTGCGGTGGTTTGTGCGTGTGGCAACCCGCAGGACGTGAGCTGGGCAGCACTGGTTTACGTTGGTGGTGTATGGGTGTACGCATTGGTCGAGAACAATTCAGGGATGACGAAGGCGCAGCTGGAACAGGCACTCAACACGGCAGAGGTGATCGACGAAATCTATGATGCGGTGGACAAAGTCAGGGGTCTCTCTGGCAGTGATCTCGCCCAAATCACGATCAACATTGGCAATCCCGGAAATACAGGGACCAGCGGGAACGGGGGTTCCATCTCTTCCACGGGAGCGGGAAGCGGATCCAGCGGCTCCTCGTCCGGGACCGGGCAATCCGTTACGATATGGGAGTGCAATAAATCCGGTTGCCAAAAGGTAGCCACAGGAACCCTCGGAACGTAGTGTTTTGTCCTGCCGATAATATGAACTCGTTTGCGTGTGACGGTTTCCCGTTCCCGCTCTTCAGTGCACGCGGACGGGAACCGGGAACTCCATCAAAAAGAGAGGCCCTGCGCAATGTTCGGGATCACGGACTGCGGCACGACCTCGGATCGCATCGGCTTGAATCCCGAAAGATCGTGCGCAGTCTGCCCTGCAGTCGCAGCCCGACCTCACCTGCGCTGCGAGGCAACGTACCGCTTGAGCGCGTTGTCCATGCGAGTCTGCCAGCAGGGGCCGGCCGGTTTGAGGCCGTGCAATCATTGGCCAAATTGCCCCGAACCGGCGTTTTCAGGAGATCCTGGGCGACGGTCGGCGGCTCGTCCGAAGCAGAACCCTGCTAGATCAGGATCCGTTCGATCTCGTCGAGGCTGATCTGGTCGTCGCGGCGGTCGTAGAGGCCGGTGGTGCGGGCGCTCTCGTGGTTGGCCATTTGCTGGGCGATTTCGAGTTTCCCGCCGTTCCTGAGGTATTCGGTGATGCCGGTGGCCCGGAAGGTATGGCAGCCGATCCGGGTCGGGAGGCCGGTCGTGCGGGCGCGGCGGCGGATCATGCGCCAGACGTCCACCGGTTGCATGGCCGTGTCGGAGAACTGTCCGGTGCGTCCGGCCAGGCTCGGGAAGAGGGGGGCTTTCGGGGTGGTGGCCCGTCCGGTGGCGGAGAGCCAGGCCCCGAGCCAGGCCTCGAGCGTGTGGTGGCAGGGCATGTCGTGGCGCTTGCCGCCTTTCTCGTCGAGGCGCACCCAGGAGCGGGAGAAGGGTTCCGGGCCGTCCCGGGTGCCGGAGCGGACCGATCCGGAGCCGGAGCGGGGCCGGAAGCGCGGCGGGCCGGAATACGAACCGTGACCGGCCGGAATACTAAGGGGGAATCCTGTTCCATCTTTCTGTGGCAGCAAAACCCCTATTTCCGGCTCAGCTCTTTGTACACCTCGTCATCGTTACGCTTTCCTATCAACAACACCCGCACCAGATCTTCTGGCAGGTCATACACGATGCGGTACTCTCCAACGTCCACTCGACGATAGCTATACCCTTTCAGAAGCCGCGCATCGTGTGGCTCCGGATTCTGTAGCAAGTCCAGCATCGACACGGCTACTTGCTTAAACTGCTTTGGTGGCAACCCATCCAGAAACTTCAACGCATCCCGCGTCAGTTCAAGGGGCTAAAGTTGAAACTGGTGTATGACCCCGAGGCGAAGGCGGGGGGTTGAAGAGGCGGCGTGCCTCTGCTGAGAATTGTTTGTCGAGAACGATTTTTCAGCAACCAATGAGGTCACGCCACGATGAAGGATACGAAGAAGGCAAGCGCCGAGCAATCGGAAATGGGGCTGTCGCTGGAGGAGTTGATCCGGCGTGGCGCACGAGAGTTGATTCAGAAAGCGATCGAGGTCGAGGTGCGGGAACTGCTGGCCGAGTATGAGAGCGTCAAGATGCTGGGTGGCCAGCGGGCGGTCGTGCGCAATGGCTATCTGCCCGAGCGCCAGGTGCTGACGGCGGTCGGTCCGATCGAGGTTCGGGTGCCGAAGGTACGCGATCGATCGGGTACGGGCGTCAAGTTCAACTCCGCGTTGGTACCGCCGTTCGTGCGGCGCTCGCGGCGGATGTCGGCGGCGTTGCCGTGGCTGTATCTGAAGGGAATTTCCACTGGCGACATGCGCGAAGCGCTGACCGTACTCGTCGGCGAGCAGGCGAAAGGCTTGAGCCCGAACGTCGTCGCACGCCTCAAGGGCGAATGGGTGACCGAGTACGGCGCGTGGATGAAACGCGATCTGTCAGCAAGCCGCTACGTCTATTGGTGGGCCGACGGTATCCACACCGGCTTGCGGCAGCAAGACGATGCGCGGCAATGCCTGCTGGTGATCATCGGCGTGCGACCCGACGGCAGCAAGGAACTGGTGACCATCGGGGATGGTCTGCGCGAATCGAAGCAATCCTGGCTCGATGTGCTGCGCGACCTCAAGACACGTGGGCTCGAGGTCGGGCCGCGTCTGGCGGTCGGCGACGGCGCGCTCGGCTTCTGGGCCGCACTCGACGAGGTCTATCCGCAAACGCGGCACCAGCGCTGCTGGGTGCACAAGACCGGCAATGTTCTGAACGCCCTGCCGAAAGCCTTGCAGGCCAAGGCAAAAGCCGACCTGCACGAGATCTGGATGGCGCCGACGCGCGCGATGGCCGTGGCCGCGTTCGACCATTTCCTGAAGACCTACGGCGCCAAATATCCGAAAGCCACCGATAAGCTCATCCGTGACCGCGATGCCCTGCTGGCCTTCTACGATTTCCCAGCCGAGCACTGGCTGCATCTGCGCACGACCAATCCGATCGAATCGACGTTTGCCACCGTGCGTCATCGAACGACACGCACCAAGAACTGCGTCTCGCGCAGCACCTTCCTCGGCTTGGCCTTCAAGCTCGTGCAGGAAGCCGAGAAGTCATGGCGCCGCATACGTGGCGTCGAGCGCATTGCCGAACTGCTGGCAGGCACTGTCTTCAAGGACGGCATCCCAGCATCCGCCAATGACGAAACACAGCAGCGGCTCGCCGCCTGATCACCCGATGCCAAAAGCATCGCATACACCAGATTTGACTTTATCTCTGCTTGGCTATCCGCCAACCTATAGAACATCAGTGGTTCGACAAGATGAGCAAGGTCTTTTGTTATGAAGGCTTTCTGATTCTAGGATGTGGATATGGTTTATTTGTACATACAATACCTTCCCTAGCTCCATATCAAAATATGGACATTGGGAATATTGACTCTCTCATTGCATGGACCTCGCTGATTGCGGGCAACAGTTTGGCTGCCATATCCGCGTTCTTGCATGTAGCCGCGCGTAGAACTGAAGTGTCAAGTCCGAAAGCTGCTGTAAATTCTGATGGGCTCATGGGGTCGTTCTCCTCAGGGGTGAGGAGGGTCAACTGAAGTGGATCGGGTTTGTCAAGACAGCTTTTAGGTCTTTTCCAAGCACTTGGATCTCAGAAAATGAGGAACGTCTTTATATCGGAATCAATCTTTGGTCCTGTTCTTGAGAGGTTTTGTTTTTTCTCCTTTTGAGAGAACCTCCCAAGGGGTTGGGTAGTCCAGAGACTGGTGAGGTCGTTTTGTATTGTAGAAGGTGAACCAGCCCCGAATTCTTTCTCTGGCCTGGCGAGGCGAATCGTATTCATTGAGGATTCTGGTTCCGGTTACGACCAGCTCCTGGGTCATGTCCCCGCCCCTCATTCACGCAAGATAACATCCTTTATCTTGCTCCAGGTCACACCCTTCTGCCGATCCCGGCGCAGGAGCGATTCGAGCCGGACCTTGGGCTTTTCATGATCCCGGAAAGCAGGAATCGGCTTCCATGGCTCCCTCCGTTCCAGTGTGGCCGGTCTTGGACCCTCCTGGAGACCTGAGGTGGACCCCAACCCTTGGACAGAATGTCCCGATCCTTAGGTGGATTCTCTGCCGGGTTGATCAAGCGGCTTGATCCCAGGACGCTGTAGTGTAAGCCTCCCACGGTGTCCGTCGACCGAGTGCTTGATGAGGCCTCTCATGATTATAGAGATCGAAGTATTTAGCAAGAGAGGCCCGTGCTTGTGGGATTGATTCGTAGGCCTTGAGATAGACCTCCTCGTACTTGACGCTGCGCCACAATCGTTCGATGAACACGTTGTCCCGCCAACAGCCCTTGCCATCCATGCTGATGGCGATCTTGCGGTTCTTCAAGACGTCCGTAAAGGCCTCCGATGTGAATTGCGCCCCCTGGTCGGCGTTGAAGATCTGAGGGGCCCCAAAGCGCTCCAGGGCCTCCTCCAGGGCCTCGACGCAGGAGTCGGCCTCCATGGTGGTCGACAACCGCCACGAAAGCACCACCCGGGTCGCCCAATCCATGATGGCGACCAGATAACAGAAGCCCCGGGCCATGGGGATGTACGTCGTATCCGCACACCAGACCTGATTGGGGCGGGTGATCGTAAGGCCTCGCAAGAGATAGGGATAAATGCGATGACCCGGACCTGGGGCACTGGTCTTGCGCTTCGGGTATAGGGTCTTAAGACCCATGACCCGCATGAGCCTTTGGATGCGCTTTCGGTTGACGAACACGCCGTCTCGCGCAAGCCGGTCCCGGAGCCTGCGAGAGCCCAGGAAGGGGTGCTGGAGGTGGATCGCATCGAGGCGACGCATGAGCGCCAGATCGTCGTCGGAGACCAGGGGTTGCCCTTGGTAATACACGCTTGAGCGAGGCACGCCAAGCCACGCGCACTGGTGTGCGACCGGTACCACCGGATTGTCGCGTTCGACCCGTTGGAGTCTCTCGGCCGGGGTCATTTGCCGAGCACTCGTGCGAAAAAATCATTCTGGACCGTAAGCTCCCCAATCTTCGCAAGCAGTGCTTCGCGGTCCTGGCCTTGCGCCTTGTCCGCGGGTTTGCCAAAGACTGTTGCCGCCTGGTCTATGAGCTGCCGGCGCCACTGGGTCACCTGGCTCGGATGAACCTGATGCCTGGCCGCGATCTCGTGGATCGTCTTTTCTCCGGCCAAGGCCTCAAGGGCCACCTTGGCCTTGAACTGTGGGGCGTGGTTGCGTCGTGTTTTACTCATGGTTTTCTGCTCCTTTGTTGCTACTGTAAGGGCAGATATCCACCTAAGCTAGTGTCCAAGAATCGGGGTCCATCTCTACCCCCTGGTCCCGGGTGCGTTCCCTGATGCTGATGTTCATGGCAGGGCATACCATGCACCGCGACCACTGCCGTGCAGGACGAGGTGTCCTTTTTCGGCAAGCTGGCTGAAATGCTTTTTAAGCGTGTTGCGATTGGCGCCCGTCAGCTTGGCCATGTCTCCGATGGTGACGCGGCCATGCTCCTTCGCAAATTCGAGGATTTGTGCCGACAATTCCGGCAGAGCTGATAGAACGGCCTTCTCGCGCTCGACCTTCTTGGCCAGACGCTTCATCTGTTGCTGAAGCGCACGCAGGAAGAAAAGAATCCACGGTTGCCAGTTCGGCGCGTCGGTGCGGATCGTGCCCTGGGTCTGGCGCAAAGCGAGGTAATAGCCTTCCTTGCTTTGCTCGATCACACTTTCCAGAGAGCTATACGGCACATAGGCGTAGCCTGCGCGCAGCAGGAGCAACGTCGTCAGGATGCGCGACAGTCGTCCGTTGCCGTCCTGGAATGGGTGGATTTCCAAAAACACGACGACAAAAATCCCCACGACCAGAAGCGGGTGCAGACGTTTCACCTCCAGAGTTTCGTTGACGAAGGAGATAAGCTCTTCCATCAGGCGCGGTGTATCGAAGGGCGTGGCCGTCTCGAACACAATGCTGATCTGCTTCCCGTCCTCGTCAAAAGCCGCGACGCTGTTGCTGGTCGTCTTGTAGGCTCCACGATGGTGTTCGTCCTTGGCGCTGTATTTCAGCAGATCGCGGTGAATCTGCTTGATATGATTCTCGGTAACGGTGATGTCGGGCCAAGACTGGAAGACCAATTCCATGGACTCGGCATACCCCGCCACCTCCTGCTCATCGCGCGTGGTGAAGGATTTAATTTGCAGATTGGAAAGGAGTTTTTCGATGTCACGGTCGGAGAGCTTGCTACCCTCAATGCGCGTGGAGGAACCGATGCTTTCAATCGTTGCCACGCGCCGCAAAGCGGCCAAGCGTTCCGGTGCCAGCGTGCCGAGCGCACGCCAGGCCCCTTTAAATTCATCGATCTCAGCAATCAGGGTCAGGATGTCCTGATTGATTTGTATGGTATCTGTTTTGATCATAGAGCCAAAACTATACCCAATTTGACCCATTTAGCAAGTCGAAAACCAGAAAAATATCAGGTTTGCCCCATTGCTCTGGCAATAGATAGCCATCCTTGGTCGGCTTCGTGCCGGTTCGCCGCCATTCCCACCTCCGCACTCGCTCCATGCGGACCCGCCACCATCGTGCGCAACACATACCGTACATCCGCCGAGGCGGAGGCACTGACGTTGATGGTGACGACGCAATTGAATCCGTTCCAGCGGCGGGCGTTGGATCTCATCGACGCCTTCGCCGTGCAAGCAGGGTGCGGAATGCTGCTTTCCTCATACTGCCTTGAGGGACCAAAGGAAAACATATTTCGTTCAGGGCGACTTGAGCCCAGGGTCGCAATCGCACGTTCTGGGCAAGCGGGGGGTGGCTTTGCGAAACCAGCGTGTATCCACCGGCTGCGATACTCCACTCGCCCGGGCGGCTTCCTCACTTGAGGCACCCGCTGCAATGCGCGCCCAGAACGCTTGCTGGGCATCCCGCGGGTTGGCGCACGTCCTGTCCGTTCTCTTGGCGGCCATCCGTATCTTTTGCCGCTGGTCTCGTACACGTGGACGGATTTCTCGGTGGGCTGTATTGGGCGCACTGCGGTCGGCCGGCTGCCGCGATCAAGCAGCGCGGCAAGCTGGTGTTCGACGGAAACGCTGCCCGGCGTGCGACGCGGCGGCTGCGCTCGCAGGCGGGTCGACGCGCCCCAGGACCAGTGCCGCTCACCGTCGCCAGCATCGCGGTGCCGTCGTTCGTCGAACTCTTCAATCTGCGCCACGCGGTCGTTCCGGCCAACCCCACCGACGCCTTCCGTCCGGTACTGCACAGCCTGAGGAGCTCAATCCAATCCTCGGCCTGCAACACGCCCAGACTCTCTCCAAGAATTTGAGCTTCCAGTTCCGCAGTCGTCTCTACCCGCTCCAAGGCTACGGTCAGGGCTACCGCCTGCGGGGGAGCCGCATCACCGTCTGTGAAGCCTGTGACGGCACCGTGACCCTGATCGACCAAGGCCAGGTCCTCGACTACACCCTCCTCCAAGAGGGGGAAGCACCCATCCCCATGGACGATGAAAAGAGCCCCCACCCTACTGTCGAGCAGGCCAAATTCCGACAGGCCCAGCAGCCCCCGTGGAAACCCGCCCCAGACCATCCCTGGCGTCGTTCCTACTCCTCCACTACGACATCCCATGACCTTTGCCAAGGGGAACCTCTGCTTTGCTCAAAAGGAGACATCCCTGAATTGGGTTGACCCGCCGCCCGCATCCCTCCCCTTCCCAGATCCGTCCGGGCTTTGACTTACAATGGAAAACCCGAACGGAGCCCGGTGCCCATGTCCGATCTCATCCTGCTGCGCCATGGAGAAAGCCTGTGGAATGCCCAAGGCCGTTTTACCGGATGGCAGGATGCCGACCTCAGCGAGCGCGGGATCGAGGAGGCCCATCGGGCGGCAACCCTCCTGGCCGGGGCCGGACTGGTCCCGGACCGGGCCTGGACCTCCCTTCTGGTCCGGGCCATCCGGACCCTGGACGTCGTCCTCGATGACCTGGGACGTCTCTGGATCCCGGTCGAGAAGACCTGGCGGCTGAACGAGCGCCACTATGGAGCCCTCGAGGGGAAAAGCAAGAAGGAGATGGCCCGCATGGCGGGGGAGGCGCAGGTGGCCCTCTGGCGGCGCAGTTACGACGTTCCTCCTCCCGCTCTTGATTTCGACGACCCCCGGCATCCCCGTTTCGATGCCCGCTACCGGGAGTGGGACCCGCATGCGCTCCCCACAGGCGAGTCCCTGAAACAGGCCCAGGAGCGGGTCCTGCCGTGCTGGAGCACGGGGATCCTTCCCGCCCTCCAGTCGGGTGACCGCGTTCTCGTGGTCGCCCACGGCAATAGTCTCCGCTCCCTGATCAAGATGCTTGATGGGGTCGACGATCAGGCCATCAGCCATCTCAACGTGCCGACCGGGATCCCCCTCTGGTATCGGATGGATCCCGACGGACGGGCGGTCGAGCACCGCTTTCTCGGGGATCCCGGGATCACCCGGGAGGCCATCGAACGGGTCTCGCAGGGAACCTGAGGATCCGGAAGCTCAGTCCTTGGGTCGCGTGGGCCCGGGGCAGGCCCGTTCCAGGATCGCGCCATAGGCATCAATCCGCCGGTCCCGCAAGAATGGCCAGTTTGCACGGACGGTCCCCGTCCGCTCCCCGTCCAGTTCGACGACGCGGACGGAGGCCTGGTCGGAGGTGGGAGGGGCGAGGTACTCGCCTTGCGGACCGGCTGCGAACCCGTGTCCCCAGAAGTGGATCCCTTCGGATTGACCGGACGGATCCCTCTCGTGTCCGGTCCGGTTGGCGACCAGGACCGGGCAGCCGTTGGCAATGGCGTGCGAGCGCTGGATGGTGATCCAGGCGTCGAGTTCCCGGGTCCGGACTTCAGGCGGGTCGGCGGGATTCCAGCCGATGGCTGTGGGATAGAGAAGACAGTCGGCGCCGGCCAGGCACAGGAGCCGGGCCGCTTCGGGGAACCACTGGTCCCAGCAGACGAGCACCCCGAGACGACCGGCCGAACAGTCGATGGGACAAAACCCGGTGTCTCCGGGGGTGAAGTAGTACTTCTCGAAATACCCGGGATCGTCGGGAATGTGCATCTTCCGGTAAATCCCGGCCACGGAGCCGTCCCGTTCCACGACCAGGGCCGTGTTGTGACAGATCCCCGGAAGCCGCGCCTCGAAGAGGGAGGTCACAAGGACCAGATCGTAGCTCCGGGCCCATTGTCCGAGCATCTGTGCATGTTCCCCGTCCAGGCGCTGGGCCCTCGCAAAATGGGCGGCCGACTCGGTCTGGCAAAAATAGGGATCAAAAACGAGCTCAGGGAGGAGCGCGAGTTCAGCCCCTTGTGAACGGGCCTTTTCGAGTGCCGTCTCGATCTGTCGGCGGTGCCGGTCCGGCTCCGGATCGTGGCGGAGGTCGATCAAGGCAAAGCGGCGTTTCATTTTGGGGTCCTCCGGGATCCCGGATCGTGTGGGAGCGGTGGAGTGCGACTCCTTTGTTCTTCCACGATTGCGGCCGGGCCATCCGGGGATTCGGGGACCACACCGGCCGGGATTTGCAGGCTCGCGCAATGCAGGCTCCCGTACTGGGCGATGAGGGGACGGGCGTCCATGGGGTAGGGATGCCGGTCCGGAAAGGCCTGGGAAAGGAGGGCTTGGGCCGGAGCATCGGATGCGACCCCGTACTGCGGGATCAGGAGCGCGTCGTTTGCGACCAGGAAGTTGGCATAGGTGGCGGGCAAGGGACGGTCTTCGGAGTCGGTGACCCGGCCGGGTGAGGGCAGCTCGATCCGCCGATAGGGTGCTCCGTCCTCGTTTTTGAGCCCGGCAAGCTCGCGCGACAGGGATTCCAGGGCCTGTCGCACCGGGAGGTCCGGGTGCCCCACCCCGCCCTGGTGAATCAGGACCTGCGGAGAGGCGAAACGGACGAGGGTGTCGATATGGGCGTCCGTGTCGTCGCCGGGGAGGGCTTCGGTATCGAGCCAGAGGACCCGGCGGGCTCCGAGCCTCTGGCCGAGGAGTGCCTCGATCCCGTCTTCATCGCGGGAGCCGCGATTGGGGTTGAGCAGGCAGCGACGGGTGGTGATCACGGTGCCCCGGCCATCCGTCTCGATGCTCCCCCCCTCGAGAACCTCCGGGCAGGATTCGACCACCGCCGGGCCCCAGGTTCCCTGTTCCGAAAGCCGGGACGTGACTTGGTCATCGTCCGCGTGGGGATACTTGCCACCCCATCCATTGAAGCGGAAGTCAACGAGCCTCCCCGCCCCGCCCTCGAAGACGACGAGAGGGCCGTAATCCCGGACCCAGAGGTCATTCGCGGGAAGCGGAATCCAGTCGATCCGCCGGGGATCGCCACCGAGCCGGGTCACCTCGAGCGCCCGAGGAGCGGTCGCAAACCCTGCGGGGGGAACCAGGAAGAGGACCCTTTCCTGGCGGCTGATCGCGGAGGCCATGGTCAGAAGCGTCCGCTCGACTCCACTCCGTTCGGCCTCTTGGAACCCGCTCGTGGCCCTTGGCCAGCAGAGCAGCACCGCAGTCTGGGTTTCCCACTCGGCCGGCCAGCGGCGGCGGGCGGAGGCTGCCTCCGCCCTTCGCTTGGGCGTTCGCACCATTCAGCGGGGGGAGCGCGAAGGCAGGGGGTCGGGCGGCGGGAGCCTCAAGGGATGGGTCTCGATGCTCGCGATGACCCGTCGCTCCTCGAAGACCACCACGAAATCCGGATAGACCCATTGCCGGTAATGATGGATGCCGATCGGTCCCGTCTCGGAAAGGGGATTGCCCCAGATTCCCCGCACATTGGCCAGGGTCATCGAGCGGACCGGCAGCCGCGGACCGGCCGCCCGGGCGGAAGGAAGGGCCAGGGCCATGAGGAATCCCGACATGACGCCGACAGCGAGAATCGTTATGATACGCATGCCCCAGCCCTCCCCGTGAACCGTTGTGAGCGGAAATCACTTTTCCATCATAAATCTTTTCCGGGGAAAGACAAGCCGCCGCTAGGGACGGACCGCCTTCCATGTACCGCCCGTTTTCACTGTTCGTGGCACTGCGTTACCTCAAGGTCCAGCGCCGCAACCGTTTCGTTTCGGTGATCTCCCTGATCTCGGTTCTGGGCATCACCATCGGGGTTGCGGCCTTGATCACGGTCCTTTCGGTCATGAACGGGTTTGACCATGAACTGCGGAAACGCATCGTCGGCATGACGCCCGAGGTCACGGTCTCCGCTTTCAGCGGCGCCCTCAAAAACTGGCCAGGGGTGGCCCGGCTCGGCCGGGAGATTCCCGGCGTGACCGGCGCGGCACCGGTGGCTTCGGGAGAGGCCATGCTGGCCGCCGATGGCAATCTCGGTGGCGCCCGCATCGAGGGCATCCGTCCGCACCACGAAGTCTCCGTGCTCAACCTGGCGCCCAAGCTGGTTGCGGGCCATCTCGCGGACCTGGCCGGACCGCGCTGGAACATCATTCTCGGGCGCGACCTGGCCTACGATCTCGGCGTCACCGTGGGCAACCATGTGATTCTCATGGTGCCCGCGGGTCTCGTGACGCCGGCGGGATTCCTTCCGCGGATCCGGCGTTTCCGGGTGGTCGGCATCTTCGATGCCGGGGACTACGCCTTCGATCATGGGCTGGCCTTCATCGGCCTGGGCCAGGCCCAAAAGCTCTTCGGTCTCGGTCATCGCGTGAGTGCCGTCCAGTTCCATCTCCGTCATTCGCTCGACGCTCCCCGGGTGGCACGCCGTCTGGTGAACCGGCTGGGCGGGAACGATTACGTCAGCAACTGGATGAGCCAGAACCGGAGCCTGTTCGACGCGATTGCCACCGAAAAACGGGTCATGTTCCTGATCCTGCTCCTGATCGTCGCTGTCGCCGCCTTCAATATCATCTCGACGCTCGTGATGGTGGTGAATGACAAGACGGCGGAAATCGCGATCCTGAGGACGCTCGGGGCGCGGCAGGGGACAATCATGTCGGTGTTCATCCTGCAGGGTGTCCTGATCGGGCTCATCGGCACGGGGATCGGGCTCGGGCTCGGGCTCCTTTTGGCCCACAACGTGGATCCGGTCATGCATTTCATCCGGACGGTCTTCCACGTCAACCTGTTTCCGACCCGGGTCTACTTCATCAACGAGCTGCCCTCCCGTCCCGAGAGCAGCCAGATCCTCAAGATCACCCTCGTGGCCTTCGGTCTCACGGTCCTCTCCACGCTTTATCCGGCCTGGCGGGCCACCCGCATCCTGCCGGCCGAGACCCTGCGCCATGAGTGAAACCGTTCTCGAGGCCCGCGGGCTCGGCAAGGACTTCTGGGAGGGCCAGTCGGTCCTGACCGTTCTGTCCACGATCGACCTGGCCGTGGAATGCGGTGATCGCGTGGCGATCGTCGGGGCCTCGGGTTCGGGGAAGAGCACCCTTCTGCATCTCCTTGGCGGGCTTGATCAGCCGACCCGGGGGACGGTCACGATCCAGGGCCGGGCGCTGTCCCGTCTCCGGGAACGCGAACGGGCACTCTTGCGCAACCGGACTTTGGGGTTCGTCTACCAGTTCCACCACCTCCTGCCGGAATTCACGCTCCTCGAGAACGTCGCCATGCCGCTGTTGCTGCGCCGGGGGGTTTCCCTGACCGCGGTGCGACAGGAGGCCCGGGGACTCTTGGGCGAGGTGGGTCTCGCCGACCGCGCCTCGCATCGTCCGGCGGAGCTCTCCGGCGGTGAACGGCAGCGGGCGGCCGTGGCACGGGCCCTCATCACCCGGCCCGCACTGCTGCTCGCCGACGAGCCCACCGGCAACCTCGACCCGCACACGGGGGAGGGGGTCTACGAGCTCCTGCTCGCGCTCAATGCCCGCCACGGCACGGCTCTCGTGGTCGTGACCCACGAAACGAGACTCGCCGAGCGCATGGAACGACGGTTCCGTCTCGATGAAACCACGCTTTCCCCCCTGTGAAAACCACCCCAGCGAGCGGGCTCCGGCCGCGATCCCTTCCGGCCGGGAGACCGCTTTTTCATGGTATCGTGGGGCATGGAAAATCGGATCGATGAAGTGCATGTCCGGGACTGAGTCACCGGACGCCACCGGGTTGCAGTCCCCATGCTAGCCATCGTCGAATCCGGGGGCTGGATCATGCTCCCCCTGCTCTTCTGCTCCATCCTCGCGGCGGCGATCACACTCGAGCGTCTCTGGAGCCTCCAGCGCAGCCGCATCCTGCCGGCGCACCTCCTGGCCCGGGTCTGGGTCTGGATCCGCAACCGGGAGTTGACCGAGGAACGGCTCGAGGGCCTGCGCGAGGGATCCCCCCTCGGACGCATCCTGGCCGCAGCCCTTGCGCACTGGGACGACGACCTTCCCGAAATCAAGGAACGGATGGAGGACACCGGCCGCGAGGTCACCCACGAGCTCTACCGCTATCTCAATACGCTGGGCACGATCGCCGGGATCTCTCCCCTGCTCGGTCTGCTCGGGACGGTGATCGGCATCATGCGGGCCTTCGCGTCCATCGAGGCGCACGGCGCGGGGGATCCCCGGCTGCTCGCGGGAGGAGTCGCCCAGGCCCTGATCACGACGGCGGCCGGGCTCACGGTCGCCATTCCCTCGCTCGTGGCCTACCGCTTGTTGCGGGGCCGGGCCGACAACCTGGTCCTGGCCATGGAACAGGCGGCCCTTCGCTTCGTCGATTCGCTCCGTCATCATGACCGCGGGACGGGGAGCCCATGAAATTCCGGCGTGCCGAGCCGGAGATGCCTGAACTCAACGTCGTCTCTTTCATCGACGTGCTGCTCATGCTGCTCGTCTTCTTCATGCTGTCGACCACCTTCATCCAGAGTGCCCACCTCAAGATCCAGCTGCCCAAGGCAGCGGTGAACGCGACCCCGATGAAGTCCGGACTCGTGATCTCGATCGATCGTCGGGGCCGCTACTACGTCGACCAGGAAGCCCTCTCCCGTTCGAGTGCACGCGCACTGGATCAGGCCATCCGCCGTTTCATCGGCCACCGCCGGAAGATTCCCGTCACGATCCGTGCGGATGCCCGGGTCCCCTACCAGTTCGTGGTGACAGCCCTGAACGTGGTCGGACAGCTCGGGCTGCACCAGATCAACCTCGTGACCGTTGGGACCGTGACCTCTCCGCCGGCACGATGAAGCGGTCCTTTTTCCATCTCGACCCGGCGGCACGGAGGGCCTACTTCCGCCTGCTGGGGTACATCCGTCCCCACTGGAAGGCCTTTGCCGCCTCCGTCTTCGGCATGCTGCTTTATGCCTTGAGCCAGCCGGCCTTCACCGCGCTGATCCGTCCCCTCCTGAACGGCAGTTTCGCCCACGAGAAGGTCCCGTACCTGGACTGGATTCCGCTCGTCATCGTGGGCGTCTTCCTGATTCGCGGCCTCGCGGGATTCGGGGCGACCTACGGCATGGCGTGGGTGGGCCGGCGCGTCATCGAGCGCCTGCGCTCCGAGATGTTCGCCCGGCTCGTCCATTGGCCGGCTGCACAGTACGACCGCCTGCAGGGCGGTTTTCTGGTCTCGACCATGACCTACAACATCGAGCAGATCGCGGAGGGGGTGACCTACGCACTCACCATCCTCATCCGGGACAGTCTCACGGTTGCCGGACTCGTGGGCTGGATGGTCTACCTC
>JAKATI010000035.1 GCA_021828045.1 Pseudomonadota bacterium | reverse complement strand
TTCTTTCGTGTCGGTTGATCACGGAAACGCTGTTGCTGCCGGTATTGGCCACATAGACCGTGAATCCACGGGGAGAAACTGCGATCGCACCCGGATCCTTGCCCACCGGAATGGTCAGCAAGCTGGCCGCCAAAGGGGCCGAGACCACCGAAACCGTCCCATCTCCTCGATTGGAAACGAAGAGCAAGGAGCCATCGGGTGTCATGGCCATGCCATCCGGTTGGTCGCCTACGGCAATGGTCTGGAGCACGCTCGAGGTTGCAACGTCGATCTCGGAGACATCGTTGGCTCCAGCACTGGCAACATAACCCGCACTCCCGGCCGGGCTGAAAACGATGCTATCGGGGTCCGCTCCGACCGGGATGGTTCCGGTCACCACGTTGTTCACGTTCATCACGGTGACGGTGCCACTTGCCGAGTTGGCGATATAGATGGGACTCCCGATGGGTGCGACCGCAATGGCCGTAGGGCCCTTCTGGGTGCTGACGGTCGCGGTTTCGTTGAAATTGTTGCCCGTGTTCAGGACTGCCAGCGTCTGGTTGTTTGCCTGGGCAACGTAAAGATCAGGCAGGGCCTGTGCCGTTCCCAAGGGGATGACTGCAAGGGTGAGGATTAGGATCGCCTGGGAAGCCCACGGGCGCCGTCTGGAAAATTCGCGCAGCATGCAGAGTCACAAAACCGGGGGGATCACTAGTTTATGCGTGATTCCTCCGGGGATCAAGCGTTTGTATGCGTCCACCACTTTTGCCACTCGAGTTGGTGCGCGAGGAGGAAGGAGAAGGGTGTTTTCTGGCCGAGTCGATGGTGGGGTCGCTGGGCGTTTGGGAAGACGAGCCGGTCGGCCCGTTTCTGGTTGAACCGGGCGAGGTCGGTGAAGAACAGGTCTTCGTAGTCGTCGACGAGTGGGTCGCGATGATGGCGACCCGGGAGAAGCACCGGACCCGGATGCGCGCTGTGTCGTCAACTATAAAAAAACCATCAGGTTGACAGTCAGAGGGGGTTCCGCGCTAGACTGTCCGAAGAATATCCAACTTTGAGACCCATGACCGAAATCCCCGATCTCGGCCCGCCTTGGAACCTTGAACGGGTTCTCGGACTATTCCAAGCTCCCTTGAATGACCTGCTCTACTGGGCGCATGGCGTCCATCGACGACACTTTAATCCCCAAGAGGTCCAGTTGAGCACGCTCCTCAGTGTCAAAACTGGGGGATGTCCCGAGGATTGCCACTACTGTCCCCAAAGTGCGCGTTATGCGACCTCGGTAGAGGCCGAACCCTTGTTGCCCCTTGAGCAGGTGGTTCAGGCTGCCCGTCAAGCCCAAGCAGCGGGAGCCACGCGCTTTTGCATGGGGGCCGCCTTTCGCGGACCCAAGGACCGCGATCTGGATCAGATTCTTGAGTATATCCGGGCAGTCAAGGCGCTTGGATTGGAAACCTGCGCCACCTTGGGCTTGTTGACCGACGAACAGGCTGCAAGGCTAGCTCAGGCCGGGCTCGATTTCTACAATCACAATCTGGATACTTCGCGTGATTACTATTGCAACATTGTGACAACCAGAAGCTTCGACGACCGACTGGAAACCCTTCGGCGGGTTCGCAAGGCTGGCATGCACGTCTGTTGCGGCGGGATCCTGGGCATGGGCGAGTGCATGAAGGATCGTGCCGCATTGCTCTTGGAGCTGGCCGAAATGGACCCGCCGCCGGAAAGTGTGCCCCTCAATGCCTTGGTTCCTGTGCCTGGGACCCCGCTCGCCGGCCGTGATCCGGTGCCGCCACTGGAGTTTGTCCGGACGGTCGCGGTGGCCCGGATTCTCATGCCAAAGGCCCATGTTCGGCTGTCCGCAGGCCGAAGCCGGATGAGCGATGAACTCCAAGCCCTGTGTTTTTTTGCCGGAGCCAACTCGATCTTTTATGGAGAGGAATTGCTCACGACACCAAACAACGAGATGAAGGCGGATCGCGAGTTGTTTCGTGCCCTCGGAATCCGTGCCGAGATGCAGCCGGAGAGGCGGGAGGCCCATGCGCCCCGGGATTGAGTCTCTTCCTAGATTGGTGAGCTCGGCTGCGGGTGTCCGGATCCGCCGGGTCCGCGAGTCGTCATGCCAACCTGCTGTCGTGGTCGAGGGACGTCGGCTGATCAGCTTTGCCTCGAATGACTACCTCGGGCTTGCAACTCACCCAGCGGTCATCGAAGCGTGGAGCGCGGGAGCACGGCAATGGGGCGTTGGGAGCGGCGGATCGACGCTCCTTTCTGGGCATACTTCCGCTCACAGCGAACTCGAGGATGCTCTGGCCGATTGGCTCGGGCGGGATCGGGCGCTGCTTTTTTCGAACGGTTATATGGCCAATCTCTCGATTTTGCAATCCCATTGCCATCGAGGACAAACGATCGTCCAGGATCGCCGCAATCATGCCTCGCTTTACGATGCCGTACGACTGACCCGAGGGCATCTCCGTCGTTATGTCCATGGAGATGTGCTGGATGCGGCTCGGCAGCTGAAGCGATCAGCCATGGCGACCGGGGCACTGCTCGTGACTGAGGGCGTTTTCAGCATGGACGGGGATCAGGCTCCTCTGGCCGAACTGGCTAGGGTTGCCCGCGCGGCAGGGGCCCGGTTCTTGGTTGACGATGCCCATGGCATCGGTCTTTCGGGGGATGAAGGACAAGGTACCGTGGGGGCATGTCGCCTCGGGCAGGATGACGTTCCACTGCTTATGGCCACTTTCGGGAAAGCGTTCGGAACCTACGGGGCCTTCGTTGCCGGACCGGCTGCGCTCATTGAGATCCTGGTGCAGCAGGCGCGTCCATTCCGCTATACCACCGCGCTCCCGCCGGCTTTGGCAGTGGCCACGCACGAGGCACTCCGGCGGGTGATCGGGGAGCCCGAAAGACGTAGCCGACTGCACGAGCAAGTGGACTACTTTCGCCGATGCGCACGGGAGCTGGATCTGCCCCTGGCTTCTTCATCCTCTCCCATCCAGCCTGTTCTAATTGGATCGGCGGAAGAGGCACAGATGCTCAGCAAGGCACTTGAGTCCCGTGGAATTTATGCACCAGCTATTCTCCCGCCAACCGTGCCACACGGGAAAGCACGCTTGCGGATCAGCCTGAATGCTTCCCACTCGCGGTCCGATCTGGACCATCTGCTCGAGGCCCTGTCCGACCTGTGCCGCCCCCGCGCCTGATGACCCTTGCCATGGTTCACGGTTGGGGGTTCAACGCCCGCGTTTTCGACCCCTTGCTGGCACCACTCAGGCAGGCAGGGATCAATCCCTATTGCATCGAACTGCCAGGACACGGACAGCGGTGTGACACCCCGGTGGATCCGACGCTTCTGGGCTGGTCCAAGGATTGTCTGGAAGAGCTGCCGGAAGGGCCAGTGGCACTCCTCGGATGGTCGCTTGGCGGGCAGGTGGCACTCCAGGTCGCGATCCGGAATCCAGAGCGGATTGGGGCACTCGTTCTCGTCAGCACCACGCCGAAGTTCATGACCGGTCCGGACTGGGCCTACGGGTTAGCCCCAGCTGTTCTGGACCGTTTTGCCTGGGATCTCGAGACCCATTACGAGGGAACACTCGATGATTTCCTTTTTCTGCAGCTCCAAGGCCGAAGGGAAGCGAGAATCCTGATCCCCCGCTTGCGGGCAGCGCTGCGGACAGGAGGGGTGCCAACGCCTGATGGACTTCGGACCGGACTCGGAATCCTGAGGACTACGGATTTGCGGGTGGAGGTGCAGCATGGAGCCGCGGTTCCCCTACTCCTCGTGGCCGGGCGACGGGACCGACTGGTGCCATCGGAAGCGGGGGATTGGCTGGCCCAAGCACTCCGGACCGACATCCACTGGTTCGAGAAGGCCGGCCATGCCCCCTTCCTCAGTGATCCGGAAGCATTTTGCCGGCTCGTGTCCGGATTCCTCAACGGTTGTGATCGTGCCTAGGCTCGATTTGCATCGGATCCGGAAGCGATTTAACCGGGCAGCGCCTGCCTACGACGATGGGGCCCGCCTGCAACACCAGATCGAAGACGAGCTAGTCAGTCGTCTGGACTTGCTCGAGCTCATGCCCCGAACGATCCTCGATCTGGGATGTGGGACGGGACATGCGGCCCCGGCCTTGTCCCGCGCATATCCTGATGCGAAACTCTGGGGAGTTGATTCCGCGTTCGAATTCCTGCGCCGGAAGCAGGAGTTTCCAGACCGGCGTTCCCCGGTTCTTTGTGCCGATGCCCGGGCCTTACCTTTGCCAGGCGAATCCATCGATCTCGTTTTCAGTAACCTCATGCTTCAATGGTGCGAGGAGCCGGGCCTGGTTTTCGGCGAAGTGTTCCGGATCTTGGCGGGTCGCTCGCCTTTCCTGTTTTCGACTTTCGGTCCACGGACACTCCACGAACTCCGGGAGGCGTGGGCTTGTGTGGATCGTGAACCTCACGTTATGGATTTCCCTGATATGCCGGCATTGGGAACGTGTCTGACCCGGCATGGATTCGTCGAGATTGTGCTCGATACCGAAGTCGTGATCGAGTACGCCGATAGTCTGACCGATCTCGGGCGGAGGCTCAAGCAAATAGGCGCGAACTCACATCCCATAGGCGGTTCCCGAGGGCTCACCGGACGGACGCGCTGGCAACAGGTGGGTGAGGCCTACGAAATCCGTCGGCTCCCCGGGGAGGGCCTGCCGGTGACCTACGAGATCATCTACGGAATTGGATGGAAGCCAACTCCGTTGCCACAGGTGTGGGGTTCAGCGTGAGGCCCCGGGGAGTCCTGGTCACTGGGACGGATACCGGGGTTGGGAAAACGTGGACCAGCGCGGCATGGATCCGCTGCGGGGTCAAGCGAGGGCTCCTGGTCGGTGCCATGAAACCGGTTGCGACGGGTGGCATCCGGAACGAACTGGGAAAGTGGCAGCACGAGGATGTGATCCGGCTACGCCAAGTGATCAACGTAGAGGAGAGTGATGTCGAGATCAACCCCTATTGTTTTGCTCCTCCCATCTCACCCGATATCGCCGCCCGCCAAGTAGGGCAGCAAATCCACCTGGACGCAGTGCGGGGGTACGTGCGGCAGCTTGAGCTGAGGACGGACCTTGTGGTCGTGGAAGGCGTGGGGGGGTGGCGTACGCCTTTGACGGAACGGGAAACCGTGGCCGATCTGGCGCGGATCCTGGGGTATCCGGTGATTCTGGTGATCGGTCTCCGACTTGGTTGCATCAACCAGGGACGGCTTTCGGCGGAAGCCATTGGCCGGGACGGCGTACCCTGTCTCGGATGGGTCGGCAACCAGGTGGATCCCGGTCTTGAGGTGCCGGAGGAAGTTATGGCCACACTCGGGCGGAGCCTGCCGTTTCCCTGTCTTGGTATCCTGCCTTATCTTCCCCGGTCCGATTGTGATCGTCTGGCCTGCGCCCTTGATCAAGGCTTTGAAAGTGGGTCCGGGGGGTGACGAGCGCGATGGGTCCGACCCCGAGATCAATGGCCCGCTCCCCAATTGGCGCCTGCACGGGCATTCGTGCATAATTGGACGATCCGATTTTTTTGCAGATTCCAGTCAATGTCGACCTTAGTGGTCAGCCCCAACCGGTCCCTGCGAGGTGCGGAGCTCGGGCTGATGGCAGCTGGTCTGGCCGGCGCCTTGATCTTGGGCGGGCTGATGACTTGGCTTTGGGGTTTCTGGCCTATTCTGGCCTTCGATGCAATCGCATTGGGTGGGCTCGTGTACGGGGTATGGAACGCGGATCGCCACGGACGGTACCGTGAAGTGATCCGCATCGACGACGATTGGCTCGTGGTCGAGAAAGGCCAAAGCTGTCCGGAATACCATTTCAGGGCCTTGCGGGTGTGGGCTCAGGTTGTGGCGGGTGTCCGCCCATCTGACCGGAAGTATCACGTGAGCATCCGCTCCAGCGGACAAGAATGCGAGGTCGGAAGCTGCCTTGGGGAAGAGGAGCGGCGGATTTTGGCCCAGAGGCTTCGCGAAATGCTGGCCCCGGCTTGGGCCACACCGGCACTCGTGACCAGCCCCAGTTTCAAGACTCATGCGGGAGACTTTCGCTCATGAAGCATCAAGGGTTCCAGGCCTGGATCGGGCTTGCTCTGGTGGGTGCGGTGACTGTGCCCCGGACGATGGCCGCCTCTCTCTACAATCTCCCGAGGGGAGTCACCCCGATTAGCCATGAGATCTACGGACTCAACATGATGGCTTTCTGGATCATGTGCGGGATTGCCGCCGTGGTGTTCGGAGCGATCACCTGGTCGATTATCTTTCATCGACGCTCGCGGCATCCGAAGCCAGCCGGATTTCATGAGAGTACGGTTCTGGAAGTGGTGTGGACCGTGATTCCTTTCGTCATTCTCATCGCGATGGCCGTTCCTGCAGCCCGGGTCCTCCTCCGAGCAGAAAATGTCCATCACTCCGAGATGACGGTCGAGGTAACCGGCTACCAGTGGCTGTGGCGATACACCTACCCGCGCTGGCATATCAATATCTATAGCCGCCTCGCGAACTCCAGCCTCCGGATCGCGCCCCTGAACTCTGGTTTGAGCCCCTATTCGGTGCCCCACTACCTGCATTCGGTGACCCATCCTTTGGTACTCCCCGTTGGTGAGAAGGTTCGCCTTCTCATCACCTCCAAGGACGTGATCCACTCTTGGTGGGTCCCCGATTTAGGAGTTCAGATGGATGCGAATCCGGGGCTCGTGAACTCGATCTGGGTCCGGATCGAAAAGCCTGGAATCTACCGGGGACAGTGCAACCAGATCTGCGGCTGGGGCCATGCCTATATGCCAATCGTCGTCGTGGCCAAGCCCAAGGCCCAATTCCAGGCATGGGTCCGGGAATGGCAGGAGCGGCACCGGGTCGATGCCGATGATGCTTCTCCTCCCTCCCCGCAAGGATCCTAGAGTTTCCCGAATACCGTTTGCTGACCTGATGAACGGAGAGCCAACACGATGACCGAGTCAGTCGCCCTACCCGCTGAACCACACCACGCTGCAAGGCGCGGCCTGATGCGCTGGATCACAACCACCAACCACAAGGATATCGGGACGCTCTACCTCATTTTCAGCCTCATCATGTTCTTTGTGGGTGGGGCCATGGCCATGGTGATCCGGGCGGAACTCTACCAGCCAGGCCTCCAGTTCGTGACCCCAGCCTTCTACAACCAGATGGTGACCCTCCATGGACTCATCATGATCTTCGGGGCGGTCATGCCGGCATTCGTGGGGCTCGCGAACTGGATGATTCCTCTCATGATCGGGGCCCCGGACATGGCCTTGCCCCGCCTCAACAACTGGAGTTTCTGGATCCTTCCCTTTGCCTTCACGCTTCTGCTCTTGACCCTGTTTCTGCCAGGAGGTGCGGCGGAGGGTGGATGGACACTCTACGTCCCTTACAGCTTAGAGCTCGGTTATTCCTTCCCCTTCATGATCTTTGCCATCCACCTCATGGGCATTTCCTCGGTTTTGGGTGGCATCAATGTGATTGTCACTATTCTCAACATGAGGGCCCCGGGGATGACCCTCATGAAGATGCCGCTTTTCGTCTGGGCGTGGCTGATTACAGCCTATCTCCTTGTGGCCGTCATGCCGGTTTTGGCTGGCGGAGTCACGATGCAGCTTCTGGACCACTATTTCGGGACCCACTTCTTTTCCGTGGCGGGTGGCGGAACCCCACTCCTCTGGGAGCACGTGTTCTGGTTCTTCGGGCACCCGGAAGTCTACATCATGATCCTGCCCGCCTTCGGCATCATCTCGGAGATCGTGCCAACCTTTTCCCGGAAGCCTCTTTTTGGCCGGACCTCGATGATCTATGCCTTGGCGTCGATCGCCTTTTTGTCGTTCATCGTCTGGGGCCACCACATGTTCACCTCGGGGATGCCGGTTTCCGCTGACCTCTTCTTCATGTTCAGCACCATGCTCATCGCCGTGCCCACCGGGGTCAAGATTTTCAACTGGGTTGCGACCATGTGGAGAGGCGCCATTACCTTTGAGACGCCGATGCTGTTTGCCGTGGCGTTCATCATTTTGTTCACCATTGGCGGGTTTTCTGGAGTCATGCTGGCCTTGGTCCCGGCTGATTTCCAGTACCACAACAGCTACTTCGTAGTGGCGCATTTCCATTACGTGCTCGTAACCGGTGCCGTATTCGCCATCATGGCAGCCGTCTATTACTGGTTGCCCAAGTGGACCGGGCACATGTACAACGAGTTCTGGGGAAAGGTGCATTTCTGGCTGAGCGTGATCTCCGTCAACGTGCTTTACTTTCCAATGCATTTCCTCGGCTTGGCGGGCATGCCACGGCGGGTACCGGACTATGCGGTCCAGTTTACCAACCTCAACATGATTTCCAGCATTGGTGGTTTCGTGTTCGGAGCCTCTCAACTCATCTTCGTTGCCATCATCTTCGCGACAGTTTACGGTGGCCGACGGGCCGAAGCCCGGGCTTGGGAGGGAGCCCACGGACTCGAATGGACGGTCCCCTCACCGGCCCCCTACCATACCTTCGCGACTCCGCCCGAGGTCGCTGGGTGAACCCGGGTGGAGGTCGATTCCGGATCCGACGAGGGACGCCGCCGTCGGCGTGCGGTCCGCATGGCGATTCTCCTGGGAATCGTGTCGTTGGTTTTTTACATCGGATTTTATCTAGTGGGTGCATGGGTGCGGTGAACGCCCCCGAAGTGCGGCCCTGGAGGCTTCCGTACGGTGACCCCGCTACACTGCACTTTCGGAAAATGAGGTCTGCATGAACGTTTCAACCGATTCTTACTATCTGCCTCACGAAAGCCGTTGGTCGATCTTGGGTTCCATTGGGCTTTTTTCTTTCATGCTCGGCGCCGGTATCTGGCTCGATGGTTATAACGTGGCGGGTCCGCTAGTGATGGGAGTCGGGGTGCTCTGCATCATTTCGACCAAGTTCGGTTGGTTCGGTACCGTCATTCGGGAAAGCCTGGCGGGCCGCTACAACCTGCAAGTGGATCGCACATTCCGCTGGGGAATGATCTTTTTTATCTTTTCGGAAGTGATGTTTTTTGGTGCCTTCTTCGGTACGCTCTTTTATGAGCGGTTGTTTGTGGTTCCCTGGCTTGGGGGCGCAGGCAACATGTTTTTTACCCATGCTTTGCTCTATCCGCACTACCGTGCCCTGTGGCCGACCAACGGTCCGGCGCATGTCGGGGGTGCATTCAACCAGATGCCGACATGGGGAATCCCTGCACTCAATACGCTGATTCTCCTTTCAAGTGCTGTCACCGTGACTTGGGCGCATTGGGCTCTCAAGGCGGGGCACCGCCGCAAGGTTGTGGGCGGGCTGATCGCTACCATCGCCCTTGGTGCCACCTTCTTGGCCATGCAGGCACATGAGTATTATCTGGCATATACCCACTTCAACCTGACACTCCACAGCGGGATTTATGGTGCGACCTTTTTTCTCTTGACGGGTTTCCATGGCTTGCATGTCACGATTGGTGTGATCATGCTGACGGTGATTCTGATCCGGGTATTGCGCGGGCATTTCACGCCTGAGCGTCACTTCGCCTTTGAGGCGGTCTCCTGGTACTGGCACTTCGTCGATATCGTCTGGCTGGGTCTTTTTATCTTCGTGTACTGGCTCTGAACCGTTGTCAGACGGCGGCTATCCCGGTATGCCGGGCTGGATGCCGTGGGGGTGGATCCAGCCCAGCCAATAACCCAGCATCAGTAGCAGAAACAGGAACAAGGAAAGACCAATGCGCCAGGAAAGAGCCCGGACGGTGCGGGTGCCTGCTCCCCGGTCCTTGAGGAGGAACCAGAGTCCCTGAAACAAGGAGGCAACGACGAGAATGAAGAGCGCGACAATGATGATCTTGAAGAGCATGGTTGCGACCGGGGACCTTGATGAGCAGAGCCGGACCCTAGTATGCCACGGGGTTTGCGCGCCATGACCTTGGTGGAATCCGAATGACCGGCTGGCGTTTTCTGCCAAGGCCTTGGCCCACGCTGGCGGCCTGGACCCTGATCTTGGGATTTGCTTTTCTCGCCCATTGGCAGTGGCGTGCGGCTTGGCACAGCGAAAACCAGCTACGGTCGCTCCAAGCAAGTAAGCAGGCGCGGCCCAAACCTTGGTCTCCAGGGATATTTGCCGCACCTTTTGAACGAATCGTCGTCCAGGGACGATATCTCCGGAAACGGGATCTTCTCCTCATCGACCTTTATCATCGTGACGAAATCGGCTCTGAGGTCGTGAGCATCTTCCGGCCCCATGCGAGTCCGGTCTGGATTCCGGTCGACCGGGGATGGATTCCCACCACTCCATTGGGAGCAACGCGGAAGGACCTGGATAAAGCGCTTCCCCAAGGTTCCGTTCGACTCGTGGGATACGCCGGCCAGATCCCGCGCCCCGCGTTGCGTCTCGGACGCGGGCCCATCCCTCCCCATTGGCCCAAACCGGTCCTTTACCCTTCTCATCGTTACCTGGAGTCGCTTTATAGGCACCGGCTCACGCGTCTTGTGCTATTGCTGGGTCCCCATCAACCGGGAGGCTTTGTCCGCCACTGGAGGCCGGTCAAGAAAGTCGGGCCCGAGCAGCATTTCGGCTATGCTGTGCAATGGTCAATCCTCACCTTGGTTGTTCTGGGCGTCTGGATCGGCCTGAACCTGCACCGGAAGTCACCTTCATGAACCCAACCCGCCATTCTTTCTTTCCCCGCTGGGCGATCTGGGTCGCCCTGATCGGCGTTTTTGCCTTGCCCCTCATGATCGCCGGCCTCTGGTACGTCAATGTGGATCAGTGGGGGGTGGGGGCGACCTCAAACTATGGAAACCTGATCACTCCACCGGTCAAACTGCGGATCACACCGCTCCAATGGATTGCCGGTCCCCAAGCCTATGGCCCCCGCTACTTTCATGGCCGCTGGACCCTGGTTTATATCGGCAGAGCCAACTGCAATCCTGATTGCCGGGCGGCGATTTATGCGACCCGCCAGATCCGCCTTGCCTTGGGGGAGCAAATTCGCCGTGTGCAACGTCTTTACGTGGTGACCCATCGCCCACGGAAGCTCGCCTTTCTCAGGGTCGAGGATCCCGATCTCACCATCGTCATGGCCAAGGGCCGGACCGGCCGTGATTTCATCCGGCAGTTCTTCGCGGCGGCGCATGCCCACCTCGGGCAGCGCATCTACCTGGTCGATCCCATGGGCAACCTCATGATGTCGTATCCGGCGGCCGTCAATCCGGCAGGACTGCTGCGTGATCTCAAACGCCTGCTCTCCGTTTCCGAGATCAGCTGATGCGCGGGCGCTGGGACGGGTTCCGGATACTCACGGCGCTGGCCATCGTCTGGACGCTGGTGCTGATTGCAGTGGGTGCCTATGTCCGGCTGTCCAACGCCGGCTTGTCCTGTCCGGGCTGGCCCGCATGCTATGGACACCTGGTGGTGCCGACCCGGGCCATGGCCATCCGACAAGCCGACCGACTGCATCCCAGCCAGCCACTCCGTCCAGCCCAGGCCTTCAAAGAGATGTTCCACCGCTACCTGGCCGGTGGGCTCGGTCTTGTGATCTTGTTGGTCGCCTTATTGTCCCTTTCCAAAGCGCGACAGCGGGAGCAGCGGCCGCGGAGGCTCCCCTGGATCATCTTGGGACTCGTCGTCCTGCAAGCGGCACTGGGCATGTGGACCGTCACCCTCGAGCTCGAGCCCCTGATTGTGGTCGGACATCTTCTGGGAGCGTTCCTGATCTGGGACTGCCTTCTTCTCCTCTGGGCACGGGATACCGGCACCTTCCGCTGGCGGGAGGAGGTCCGGTCTCCCTGGGGACGGAGGATCGGGCTCGTTGCACTCTCCTTCCTCGTGATTCAGATCTTCCTGGGAGCCTGGACCAGTACGCACTACGCCTGGGTCGGCTGTCCGGATTTCCCGACCTGTCTCGGTCGCTGGTGGCCCCGGCACCTCGAGTACGGTCGGGCCTTCGTGCTCTGGAACCGTCTAGGGGTCGATTACCAAGGGGGGACGCTCCCACTGCGGGCGCGGGCAGCGATCTACTTCCTGCACCGGCTCGGGGCGCTCGTGGTTTTCATCACGGTGGTGGCGTGGGCGGGAGCCGTCTGGGTCCGCTCCCGGAGAGGGACCATCCGATTGATGAGTGCCGTGGTCGCGGGTCTCACGGTCACTCAAGTAGCCATCGGGATCAGCATGGCGATGATTGGGATGCCGCGGTGGCTTGCAGTCAGCCATACCTTTTTTGCTGCGCTCCTGCTGGGTGCGGTCTCGCTTCTGGTCTATGCCTTATGGACGCCCGCCTCACCTCCCCGGTAAAGACCCTGCCGCTCATGAACTGGCGCGATCTCATCGGGGTGACGAAACCCAGGGTGGTCTCGCTGATCGTGTTTACCGCCCTGGTGGGCATGCTGCTTGCAGTTCCCGGGTGGCCGCCCTTCGGTCTCCTCTGTGCGGCGACAGTTGGAATTGGGTGTGCTGCAGCCTCCGCAGCCGCGTTTAACCATCTCTTGGACCGGAGTATCGATGCCCAGATGCTGAGGACGCGTTACCGCCCCCTTCCCCAAGGACATCTCCTGCCCTGGCAGGTTCTCAGCTGGGCCTGGCTTCTGGCCACGGTGGCCTTGATCGTTCTGGTTTTTGCCGTGAATGGACTCACGACCGTTCTCACCTTTGCCTCACTGATCGGATATGGCCTGGTCTATACGCGTTTCCTCAAGAAGATCACCCCACAGAACATCGTGATCGGTGGAGCAGCGGGCGCGGCACCCCCGGTCCTCGGCTGGGCGGCGATGACCGATCACATCTCCGCGGTCAGCCTCAGCCTGTTCATGATTATCTTTGCGTGGACTCCGCCCCATTTCTGGTCCCTGGCCATCGGCCGCCGGAGCGATTACGAACGTGCTGGAATTCCCATGCTCCCCGTGACCCATGGAGAGCGGTTCACGATCCTGCAGATCGTGCTTTATACGATCCTTCTGATTGCCATCAGCTACCTGCCGGGACTGCTTGGTGATGGCGGGTGGATTTACTTGGCGGGGGTGACGGCGTTGAACGGTGGCTTTCTCGCCGGACTGGTGCGTCTCGCCCGGGCTTCTCAACCGGTGCCCCCAGCACTCGCGCTGTTCCGCTACTCCATCTGGTACCTGTCCCTGCTGTTCGCGCTGCTGCTGGCAGGCCACTACCTGGCTCCACCGTGGGGGAGCGCCTGATCGGAATCAGGCCCGAGAGATTCAGGTTGCAGCGAGTGGGCCGAGTTCCTGACGCAGGCGACCCAAAGCCTTCGCCTCAATCTGGCGGACCCTTTCCACCGAGATGCCAAAATGCTCGGCCAGAACCTTGAGCGCAGGTTTCTCAACGCACGCGAGCCAGCGGGCACGCACGATCTCTCGGCTGCGATCATCCAGTTTCTCCAAGGCAGCCTCAAGGCTCCGGTGTTCATGTCTCTCGGAGTCTGCCTGTTCGAGCAAGGACTGGGGATCCCGGCTTGTCTCGTCAGCCAGCCATTCGATGGGAGAACGGGAGGACTCCGCCTCTTCAGCGGTGGTGCCTGTCTGCCGGTCCAGACTGACCTCATGTCCTAAAAACCGGGCCTCCATATGGTGGACCTCCGTTGGGCTTACCTTCAAGTCTTGTGCGATCCTTGCGGCTTCCGCGGCCGTGAGGCTCCCCGGAGCTTTGAGATGCTTGCGGAGGTTGAAGAACAGACGGCGCTGGGCCTTCGTCGTGGCAATCTTGACCAAACGCCAGTTCCGGATGATGAACTCATGGATCTCCGACCGGATCCAATGGACAGCAAAGCTGATCAGCCGGACGCCCCGTTCGGGGTTGAAGTGTTTGACTGCCTTCATGAGACCGATGTTGCCTTCCTGGATGAGATCTTCCATGGGAAGGCCGTAGTTGCGATAACTTCTTGCGATGTAGACCACAAAGCGGAGGTTGGACAGGATCAGTTTCTGGGCCGAGAAGAGATCCCCGTCCTGCCGGTACCGGTGGAATAATTCCCGTTCCTCGTCGGCCGAGAGCAAAGGAATATGGCGGATAGCCTTGAGATAGCCTTCGAGGCTCTGCTGGGAGCTCTGGGTTACGGTTTGTAAGGCTTCAAGTTCTTGATTCATAAGTAGAACATTGCCTCATGCGCCATGACTTGGGTATATTTTAGCACTCTCCTACTTAGAGTGCTACCGGATCGGAAAGTTCCAAGGCCAGTCGGCCACCAATCAGGTCGTGGTGGGTCTGTAGATTCCGCCCAGTACAGCAGCCTTCCGGGCTCCGGTGACCGATGGCAGGCTCGCCGGTTCCTGGGAGAGCCTTTTCCAGGCCAGCCAGGCAAACGCCATGGCTTCAAGCGCATCCGGGTCAAACCCCACGGTCTGAGTGGTGGTGACGGTCCAGCCGGGAAGGCGGTGCCGGATCTCCTCCATGAAAAGCGGGTTTTTGCTCCCTCCTCCGCTGACCAGAAGACGGTTTCCTCCGGGAGCATGAGTGAGGACTGCCTGGGTGACCGTGACTGCGGTCAACGCGGTGAGTGTGCGGGCAATGTCCGGGGCCGTGGTGTGGGCAGGCTGACGGGCCAGCCGTGACCGGAGCCAATCCCGGCTGAAATATTCCGGTCCGGTGCTTTTGGGTGGTGGCCGGCCGAAGTAGTCATCCCGGGTGAGATCCTCGAGGAGTTCCGGGATGACCCGTCCCGCGCGGGAGAAAAAGCCATCTCGGTCATAGGGTTGGCCCGTCTGCTCGGAAACCCACCCGTCGAGCAGGGTATTGGCGGGACCGGTGTCAAATCCCATGACCTCCGGTACCAAGGGGGGCAGCAACGTGAGGTTGGCAATTCCTCCCAGATTCAGGATGACAGTCTTTGCCCGGGACGATAGGGAATCCGGTTCCAAGCACTCGTTCCAGAACGAGGGAACGAGTGGGGCACCCCCCCCACCATAGGCCATATCCATCCTCCGGAAATCTGCGACCGTGAGGATCCCGCTTTGGGCTGCAATCCGGTTCGGGTCGCCGATCTGGATCGTAAACGGACAGGAGCCCTCCGGCCGATGACGCACAGTCTGTCCATGACTTCCGATGGCCCGGATCCGGTGTGCGGAAATTCCGGACTCGGATAAAACCCGCATGGCGGTCTGACCGAAGAACTCTCCGAGCTCGGCATCCAGTGTCCCGAGCAAATCCAGGGCATCGCCTCCCCTGTGGTTGGAGGAGGCCAGATCCAGGATCCGGGCACGGAGTCCTGCGGGGTAAGGCACCGTCTGAAACGCTTCCAGCCGGGGACGGGGCGGACGGAAATCGACGATCGCACAATCCACCCCATCGGCGCTCGTGCCCGAGAGGAGGCCGATGAAGGTGAGGGCGGAAATCGGGTCGGAAGGCTCGGGCACGGTGACTCCTGGCAGAGGGGCCTTGGAGGAAGGATGCGTGGCCGGGCTGATTTGAGCTAACCCGGCAGAAACAGCGGATTTGAAGCTGTTCGCCTGCCACCCGGTCCGGCAAGCTGTTCCTCCGATTTCACGGGAGATCCGGGGTCATGATTCTACCGCCTCCACTCAAGGTGCGTCGCGCAAGTGACGCCCCCAAAACCGTCCAGGCCGGATTCCTGGTCATTGGTCTGGCCCTTTGGGGGTTGGCGTATGGACGTTACCACTTCGATTACCGAGTGATGGGGACCCGGTGCATGCCCCGAATCGCCTATGACAACGGGCGGGATATCTTCCTGTGGATGAACCACCATCCAGACTGTCAGCTGATCCGGGCAGCGACCGGCCGCACTCCTGGGGCCATGCCCCTGCCCGTATTCCGGGAAGACCCCTACTGGGTAGTCGGCGGGCTGGCCCCCGAGGTGGTGCTCACGCTCCGAAAGGGGCACCTCCTCCTCCAGTCGGATACCAGACGACCTGGGGAAGTCCGCGTAAAGAAGCCCCGGACGAGTGGGGAGGCCGGTCCGTTCCGGAAGTGGCGCCTGCACCCCGGAAACCTCCGTCGTCAACTGTTGCATTGGTGCAGGCTTGCCGGTTACCGATTGGTCTGGAAGGGACCGGTCTGGAGAGTCCGGCACGAGCATCGAGGGTATCCCGGGCTGTGGCAGGCCTTGCGTGCGCTCACCCACTGGGCCCGCTCGAGGGGAAAGATTCTCAAGGTCCGGGTTTATGGCGGCAATCGCGTGATTGCCGTGGTGCCAGGTCTATGAGGCTTCGTTCCGGCTGGTCGGTGGGGCTCTTGGTCGGGCTCATGTTGGTCCCACGACCCGGCCGAGCGGCTGGAATGCAACGAGGGGTGACCCCGGCGCTTTTCAAGGTCGAGCAAGCGGGCCGATATCCTTTCCCCGTTGTCCGGGGGATGAGTCGGCGCCATTCCAGAGGAGCGCGAACCTGGTTCGTTTCCCCGGGCAGCCTTCACCATGAACTCCGGCGCTGGACTGCTCGTTCAGGCTACCAGCTCGTCTGGAAAAGTCCCGAGGACTATCGTTTGACGACGCACGCTGTCGTCCAGGGTTCCTTCATCCAAGCGCTCAAAGTCTTGGTGCGGGCACTCCAACGCGCTGGATCTCCCATCCGGGCGACTCTCTACCGGGAAAACCGGGTCCTCATCATTCATCGTGCAGCCGGTGGGTTTCGATGAGGAGTGTCCTGCCGGCCCCTCGGTTAAGGCTTGCCGGGGTTACCGGATGGCGGTGGCTCGGGGTTGTTCTTGGGACTTTGCTTTCCAGTTGTGCCATGGTCCATCCCGGTCATTCTTCGGTGGCCCCAACCCGAAGACGGCTATCCGGTCTGGCAACCCGGCAATCCCGGGAGCTCGCGCCCCGGGCACTGCATATCCACAGCGGTTACTACTTCG
>JAKATI010000034.1 GCA_021828045.1 Pseudomonadota bacterium | reverse complement strand
GAGTGATCCCAGGGCATGGTGGATCATGCGGTGGCGCTCGAGGAGGGCTCGTCCGGTGAACTGCTCGGATACGATCTCGAGGGAGAAGTGGCCGAAGCCTGCAGGACGCCCAGGGTGGCCCTCGTGGAGGGCCGCATCGTCCCGGAGCGTGATCCGGCTTCCAGGGAAAGCCTGGGCGAGGAGGGACTCAAGCGGCGGGCGGGGGGACGGGGAGCAGTCGCGCGTGGCCGGATCCATTGCTCAGCCTCCAGGGACGGTCGGGAGGAACGGGCAGATCTCAACCGAACGGAAAATGCCGGCTTTCCGGTAGGGATCCTCTTCGATCCAGTGCCGGGCTTCCTCCGGGGAGGAGAAGTCGGCCACGATCAGGCTTCCGCCACAGGCGTCCGGCAGCGCTTCGGGAACCGGCTGGCGGAGGAGGGGTCCGGCAACGAGCAGCCGACCCTCGTCCAAAAGCGAGTTCAACCGCTCAAGATGCCGATCCCGCCACTGCGGGCGTTCCCGGCTCCGGTCGGGGTGATCCTCGGCCCAGAGTGCGAACCACACGTTGATTACCTGTAGGTGGATTGACCTGAATCCATTTGTTCCATGATAACCCATCTGGCTGACAATAAAAACCGCCTGCCCGTCCTGTTTCCCGGTCCCGGACGGGATCCGAGACGAAGAGGCGTGCGAGCGCCTATAATGCACCGATGCCGCATCTCAGTCTCCCCCAACTCATCGCCATCTGGGTGGTGCCCGGGCTTTTCGCGATCACCCTTCACGAAGTGGCGCACGGGTATGCGGCCCGTCAGTTCGGTGATCGCACAGCGGAAATGCTGGGCCGGCTCAAGCTCAACCCGATCCGCCACATCGATCCGGTCGGAACCGTTCTCGTGCCCCTGGCCTGCCTCCTGTTGCCGGTCCACTTCATTTTCGGCTGGGCCAAGCCGGTCCCGATCAACCCGCGCAACTTCCATCATCCGAACCGGGACATGGCCTATGTGGCACTCGCCGGGCCCGGCGCCAACCTCCTCATGGGTCTCGTCTGGCTCCTGGTTGCCCAGGGTGCCCGCCTCTTCATTCCCGGCACTCCCTTCGGCCAGTTCCTGATCCTGATGGCGGTGGCCGGGATCTACATCAACATCCTGCTCATGGTGTTCAACCTGTTTCCCCTGCCGCCCCTGGACGGGGGACGGGTCCTGACCGGGATCCTGCCCCTGCCCTGGGCCCGGCGTTTTTCCCGGATCGAGCCTTACGGCATCTGGATCCTCCTCCTGCTCCTCCTCACGGGGGTCTTTTTCCTCCTCGTGGGACCCCTTCTGGGCCGAATCCTGACCCTCTTCCTGGGGGGTACCGGGCTCTCCGCACCGGCACTGCTCCAGACGCTGAGCCTTCTTCGGCTTTGATGTCGCCCGCGGTGCCGGAGCCGTCTCGACGGGTTGTTTCGGGCATGCGGCCCACGGGACCGCTTCATCTCGGGCATTGGGTCGGCGTACTGCAAAACTGGGTCGCACTCCAAAAGCAGCATGACTGCTATTTCTTTGCCGCCGACTGGCACGCACTCACGACCCACTACGAGAGCCCGGGGGCACTTTCGGACCTCACCCGCGAGATGGCCTGCGAGTGGCTCGCGGTGGGCGTCGATCCCGAACGGGCGACCCTGTTCGTCCAGTCCGGGGTTCCCGAACACGCCGAGCTGCATCTTCTTTTGTCCATGATCACACCGCTCGGCTGGCTGGAACGGGTCCCCACTTACAAGGAACAGCAGGAAGCGCTTGCCGACCGCGATCTCTCGACCTACGGCTTTCTGGGCTATCCGGTCCTCATGACCGCCGATGTCCTGGCCTACCGGGCCCACCTGGTTCCGGTCGGGCAGGACCAGGTGGCCCATCTCGAGGTCACCCGGGAAATCGCCCGCCGCTTCAACTTCCTCTATGGTCGCGGCCCCGCCTTCGATCAACTCCTGGCCCAGGCGCGGAACCGGTCCCTGCCGGCCCTGCGACAAGAATGGGACCGGCTCGTCAAAGACTACCGCGAGTCCGGCACGGCCTCCTCCTGGGATGCCATCGAATCGATGCTTGGGCAGATGCCCGGGCTCACCCCGGAGGAACGGGGGGCGCTCGGGGCGGAAGCCCGCGGCACCGGACGCGGGATTCTGCCGGAACCCCAACCGCTTCTCACCCCGGGTGCCAGACTGCCCGGGACCGACGGGCGCAAAATGTCCAAGTCCTACGGGAATTCCATCGGACTCAGGGACCCCGAGCCGGTCGTGCGGGAGAAAATCCGGACCATGGTGACCGATCCGGCACGGGTCCGACGGAGCGACCCGGGGGAGCCCGGGCGCTGCCCGGTCTGGAAGTACCACGAGACCTTTTCGCCCGCGGCCACCCGGGAATGGGTCCAGGCCGGCTGTCGCAGCGCCGGGATCGGCTGTCTCGACTGCAAGGAGCATCTTCTCGCTCACCTGGGGGAGGCCCTGGGTCCGGTCCGGGAACGGATCGAACACTGGCACAACCATCCGCGCGACGTGGACGAGATCCTCCGCAACGGTTGCATGAAGGCTGAGCGCGAAGCCCGGGGAACGCTCTCGGATGTCCGCTCTGCGGTCGGTCTGGCCAGACGCGGATGACCCGCTCCCCCACCCCGACGGTGATGGGAGCGGAGGCGGTCCGCCAGCCCGAGCTGCCCCTGGCCACCGTGAACGGCGAACCCTGGTTGACCTACCCCGAGGGCCTCTACATTCCGCCGGACGCACTTCGTCTCCTTCTGGAATCCTTCGAAGGGCCGCTGGATCTCCTCTGGCACCTGATCCGTCGCCAGAACCTGGACGTGCTCAACATTCCGGTGGCCCAGGTCACCGAACAGTATCTCCACTACATCGGCATGATGCAGCAGATGCAGCTGGAGCTCGCCGGCGAGTATCTGTACATGGTGGCCTACCTGGCCAATCTCAAGGCCCGCATGCTGATCCCGAGACCGGTTGACGAAACCGGGGAGGAACCCCAGGATGCGCGCGCCGCCCTGGTCCAGCGTCTCCAGGAGTACGAGATCATCCGCCGGGCGGCCGAACGGCTGGATGCCCTGCCCCGGCTCGAGCGGGACCTCTGGCAGGCCCACGTGGGAGTTCCCGAATCCGACCGGCATTTCCTGCCGGAACCGCCCCCGGTGGCACTCGAGGACTGGTTGCGTCAGATGGCGCGCCTGCTGGATCGCACGCGCTGGCAGATCCGGCATCGGGTGGTCAAGGATGCGCTCTCGGTGCGCGAGTGCATGGCCAGCCTGCTGGAACGGCTGTCCCGGAGCCGCGGCTACCAGCGCTTCGAGAAACTGCTCCCCCGGGGTTCGAACCGGGCCCGGGCGGTCGTGAGTTTCCTGGCACTCCTCGAGCTGGTGCGCCAGTCGCTCGTGAACCTGGTCCAGGCGACGCCCTACGGACCGCTCTACGTCCAGGCACCCTCCTCTTCGGTTGTGGAGGAAGCCCCCGTCCAGGAGACCGGTCATGAATGAGTGTGCCCTGGAACCGACGGCCCTGCTCGAGGCCGCCCTGCTCGCGGCAGCTCAACCGCTCGATGAGGCGCGTTTGCAGATGCTGCTCGGCGGGGCCTTGGGTCGGCCGGTCAGCGCGGCCGAACTCGGCCAGTGGATCGGGACCTTGGAAGGACTCTACGAAAACCGGGGGCTCAGGCTCAAGCGGGTGGCCGGGGGCCTCCGTCTCGAGATCCGCTCGGCCTTCGTCCAGGCTCTCTCGGCCTTGTGGGAACCCAAGCCGCCGCGCTATTCGCGTGCGCTCCTCGAAACCTTGGCCATCATCGCCTACCGGCAGCCGGTGACACGGGGAGAAATCGAGGAGTTGCGGGGGATCTCCGTGGCCGGCTCGACCTTGAGGATCTTGGAGGAGCGCAACTGGATCCAGGTGGTGGGACATCGCGAGGTGCCCGGCCGTCCGGCGCTCTATGCAACCACCCGCGAGTTCCTCGACTACTTCGGACTGTCGGGCCTCTCGGACCTTCCGCCGCTCGAAAAGCTCGCCGATCTGATCGAGCCGACTCCCGAGTTCGATCTTTCCACCCCGGCGGATCCGTTGACGCAAGCTCCTCTTTTGGGGCTGCCGGATCCGGAAGGGGAGCTTGATGCCGGAACGGGGAAGCCGTCTTCCGGCTGATGCCGGGCCGCCTTCCGGCCCGATCCGCATCCAGAAATACCTGGCCCACCTGGGTGTGGGCTCGCGCCGCGAAATCGAGGCGTGGATTCGGGCGGGCCGGCTGACCCGGGAGGGCGTGGTGCTTGCCCTGGGGGCACGGATTGAGCCTGGCGATCCCCTCTGTCTCGACGGCCGCCCGCTCGCCACTCCGCCCCACCCCGACATCCCGCTTCGGATCCTCCTCTATCACAAGCCGGCAGGCGAACTCACGACGCGAAAGGATCCGGTGGGGCGACCCACGGTCTTCGAGCATCTGCCGAGGCTGCGCCAGGGACGGTGGATTGCCGTGGGCCGCCTCGACTACCAGAGCGAAGGACTCCTGCTTTTCACCACTCACGGCGATCTGGCCCGGCGTCTCATGCATCCCTCGGGGGGCTGGATCCGCGAATACCGGGTCCGGGTCCGGGGCCGGCTTGCCACGGTTTCCGAATCCGACCTCCGGCGTGGCGTGGATCTCGAGGATGGACGGGCGTCTTTCGATGAGCTTGAGGCGTTGGGAGGGGAGGGTGTGAACCACTGGTACCGGGTGGTCGTCCAGGAGGGACGCAACCGGCTGGTCCGACGTCTGTTTGAAAGCCGGGGCCACAGGGTCAACCGGCTGATCCGGGTTCGATACGGCCCCTTTGTCCTGCCGCGCAACCTTCGGGCCGGAGGAGTCCGTGAGCTCGGTCCGGACGAACTCCGCGGACTCGACCTGCGGCTTTTCAGTAACGGACGAGTGCCGAACCCCAGGTGAAACCGCCGCCGAAGGCCTCGAAGAGGAGGAGCTGTCCCCGCTGGATGCGTCCGTCCCGGACCGCCACGTCGAGAGCCATCGGAATCGAGGCCGTCGAGGTATTGCCGTGTTCCGCGATCGTGAGCACGACCCGTTCCAGGGGGAGTCCCAGTTTGCGGGTGATGGCCTGGATGATCCGCAGGTTGGCCTGGTGGGGCACAAACCAGGACAGGTCCGCACATCCGACACCGGCTTTCTCCAGGGTCTCCAGGGCGAGGTGGGACAGCGTGTTCACGGCCACCCGGAACACCTCGCTGCCTTTCATCTGGATGAAATCCACCGATTCGCGCAGCCGGTCGAATCCCTGCGAAATTCCCGAGGGGTAATAGAGGAGATCCTTGTAGGCCCCGTCGGCATGGATGTGGGTCGAGAGGATTCCCGGTTCGGATGCGGCCTCGAGGATGACGGCGCCGGCGCCGTCCCCGAAGAGGATGCAGGTCGACCGGTCCGTGTAATCCGTGATCCGGGAGAGGGTTTCGCCTCCCACGACCAGGGCCCGGTGGGCCTGTCCCGTCTGGATCAGGCTGTTGGCCACGGCGAGACCATAAATGAAGCCGGCGCAGGCGGCTTCGAGACTGGTACAGGGATAGCCATGGCCTCCGAGTCGTTCCTGGAGCAGGACTCCCATGTTGGGAAAGACCTGGTTCGGTGTGGTCGTGGCGACCAGGATGAGGTCGAGGTCGGAGGCTTCGAGACCCGCCGCGGCAAGCGCCGAACGGGCCGCCTTCTCGCACAAATCCAGGTTGGTCTCGCCGGGCGAGACGATGTGGCGGCGCTCGATCCCGGTCCGGTCCCGGATCCATTCGTCGGAGGTGGTGACCATGCGTTCGAGATCCTGGTTGGTGAGCACCCGTTCGGGAACACAATGGCCAGTGGAGCGGATGCGGGCATGCACGGGGGTCACGGGGAGGCTTCCTCGGTTGGGGGCAGGACCGTGCGCTGGAGACGGAGGATTTTCGCGAGGAGCTCGTTCTGGACCTCGGAGGTGGCCCGCCGGATGGCGTGGCGGAAGGCCACGGCATCGGCATTGCCGTGGCTCTTGACCACGATGCCGTTCACTCCGAGGAAGCTGGCCCCGTTGTAGAGGCGGGGGTCGAGCCGTTGCCTGAGGGATCGGATGACGGGCCAGACCACGAGTCCCGAAATCCGGGACAGGAGGGTCCGCGAAAACTCCTCCCGGACGTAATCATTGATGAGATGGGCTGTTCCTTCCATGGTCTTGAGCGCCACGTTGCCGGCAAAACCGTCGGAGACGATGACGTCCACGCGTCCCCGGTTGATGTCATTGCCCTCGATGAAGCCCCGGTAATTGAGTCCGCTTTTGCTGAGCCGTTCGTGGGCCTCGCGAATGGTTCCATGTCCCTTGATCTCCTCGGTGCCGATGTTGAGGAGGCCAAGGGTGGGTTGCGAGATCCCGTGGACGGCCTGGGCCAAAGCCGAGCCCATCACGGCGAAATCCACGAGCTGGTTCGCCGTGCAGACGGCGTTGGCACCGAGATCCAGCATGAGGGTATGTCCATTGCGGGTGGGGATCGCTGCACAGATCGCCGGACGGTCAAGGCCGGGCAGCATCTTGAGCACCATCTTGGCCAAGACCATGAGTGCCCCGGTATTGCCGGCACTGACACAGGCTTGGGCGGCTCCCGTGTGGACCAGGTCGATTGCGATCCGCATCGAGGCGTGTTTTTTTTGACGGACTGCCACAATGGGATTGTCCTCCATGGCAATGACCTCGGGAGCTTCCTGGAGATGGAGACGGGCTGGAGGGGCTCCGCCCGTCCGCTCGCTCACGAGTTTTTGGAGCGGCCCTTCGGCGCCAACCAGGATGAGCTCGAGCCCGGGGACCCGTTCGAGCTCGGCCAGGGCGGCCTCGACCACGACCGCAGGACCTCCATCCCCGCCCATGGCATCCAGTGCCAGAACCGTGGAGGGATGCAAGCCGGTCAGCTCCGGGTTTTCGCTTGTGGGCTCAACTTTCCGGTTCAGACGTTTTGGGTGCCTTGGGGGTGAACAGGCGACGTCCCCGGTAAAAACCCTCGGCGCTCACGTGATGCCGCCGGTGACGGTCACCGGTCGTGGGATCCGTGGCAAGCGTTGCGGGCGTCAGGGCGTCGTGGGAGCGGCGCATGTCACGCCGGGAACGGGTTTTACGGTCTTTCTGCACGGCCATGGAAAACTCCTGACGGGTGGGTCCCGGGCCCGATCGGATCCGGATTGCGGGGAACCCCTTTATTCTAAACGTTTCGGCTTCTGCCGGTGGGATTCCCCGCGCGAGGGTTTGCGGCGGGCGCCCCGAACGTCTAGGATGGTGGCCCCGAGGGGAGGCTTCATGAGTCGAGACCGGTCCCGTCTCCAGTCCGTGGCGGTCCAACCGGAAGTGGTGCTCGCATCGAGTTCCGCGAACCGCCGGGATTTGCTGGGTCGCCTGATCGACGGATTCCGGGTCTGCGAACCGGTGGGAGGGGAGCCCCTGGTCGAGGGCGAGACCGGCCGCGAGCGGGCCCTCCGCCTGTCCCGCCACAAGGCCGGATCGGTCCGGACCGCCTACCCCTCACACCTCATCATCGGATCCGACCAGGTGGCGGAGTGCGGGGGCCGGGTGCTGCACAAGCCCGGGACGCCCGAACGGGCGCGGGCCGATCTTGAGTGGGCGTCCGGGCGAAGCATCCATTTCTGGACCGGGCTCGCGCTCCTGGATACCCGGAACGGATTGGAATACACGGCGGTCGACCATACCCGGGTCTGGATGCGCACGCTCTCGGCCGGGGAGATCGCACGCTATCTCGAAGCCGATCAACCCTGGAGTTGTGCCGCGAGCTTCCGGGCGGAATCCCGCGGTCCCTCGTTATGGCACAGGCTCGCCACCCGCGATCCCACCGCCCTGGTCGGGCTTCCCCTGATCCGTCTGGCCCACTTCCTGAGGCAGGCCGGCTACCCTGTGCCCTGAGAGTCTGGTTGGGCATCCAGCCGGGCCAGGACGGTTTCGTGCTCCGCGGGGAGGGGCGCCTGGATGAAGAGGGCCTCGTGCGTGCGCGGGTGGGAGAGGCGCACCGACCGGGCATGGAGAAAAAGGCCGTTTACGCCATAAACCGACTTCAGGCGGCGGTTCAAGGCGTGATCACCGTAGCGCGGATCTCCGGCGAGAGGATGTCCGAGCGATGCGGCATGGATGCGGATCTGGTGGGTGCGGCCGGTTTCGATCACGATCTCGGCCAAGGCGCAGTCGGGCCAGAGCCGCACGATCCGGAAGTGGCTCCGAGCCTCCTTGGCCGCTTCCGTCCCCGGTGCGGGGTCGGCTCGCGCGACGGCCTGATCCACGCTGCGGGTTTTCCAGGCAGGAGACCCGGCGAGCAGCCCCAGGTAGCTTTTCGTGATTTCCCGGTTGCGCAGTGCCCGGTGGAGTTCGAGGAGCACGGTCCGGCTCCGGGCCAGGATGAGGCAGCCGCTCGTGCCCCGGTCCAGGCGATGGGCCAGTTCGAGGAACTCTCCTTCCGGATGGCTGTCGCGCAGCCGCTCGATCAGTCCGCTGGAGATTCCGCTGCCGCCATGGACGGCCAGACCGGCCGGCTTGTTCACGATGAGGAGATCGGCGTCCTCGTAGAGCGGCTGGAGCAGGAAGTCGGGAGGTGCATGAGCGCTTTTCCGCGGAGTGCGAAGATCGGGGGCTGTCTGGGGCGGGATCCGGATCTCATCCCCCCTCTGCACCCGGTAACTCGGCCGGCAACGTCCGCCTCCGACCCGGACCTGACCGGTCCGGATGAGGCGGTAGATGTGGCTTTTGGGGATTGACTTGAGTTCGCGGAAGAGCCAGTTGTCGAGACGCTGGCCGGCCTGACCGTCCGATACCGTGAGATGCTTCGGAGACCGGGGTTCGGGACCGCGGGATGGGGGGGAATTCATTGGAATATGATAGCCTTGAAAAGGATATTGAGTTTTGATGGCTTTTTGACGATAATAGGCGCGTGACAAAAGGTTGACCCCGCCCAGGCGGGTATCTCTTGTCTGGTCCGCTGTGACACGCAACCCAAAAGGTGGCGTCCGTTTTCCGGTTCCGCAACCCCGAAGGGGAGGTCGGGACCACAAACCCATGGCGCTCCCATGTCCTGCATGGTGATGTAGCGCTGACTAGGCAGATTTTGACCGGCCACCCCTGTGGCACTCTCGCCGGCGATATGAGGCCGGACCTTGCCTGTCAGAACAGCATGATCTCCAGTGCGGCGCTTCGGAGCAGCATTGAGAGTATCCATCCATGAAACGCATGTTAATCAATGCCACCCAGCCCGAAGAGCTTCGGGTGGCGATCGTCGACGGCCAGAAGCTCGTCGATCTCGATATCGAAATCCCCTCCCGCGAACAGAAGAAAGCCAACATCTACAAAGCCAAGATCAACCGTGTCGAGCCCAGCCTCGATGCCGTCTTTGTGGATTACGGCGGTGAGCGGAATGGGTTTCTCCCCACCAAGGAGATCCATCCCCACTATTTCCAGCCTGGTGAAGGCCTCCGTGAACGGCTTCCGGAAGGGCTCGAACTCATCGTGCAGGTGGAAAAGGAGGAACGAGGCAACAAGGGCGCCGCGCTCACGACCTACCTGAGTCTCGCCGGACGATTCATGGTCCTCATGCCCGACAACCCGAAGGCGGCTGGCGTCTCCCGCAAGATCGACGGGGAGGAACGCCAGGAAGCCCGGCAGATCCTGTCGGAGATCCGGATCCCGGAACAGATGGGCGTGATCCTGAGGACTGCGGCTTTGGGCCGGAGTGCGGAGGAGGTCCAGTGGGATCTCGATTACCTGGTCCAGCTCTGGGGGGCCATCCAGAAGGCAGCCGAAGTCCGGAAGGCGCCCTTCCTGATCTACCAGGAGGACAATATCGTGGTTCGCGGGCTCCGGGATCACCTCAAGACCGATATCGGCGAGATCCTGATCGATGATCCCCGCATGTTCGAGGGGGCCCGGGCCTTTGCCGAGCAGGTGATGCCCCAGTACCTCGAGCGTCTGCACCTCTACCAGGATCCCACCCCGCTCTTTACCCGCTTCCAGATCGAGAGCCAGATTGCCCAGGCCTTCGAGCGGGAGGTCCAGTTGCCGTCCGGAGGACGGCTGGTTTTCGACCGGACCGAGGCCTTGATCTCGATCGATGTCAACTCGGCCCGTTCCACCCGTGGCGGGGACATCGAGGAGACGGCACTCACCACCAATCTCGAGGCGGCGGACGAGATCGCCCGCCAGCTGCGGATCCGGGACCTGGGCGGCTTGATCGTGATCGATTTCATCGACATGGAGCAGGAACGGCACCGCCGGGACGTGGAAAACCGGCTGCGGGACGCCTTGGCGATCGACCGGGCCCGGGTCCAGATCGGGAAAATTTCCCGCTTCGGACTTCTCGAGATGTCGCGCCAGCGGCTTCGGGCCTCCCTCGAGGAGACGACCCAGATCAGCTGTCCCCGTTGCAAGGGCAGTGGAAAGATCCGGACCGTTGAGTCGCTTTCGCTTCTGGTCCTGCGTCTCATCGAGGAGGAGGCGATGAAGGAGGGAACCCAAAGGGTGCTGGCCCAGGTTCCGGTCAGCGTGGCCACCTATCTCCTCAATGAAAAGCGGGCTGCGCTCACCTCCCTCGAACAGCGCTCGCGAAGCGGCGTCGTCCTGATTCCCTCGAGCCGCCTCGAGACACCGGATTTCCGGATCGAACGTCGACGGATGGGAGAGAACCCCGGGGTCGGCAGTCTGGCCGATGCCGAATCGCTGGATGCCGGTCTGGCCCCCGATCCACAGGAGAACCTGGTCCAGCAGGTCACCCAGACCACTCCCGCTCGCATCAGCGAACCGGCGGTCAAGCCGCTCAAACGGGTGGCCATGACACCGGGAGCGGGCAGGTCGGTCAAGCCGGGGCGGGAAGGATTCCTGCGACGATTGTGGGGGAAACTCTTTGCTCCCGCCCCGGAAGCAACACCGGCACCGGTGCCCCAGCGCCGCGGGCCGATGTCGTCCTCCATCCCGCCCGGCCGGGGTTCCGGCAACCGTCCGCGCCGGGGTCCGCCAGCGGGAGGTCGTCCTGGCCGTCTGCCCGGACGTCCCGATGGACGCCCAGGCCGGGGCGAACGACGTCCGGCGGGGAATGGAACGATGCCGGCCGGCGGGATCGCCACCCGGCCGGTGGACGGGGAGGGAGCCTCGTTCGAGACGGGTGGCAGGCCCGATGGAGCCCATCACGGCAGCCGGCGAGGCCACCGCGGTGGGCGCTACCGGAGGCGCGAAGGGCGCATCGGGAACGAGAATCGGACCAGTGTGCAGGACCCGGCCGATTTCCGGCCGGTACCACCGGAAGCCACCCATGGCCCGTATCCCGGGGAGGGCCCGCGCGGCCCTTCCGAAATCCCCCGTCCGCCAGCCGAGATCCGGAACGCCCGCAGGGAGGAGGTGTCCCATGCGGAAGGCCCGGCTTCTTTCGAGTCCCGTCCCCAGCCGCCGCCCCCTCCGCCAGCGAGCTCGCGGTCATCCAGCCCACGACGGGAGTCCACGGGACTGGTACAGGTCGAGACCCGTCTGCCTTCACCTCCGGAGTCCCGTCCGGTTGATCCAAGACCCCGCGAGCCCGTGCCGCTCCGCGAGCTCTTTGAGTCCAATCGGATGCCGCCTCCTGCTCAGCCCATCGATGCGCCAGAAGGAAGCCCGGTCGAAAAGGCAGTGAAAGCTTCCGAAGAGCCCTCCTGATCGCCGGGTTACGGGATCCGGAGAGCCCATCGCTGCATGGCGGGGAGACGCGCGTGTACGGCGACCGGGCGTCTGTGGGACCACGCGGGAGGATCCGGGCCAAAGTGTCCCCGGGCCCGGGACTCCACGAACCGCCGCTGTAAGTGGAAAGGCCTCGTCGACGGCCAACCGCGGCGAAGAACCGGCCCCAGTCCCGAATCCGGACTCGTGTGGAGCATGCGAACGGGGTGATCAAGCCTGTATCCGGGTTGACGAAGGTTCGCTACCTTGGGCTGGTGCAGGATGCCCACCGGTTCTTTGCCACCCGGGTGCTGGCGAATCTTTTCCTGGTTCGGAAAGTGTTTGCTGGGAGGAGTTGTCCGTAGGGAGAGAATCAGGAGGGGTTCGATAGGGGAACCGCAGGAAATTCCATCCATGGGACGCTCCCCAGCTGATTCCACTCATCCCGGTGTCGGTTCCATCAAAAACCAGGCAGTAGTGTGGCCTTCCCTACGGATGCCTGCCTTTCGGCGTTTTGAGAAAAACGGCCACGGCCTGTGCTGCACCGTATGCCGGCACCAATCCCCATGAAGCTGCCACTGCCACAGGATGGTTGCCGGGTAACGCGTACAGGGTCCAAGTTGGCTTCCGATCTATCCAATTTTTCTGGTCGACGCCTGATGTCCCTTGCCGGAACTTCTGCCACTACTTCCTCAACTGTTCCGTCATGCGCGATCCGCTTCCATTTTGATGGGCTTAAATTAAATGAGAGCGGTGATGTTTCAGGAGCCATAAGATAGCCGGGGCGATCTCATTTCCACTGTCATTTTCAGGTTCCCCATCAGCAGCCTGGCCGCTTCCAGACAACTAGCTCCAGGTTGTGGGATCTGAGCTGGCAACTGCGTATTCAGCGTTCGTCCTGTCTCAAAAATCGAAATCATGCTTGTTGGCCCGGAGGGGCCCGAACTTTCTTCTTCCAGTCCAAAAAAAGCGGCCTCCGAAGAGGCCGCAGCAAGATCCAGTAGATGATCCTAGCGCATCACTGTGGAGTGGGCCGAATCCGGATCGGAGACCCCGAAAACAGGGTGGGGGCATCCGTCCCGTAGGCCAGGCGGTTGTAGCGCGCGATTTGGGTTTTGAGGAGCCCGTTGAACCGGGCCAGGGTTGCCTCGAGCTCATCCCGGCGATGGGCCATCATCCGCTGGATGCGGTGATTGATGGGCTGGGCATAGTTTCCAATCACGAGCGTGTAGGTGTTGATGATCTTCTGGTGCAGCCGGACGAGGTTCCGGAGACTCGCTTCCGAGACATTGTGCTGCCGCTCGGGGTTGTACACTGAGGTCAGGAGCTTCTCGAGCTTTTGGCCGACGAGGCGGCCCTCGCGGAGCACGGCGCCGTAACGGCCCTGGAGCGCGGGCTGTCCCGCAAGGCTCTTCCGGAACGTCCGGAGCGTGTTTTGCATGCCATGGATGCGGTCCAGCATGGTATCCATGGCGGTAATCATGGCGCTCAGTTCCAGTCCCGCATTCCGTTGTGCCACGTATTGTGCCTGTGGAATGGAGAAGCGAGGGTCCGCGACCACGCGGGCCAGACCGACCGCCCGGTGGTGGCCGACCGTGACCACGACGCGATACGTTCCGGGTGCCACATCCGGTCCCTGGAATCCCTTCGGGCCATGGGACATCCAGTAGTGGCCGAAATCCATCTTCCGGGGTCCCTTGTAGGAGAAGTTCCAGACGGCGGACTCGACGCCCGAGTGGGCCGGGCCATAGATCGTGTTCACGAGGGCACCGGAACGGGTTTCGATCTGGATCTTGACTGGTGTTTCATGGGCCTTCTTCTGGGCCTTGGTCCGGTGATAGGTCTTCTTGAGGTAGTAGGCAACCGTGACGCCGACCGGTGCGTTCGGGGCCGAGTAGAAGGGAGGCGCCGGATCCCCGATGTCCGTGGTGTAGAACAGGATTCCCTTCTGCATGGGGAAGAGGGTGAGGGGCTTTTGGGCAACCGACCGGGTCAGGCCTTCGAGCGGTTTCAGGTTGTCGAGGACCCAGAGTCCGCGGCCGTGGCTTGCGAGCACCAGGCTGTCCGGGTGGTGGACGAACTTGAGATCCCAGACGGGCATGGTGGGCAGGTTTGCGGTGAGGAGGTGCCAGTTCCTGCCCCGGTCATGGGAGTAGTACACGTGGGTCATGGTGCCGGCGACCAGGAATCCCCGGTCGTTCGGGTCCTCGCGGACGACGAGGACGGAGCTGTCGTCCGGCAGGCCGTGGTCGATTGAATGCCAGCTCTGTCCGTAGTTGTCGGTCCGGTAGACGTAGGGCCGGTTGTTGCCGAGTTCGTGGGCGTCGAAGCTGAGGTAGGCGGAGCCGGCGTGGAAGGGGGAGACGCCGATCTGGTAGACGCGGGCCCAGGCGGGAGCATCCGGCGGGGTCACCTTCTGCCAGCTTTTCCCTCCGTTGCGGGTGACCCAGACGAGGCCGTCATCGGTGCCGACCCAGAGGACCTGGGGATTGGTCCGGGCGATGCTGATCGACTCGATCGTGTCGTAGTTCTCGGCACCCGAAATGTCGTAGTTCACAGGGCCGCCGGTGAGCCCCTCCTTGGCCTTGTCGTCCCGGGTGAGGTCGGGACTGATCACCTTCCAGTGCGCGCCGCCATCCATGCTCTTGAAGACCACGTCAGCCCCGATGTAGACCTCGTTCGGGTCTTTGTAGGAGACCGCGATCGGCGCCGTCCAGTTGAAACGGTACTTGAGGGCGGAGACCTTGTGTCCGGCCTGTGAATGGTAGTACGGCTGGATAAAGGGCGCAAAGGTCGTCTTGACGTTGTAGCGGACGGTGTACCCGTTTTCCGAGCTTGCGTAGACGATATTGGGATCCGTGGGTGCTGGAACGACATACTCGCCGTCCCCGCCCACGGGCATGTACCAGTCGAGCCCGTTCACACCCGCACGCGAATAGTCGCTCGAGGGGCCGCACCAGGCGTTGTTGTCCTGGATGCCGCCGCAGACCAGGAAGGGAGTGACGCGGTCGTTCACGGCGACCTGGTAGAACTCCTCGATGGGCAGGTTGTCGAGGTAACGCCAGTTCTTGCCGTCATTGTGGGAGATGTAGACGCCACCGTCGTTGCCCTGAATGATGCGGTTGCCGTTCCGGGGGTCGATCCAGATCGTGTGGTGGTCGACATGCACCATCTTGTCGGCATAAAACATGGTCCGGCCCCCGTCCTTCGACTCCATGAGCTTCATGGAGAGCAGGAAGATCTGGTCCGGGTTTTTGGGCGAGACCGCAACCTGGGTGAAGTAGAAGGGACGGACGTCGGCATTTTCGTTGTTCGAAACCAGGTGCCAGTGGCTGCCCATGTCCTCCGAGCTCCAGAGCACGCCGTGCTTGGCCTGGATCACGGCATAGACCTTGTCGGGCCGGCTGGGTGCGAAGGCCACGTCGCTGCGACCGGTCAGCCCCTTGGGCAAGCCGTGGGTCAGCTTCTTCCAGTGGAGTCCCCCGTCCAGGGAGCGGTAGAGGCCGCTTGATGGACCACCGCTCACGAGCTTCCAGGGATAACGACGAACCTGCCAAAGTCCGGCGATCAGGACTTGGGGATTGCCCGGTTGCATGGCCAGGGTCGAACAGCCCGTCGTGTCATTCAGGAACAGGACCCGCTGCCAGGTTTTCCCCCCATTGGAGCTGCGATAGACGCCGCGGGTCGGGGTGGGTTTCCAGACATTGCCGAGCGCACAGACGAAAACGATCTTCGGGTCGGCCGGATCCACCACCACCCGGCTGATCTGGCCGGCCTTCCTCAATCCCATGAAATCCCAGCTCTTGCCAGCATCGGGTGAGTAGTAGACGCCCCCGCCATCGATCATGTCATCGCGCGGGTTGGACTCGCCGGTGCCGACCCAGACGAGATTGGGGTTGCCCGGGGCGAGGGCGATCGCGCCGATCGAGGCCGTATCCCCATGGCGGAACACATTTTTCCAGGTATTGCCGTTATTCGTGGTCTTCCAGACGCCTCCGGCGGCCGTGCCCACATAGTAGACCTCGGGCTGTCCCGGGATTCCCACCACCGAGGTGACCCGGCCGCCGGCAATGGCCGGGCCCAGGTTGCGCAGCTTGATGTGGCGGAGCGGAGAAGTGCCCGACGCGTGGGCGAAGACCTGTCCGCTGGGAAGGAGGGCTGTGGCCAGAAGCACGAGGCCGGCTGCCGCGATGGAGCGGGATCTGGATGTGACAATCACGGGAATATCCCCCTGTTTTTGAGGTCGTTGCAACAACCCGACATCCGGTTGGAGTCGGGCATAAAGTCGAAAGTTCCGCCGGCCTCCGGCAGGGGTCGAAGCCCCGTGCCGGAGACCGGAATCACTCAGTCAATCACCGGCTTGCGGAGTCGGATCGCCTTCCCTTGGGGAAGGGTGGGTTGTTTGAGATGCCAGGCGTTCGCATTGTAAGCCGCAATGGCCGGCCGGATCTTCCGGTTGTACTGGCCCAAGATCTTCTTGAGTTGGTTCCGTCTGTTCCTGAGAACGGCAAGCATCCGGTGATTCGGCGCGCGCCCTTGCAGGAAGAAGGAGGCCACGCCGTAGGCCATGTTGATTTCCCGGTGGAAACGCGCCAGGTAGTGGAGGGAATCCTCCGGGGCATTGCGCTGGATCTTGGGATTGTAGAGCCGGTTTTCGAAATGGCTGACCTCGGCCCCGAGCTTCTTGCCCTGGGCCAGGAGGGAGGCCGGAATGCCCGTCGGAGCCGGGCGGGCGGAGAGGCGGGACAGGGCCACCCGGACGGCCTGCAGCCGGTTCAGCAGGCGGTTGAAGTCCGAGAGCTCGTTGCGGGCGGTGAGCCCGAGCCCCAGGTCTTCCCGCCAGATGGACAGGGCAATCGGGTGCCTGGGATCCTGACGGACCTGGGCGGTCACTTCCGCCCGGTTGGAGCCGGCATGGGCAATGACCCGGTACGTTCCGGGGATCGCCATGGGACCAAAGGAACGGTTCATGAAACCGGCGGGAACCGGGGGGCCGATCCGGAGCGGATGGGGTCCGCGGTAGCGCATGTTCCAGACGAGCTCGTGAACGCCAAAGCTCGCAGGTCCATGAAGGACCGCAAGTCGCGTGCCGGATGGGGATTTGATCGTGAGCCGGACCCGCCGGAAGGCCGGCTTCTGCTGGCCCACGTAATAGCTGATCACGACCCCCAGGGGTGCATTGGGCACCGAATAATAGGGTGCGGCCGGATGACCCGAGTAATGGACTCTCAAGTTCATGCCGGGCTGGGTGGGGAAGAGGACAAAGGGCTTTTGGGCAACCGACCGGGTCAGGCCTTCGAGCGGTTTCAGGTTGTCGAGGACCCAGAGTCCGCGGCCGTGGCTTGCGAGCACCAGGCTGTCCGGGTGGTGGACGAACTTGAGATCCCAGACG
>JAKATI010000033.1 GCA_021828045.1 Pseudomonadota bacterium | reverse complement strand
ATCTATCTCCAAGTGGCTGCCTACTATTCAAGAGCCAGTGCAAGACGGCTCGTTGCGACCCTCAAACGGAACGGTTTCCGGACCTGGTTCAGTGCCATTGTGACCCATGAACGACGCCTGGTCCGCCTCTGGGTCGGACCCTACCGGAATCGGCGGAGCGCATACGCAATCATCGGTCGTCTGACGGCCCTGGTCGGTAACCCTCCATTCTGGATCCATGTCCGGGCACCCCATGCCCCTCCCTGACGGACAGTCCGCCCGGGAGATCCCGACGTGAGGCTCGGATGAATTGGATCGACGTCGTTTTCATTTTCATCGTGCTCGTGTCGGTGGTGATGAGCCTGATGCGCGGTTTTGTGCGTGAGGCCTTGTCCCTGCTTGTCTGGATCCTGGCCTTCCTGCTCGCAGCCCGGCTCGGTCCCTGGCTGGGAGGCCACCTGTCTTTCCTGATCCACTCGCTCGATTGGCGCCTTGCGGTGGGTGAGGTCATCGTCTTCCTCGTGGTCGTGATCGCGGGTGCCATCGCCCTGAGTTTTCTGGGAGCGGCGATCCACAAGAGTCCACTCGGCTTCATGGACCATCTTCTGGGTGCGGTTTTCGGACTGGCCCGCGGGGTCTTGTTCCTGTGCATCCTGGTCTGGATTGGCCAGATTGCCCACTTGAATCGCATGCCCGACTGGAATCAGTCGCGCCTGATTCCCTGGGTTCAGCCGCTGACCCTGTGGATGGAACGGCGGCTTCCGACGGTGACCTGAGATGTGCGGGATCGTGGGCATCGCGGGCGTCAAGGAAGTCAACATGGACCTTTATGAGGCGCTCACTGTCCTCCAGCACCGCGGGCAGGATGCCGCGGGCCTCATGACGAGCGACGGGGAAAAGTTCCATGTCCGGCGGGGCAGCGGCCTGGTCCGCGACGTGGTCCATGAACGGCATATGAGGAGCCTCACCGGCACGACCGGCATTGGCCATGTCCGCTATCCCACGGCGGGCAGCCTGAGCCCACTCGAGGCACAGCCGTTTTATACCAACTCGCCCTACGGCATCGGCCTCGTCCACAACGGGAATCTCACGAACGACCGCGAGCTGCGGTCATTGCTTGTGACGTCGGACCGCCGCCATCTCAATACAGACTCGGACAGCGAGGTTCTGCTCAACGTGCTTGCCCATGAGCTCCAGGAGACCGGATGTGACCGGCTGGATCCGGAGGCAGTCTTCGCCGCCGTCCGTCGTGTCCATGAACGCTGTCTCGGCGCCTATGCGGTTGTGGCCCTGATTGCCGGGAGCGGACTGCTGGCCTTCCGCGATCCCTGGGGCATCCGCCCGCTGGTCTTGGGGTGCCGCAATGAACCCCGGGGAACTTCCTACCTGCTGGCCTCGGAGAGCGTGGCACTCGACGTCCTCGGGTTCGAATACCTGCGGGATGTGACGCCGGGGGAAGCCATCCTGATCAGCCCGGCTGGCCGGCTTCATTCCCGGCTTTGTGCCGACCGGAGCGAGCGGCACCCTTGTCTTTTCGAGTATGTCTACCTGGCACGACCGGACTCCCGGATCGAGGGGATTTCCGTTCACCGCGCGCGCCTGCGGATGGGGGAGAAGCTCGCCGACAAGATGGTCCGGGAGGCCATGGAATGGCCCATCGATGTCGTGATCCCGATTCCCGACACGAGCCGGATGAGCGCACTCCAGCTCGCCAACCGCTTGGGCTTGCCGTATCGGGAGGGGTTCATCAAGAACCGCTACATCGGGCGGACCTTCATCATGCCCGAACAGAGGGAGCGGGAGCGTTCCGTCCGTCGCAAGCTCAACGTGATCGATGTCGAGTTCCGCGGAAAGAATGTTCTGCTCGTGGATGACTCGATCGTGCGGGGAACGACCTCGCGGCAGATCGTGGAACTCGCACGGGAAGCCGGGGCCAAACGGGTTTTCTTCGCCTCGGCGGCCCCGCCGGTCCGTTATCCCAATGTCTACGGGATTGACATGCCCTCGACCGAGGAACTGGTTGCAGCCGGACGCAGTGTCGAGACGATCCGTCAGCTGATCCGGGCGGACGGCCTGGTCTACCAGGACCTTCCGGACCTGGTTGAGGCCGTGCGGGTCGACAACCCGGCCATTACCCGTTTCGAGGATTCCTGCTTCTCCGGGGATTACCTCACGGGTGATGTGACACCGGTCTATCTGCGGGACCGTCTGACCGAGCGAACGATGGCCCGTCGCGGGGCGGCACTCGCCGAGCTCGATCTCCGTTTCGACGAGGAGCGCCTTTAGGTTGGATCCGGCCGGATCCGGACTGTCTCCAGTCGGTACCCCGACTGGTCCCAGCGAAGAACCTGGCCCTGTTCATACCAGTCGCCGAGGACGATGCGGGTTCGGGGCACGTGGTCCAGCATCCAGCGATGGATGGCCGGCCGATGGGTGTGGCCATGAACCAGGCACGTCAGGTTTTCCTGGCGCATGAACTCGTCGATGGCCGCTTGCGTGACATCCATGAGGTCGTCGGCAGCCCGGGCGTTATGCTGCTGGCTGGCCTTGCGTGCCGCCGCCGCCATCGCGTGGCGTTCCGCAGGTGGCCGGGACAGGAACTGCCGTTGCCAGTCCGGATTGCGAACCTGCGCGCGAAAGGCCTGGTAGGCCTGGTCTTCCGTGCAAAAGGTATCTCCGTGCAAGAGTCCCACCGGGGTGCCGTAGCACTGGATGCGTGCGGGTTCCTCAAGCGCGGTCCAGCCGGCACGGCGGGCCAGCGCATGACCCACGAGAAAATCCCGGTTGCCCGGCATGAAGTACAGCCGATGGTGATTTCCAGCCAGGCCGGCCAGGCGGTCGAGCAGCGGATCGAAGAGCGGGTCCGAGGCGTCGTCACCGATCCAGGCCTCAAACAGGTCTCCTAGGATGTAGAGTGACCCCAGGTCGGGGTGGATCCGTTCCAGCCAATGGCCGAAGGCATCAAGCCCGGCGGGTCTTTTGGGATCGAGGTGAAGGTCGGCGATGAAGTAGTCGGCCATAGGGGCACCATGATAGCCGGTTCCGCTCCGGGGATGAAACTGGCGGAGTGGAAAGAGGCCCGCTAACATGTCGTCATGAGCCCCCAGACGAGACTCCGTTTTGCTCCAAGCCCCACCGGGGCCCTCCACCTGGGCAACGCCCGAACGGCGCTTTTCAACTATCTCGCGGCCCTGCGGATGGGCGGTACGTTCATCATCCGGATTGAGGATACGGATCGGATGCGGAGTGATCCCCGCCACGAGACAGTGCTCTTGGCGGATCTGGCCTGGCTCGGGATCACCTGGCAGGAGGGGCCGGATTGCGGTGGGCCGTCTGCTCCTTACCGCCAGTCTGAACGGTCGGTTCGATATGCGGACATCTTGGGACAGATGCGGGAGTTGGGCTGCATCTACCCGTGTTTTTGCACCGATGGGCAACTGGCCGACGATCTCGAGAAGCAGAGGCGGGACCGGAAGACTCCCCGCTATTCGGGTCGGTGTGCGCGACTGTCTGCCACGGAATCCGCAGGGCGCCTCCGGGCAGGTGAACCGGCGGCCTGGCGCTGGCGGGTTGAGGGGTCGGGCTCGTTGGATTGGGACGATCTGGTGTACGGTCCCCAGCATCAAGAGCTGGGAGCCATCGGGGATTTTGTGGTGTGTCGGCGGGACGGCCAGCCCGTGTTTCTCCTGACCAATCTGGTTGATGATTGCGAGATGCGGATCACGCATGTTCTCCGCGGAGTCGATCACCTGAGCAACACCGGTCGTCAGTTGCTCATGGCCCGTGCGCTTTCGTGGGGCGCGCCGCTCTACGGCCATCTTCCCCTCCTGGTCAACCCCGGCGGGATCCCGCTGGCCAAGCGCGATGGTGCGGTGGGTCTGGGATCGCTTGCCCGGGCGGGTTATCTGCCCATCGCCGTCCAGAACTACCTGGTCCGGCTCGGTCATCCCTATGCCGAAAACGGCCTCCTCGATCTCGAAGCCTTGTCCCGTTCCTTCGACTGGAACTCCATCCACCGCGCTCCTGCCGTTTTCGACCCGGCCCAGTTGGACCACTGGCAGCATCTCGCGGTTCGCGCGCTGGACGACGACGCCTATACCCAGTGGGTTACCCATGCGCTTGGCTCCGAGGCACCGGTCGGTCTCGCTTCTTTGGTGCGTGACAATGTCCGTTCCCACGCCGATCTCATCCAGTGGCGGGAGCGGCTGGCTGGTCGGAGTCCCCCCACGGAGGAGGCCCAAGCGGTCCTCCAGACCCTGGATGCCCGTCTTGCCGCGTATGGGAAAGCCCATGCCAATGCGGTCACCCTCATGGATTTTCTTTCCGGCCTCCGGACAGATCATCCGGCGGCCTTTCCCTCCCGGAAGGTGTACCCAGCATTGCGTGCCATTCTGACCGGCAGCCTCGAAGGTCCCGAGCTGGCCCGGATCTGGGACTGGATGGGACCTGAGCGGAGGCAGCAGGCTTTCCAGAACATCCGGGCGCAGACCCAGCCGACCTTATCATCCGCGGAACACCCGGCCTGATCGCGCCTGAGGGCCACTCTTGGACCCACACGATCACGGGGGAGAGGATCCTGACTCCGATAGAATGGAGTCCAGACCGGTGACCGTAGAGTCCATGCTCCAAATTTTCAATACCCGGACGCGCCGCATGGAACCGTTTGAACCGACGGATCCCAAAGCTGTGCGTCTTTATGTATGCGGTGTCACCGTCTACGACGATTGCCACTTGGGCCATGCCCGGATGCTCGTGATCTTCGACATGGTGGTTCGCTATCTCCGGCAGTCGGGCTACGGCGTGCGCTACATCCGCAACCTGACCGACATCGATGACAAGATCATCCGCCGGGCCGCTGAACTCGGCGAAACAGTGGAGGGTCTGACCCGACGCATGATCGACCGGTTTCACGGTGACCAGGAGGCCTTGGGCGTTGCACCACCCGATGCCGAGCCCAGCGCAACGGGCCACATCGGGGCCATGGTCCACCTGATCGAGCGGCTCTGGGATCGGGGTGTGGCCTATCAGGGCGAGAATGGGGATGTCTATTTCCGGGTTGACCGTTTTCCGACCTATGGGTGCTTGTCGGGCCGCCGGCTCGAAGAACTGCGGGCCGGATCCCGCATCGGGATCGAGGAAACCAAGGCGGATCCGCTCGATTTCGTGTTGTGGAAGGCGGCCAAGCCGAACGAGCCGGCTTGGCCGTCGCCCTGGGGGCACGGGCGGCCCGGATGGCACATCGAGTGCTCGGCCATGTCGATGGCCCACCTCGACCTGCCCATCGATATTCATGGCGGGGGACAGGATCTCGAATTTCCCCATCATGAAAACGAGGTTGCCCAATCGGAAGCAGCGACGGGTGAGCCCTTCGTCCGCTACTGGATCCATAACGGCTTTGTCCAGGTGGGGCAGGACAAGATGGCGAAATCACAGGGCAACTTCATGACCATCCGCGAGGCCCTGACGCGATACGACCGGGAGACATTGAGGTTCTGGCTGCTCGCGAGCCATTACCGGAGTCCGGTCACGTTCAGCGAGGAAAACCTGGTTCAGGCACGGTTTTCCCTGGAACGCCTCTACCTGGCCCTGCGGGGCCTTGGAGAGCCCGACTCACCCGATTCTGCGGCCCTGGCCCCCTGGCAGTCCCGGTTTTCGGCCGCCATGGACGACGATTTCAACACTCCGGATGCCTTGGCCGTCCTGTTCGATCTCGTGCGCGAAATCAACCGGGTCCGAACAGCGGATCCCGACCGGGCGTGCCAGCTCGGGACCGGATTGCGCGAGATGGCCCGGGTCTTTGGACTTCTGGAGTTGGATCCGGAGACCTTTCTTCGCGGGGGAGGGGGCGAGGTGACGGACGAGTGGATCGAGGAACGGATCCACGAGCGGCAGCGCTTGCGGGAGGCAGGCCAATACGCCGAGGCCGACCGGATCCGGCAGCAACTGCTGGATGCGGGGATTCTGGTCGAGGATGGGCCGGAAAAGCAGGCCCGCTGGCGGCGGCGTTCGCCAGCCGCCAGCTAGCGGCCAGCGCGGGCGATCGCAGCGCTGAGCACGTTGTCGAGCAGGATGGCCACCGTCATCGGCCCGACTCCGCCCGGAACGGGGGTGATGTAGGCGGCCCGTTCCCGGGCGGTGGCGAAGTCGACATCACCGACCAGGCCTTCTTTCCCCCGATTGATGCCGACATCGATGACGGTCGCCCCGGGGGCGATCCAGGGGCCTCGGATGAGTCCGGGCTGGCCCACGGCGACCACGAGGATTTCCGCCCGTCCGACATGGTCCGCGAGGTCCCGGGTGAAACGATGGCAGATCGTGACGGTGGCACCGGCCAGCAGGAGTTCGAGCGCCATCGGCCGGCCGACCAGGTTCGAGGCACCGACCACGACCGCGTGGCGGCCGTAAAAAGTCTCGCCAATGCTCCGGAGAAGGTCGATCACGCCGCGCGAAGTACAGGGCCGGAGTCCCGGGGTCCGGGCGGCGAGCCGGCCCAGGTTCATGGGATGGATTCCATCGACGTCCTTTTCCGGATCAATTTTCTCGATAAAGGCTGCCTCATCGAGGCTGGCCGGGAGGGGCAGCTGGAGCAGGATGCCGTCGACGCTTTCGTCGGCATTGAGTTGGCCAATGAGTGCAGCCAGGGCCGGGGCATCCACCGTTTCGGGCAGGATGTAGAGGTTCGCATCGATTCCGACGCGTCGGCAGGCCTTGCGCTTGTTTTCGACGTAAATGACAGAGGAGGGGTGCTCGCCGATCCGGATGACGGCCAGCTTGGGCGAAGGCAATCCCTGCCCCAGCCGCTCGGCGACCCGTGCTCCAACCCGGTTCTCGATTTCCCGGGCATGGGCTTTGCCGTCGATCAATCGGGCGGTCATGGGTACTCCTGATGGACGAATTGTTGCATTTTTCCTGCAGTGGAAGCAATCATCCGCTCATGCGGCCGTTGGTCCCTGGACCTCACGCGAAGTGGCATATAATGCATGCGCTCCCTCCGCAGGGTTCGACCCTTGCCGTTCTTGCGAAGGGAAGGATTTGAACCACGGCCGGCGGGTCGGGCATCGGAACGGATCGGGGCATAGCGCAGTCTGGTAGCGCGCCTGCTTTGGGAGCAGGAGGTCGGGGGTTCGAATCCCTCTGCCCCGACCAGGCCTGTCATGCGCCTGTAGCTCAACCGGACAGAGCACCGGCCTTCTAAGCCGGCGGTTGCAGGTTCGAGTCCTGCCAGGCGCGCCACCCAGTACCAAACATTCCCACCGTGGGCCTGTCCTCAAGATCTGGGGCGAAGGCGCTCGGGTGGCGGGTCGTGATGGCCGCCTCCGCCGCCAGTTTTTCTTGCATCAGGCGGATATCCGGATATCAAGGAGTGGCAGGCGATTACTGCGAAGGGGTCGCCTGGCTGTCCTCCGGATCGGTAGGCGGATCAATCGACCGGGAAATCCAGTAGGAATAAACGACGGGAACGACCACGATCACGGCAATCGTGAGGATCTGGATGGCAACCGGTCCCCTCCAGATCCCCTGCCCGATGAACAGGAGTCCTCCGGCGACGAAGATCCAGGCACCCAGGCGGTGTGTTTTATACCAGACCGTATCGTTGGCTAACGTCCATGGGGTCCGAATCCCCACAAAAAAGTTTTTCCTGAGCTTGCCCATGAAGTTTCCGAACCCGATCAGGAGAATGCCGATCGCGGCCGGGATCAGGTGGTCGAGCGAGAGGTGTGCGCCGCTTGCCTTGAGAAAGGCGGTGATCTCGGCAAAAAGCATGAACGCAAGGATCAGTACGATCAGGAGCTGCCAGGTCCCGAGGAAGTTTTCCATGCGGAATCCGCGCGGTGAGATTGCCGGCAGGATGACGAGTCCAAGCCAGAGACCGGTCATGAGGAGGGCCGGGAGGAGGGCTCCCCAGGGTTTCTCCATCGTGCCATTGACCCGGCCCGACAGGGTCCAGTGAACCGGAACCGGGTTCGGCAGGCGATGGTAGAACAGGATGACGAGGATCCAGCTGGCCACGATGAACATGCCGTTTGCAAGCAATGCAGGTTTGAGTTTCACTTGGATTCTCCGGATCTGTGTTTTGAGAAAAGGTCAGCCATCAACCGGTAGATCTCTTCGGTGACCGAGGTGTTGAGGGAGTAATGGATGTATTGCCCCCTGCGTTCCGTATGAACCAGGTCGGCTGACTTGAGAATCGAAAGATGGTGGGACAGAGAAGCCAAGGAAAACGGAAAATGTTCGGATAGCTCCCCGGCAGAGAGTGGACCTGGCTGAAGGAGCTTGAGGATTTTCCTTCGGCTGGGATCGGCAAGCGCGCGAAAGAGGGATTCGGTTTTCATGTTTAAAAGTATATCTAAATATTTAAATAATGTCAAGTCCCAACCTCCCGAGGGCCTGGCCTTGTCGGAGCGACCCACTTTTTCGAGAAAATCTGCTTGGAACCCCACCTTGGGCTAAAATAGCGCTCCCTGCGGTCCTTGATCCGAAAGACCCGGTTGGTGGACGTAGCTCAGTTGGTTAGAGTCCCGGATTGTGGATCCGGTTGTCGTGGGTTCAAATCCCACCGTCCACCCCAACCTTCTCGGTCTTTCGAAATGACTCGCGACGCGCCTTGCGACAGGGGCTTGGGCAGTGCCTTGAACGTTTGTTTTACAATCACTTCCTGAAACGACAGGTGTTGTTGTCGATGTCCTCGTGTTGAGGCAAGAGGAAGGACGGCGTGGGCCGTTAGCTCAATTGGTAGAGCAGTTGACTCTTAATCAATTGGTTGTAGGTTCGAGTCCTACACGGCCCACCAACTTTGTAGGGGAAAGACCATGACCGTGACTGCTTTGGATCCCAACATCGCCCTGATCCTCATTGACCTGCAAAAAGGGATTGTTTCCTACCCGACTGCCCATCCGGCGGCCGGTGTCGTACGGAACGCCGGGCGTCTGGCGCAGGCCTTCCGGGCCCATGATCTGCCGGTCGTTCTGGTCAATGTGATCGGTGGTGCACCCGGTCGGGCGGAACAGGCACGTCCCGCGGGAGAACGTCCGCCGGACTGGGCCGAGCTCGTGCCGGAACTTGATCCCCAACCTCGAGACCATCGAGTCTCGAAGAGGACCTGGGGCGCATTTACCCAGACCGGTCTGGAGCACTACCTCCGGGAGCGGGGCGTGACACAAGTCGTTCTGGCGGGGATCTCAACCAGCATTGGTGTCGAGTCAACCGCCCGGCAGGCGCATGAGCTCGGATTCCACGTCACTTTGGCGACGGATGCCATGACCGATCTCCACGCAGAAGCCCATGACAACAGCATCAGTCGGATTTTCCCGAGGCTGGGAGAAACCAGCAGTACCCAGGAAATTCTCAACCTGCTTGAAGCCACCCGTCCCCGCCGGTGAGGAGGGGAAACCGACATCGCGCAAGCTCGTTTGGGGACGGAGGTGCCAGGGCCGGATCTCATCCCTCGTCCTTGAGGGATCACTACAAGTGGGTAGCCCTTTCGAATACCACCCTCGGGATGCTCATGGCGACGATCGATGCCTCGATCGTCCTGATTTCATTGCCTGCCATCTTCAGAGGGATCCATCTCAATCCACTGACGCCGGGCAACAGCGGCTATCTGCTCTGGCTGCTCATGGGATACATGGTGGTGAGTGCGGTTCTCGTCGTGACCTTCGGACGGATTGGCGACATGTGGGGACGAGTCCGCATGTATAACCTGGGCTTCCTGATTTTTACCGCGGGGTCACTGGGTGCCTCGCTGGTCTATTTCCGGGGGGCCGCGGCAGCCGATACCCTGATTGTGATGAGGCTGGTTCAGGGCGTGGGCGGCGCCATGCTCATGGCCAATTCAGCCGCCATCCTGACCGATGCCTTCCCGCCCCATGAGCGGGGAATGGCGCTTGGCATCAACTCTGTTGCCGCCATCGCCGGCTCCTTTATCGGACTCGTCGCCGGTGGACTGCTTGCAGCAGTTGACTGGCACCTCATCTTCGACGTGACGGTTCCCATCGGCCTTTTTGGAACCGTCTGGGCCTACCGCAAGCTGAAAGAGACCGGAACGGTCGATGGGGCAAGGATCGACTGGGTGGGAAACCTCCTCTTTGCCACCGGTCTGGTCTCCTTGCTCCTCGGCATCACCTATGCCCTGCAACCCTATGGAACGAGCCCCATGGGGTGGGGAAACCCGGCCGTGCTGACGGCACTCGCCGGCGGGGCGGTTCTGCTCGGGATCTTTGTTCTCTACGAACTTTCGGCAAAACAGCCCATGCTGGATGTGCGGCTGTTCCGCAATCGCGCCTTTGCCGCGGGCAACATCGCCGGACTCCTGGCGTCGATCGGCCGGGGCGGCCTCATGTTCATGCTCGTCATCTGGCTCCAAGCCATCTGGCTTCCCCTGCATGGGTACCATTTCTCGGAGACCCCCCTCTGGGCCGGCATTTACATGCTGCCCCTGACGCTGGGTTTCCTGATCGCGGGACCCATCTCGGGCCACCTCTCGGACCGCTTCGGGGCACGCCCCTTCGCCACCGGAGGCATGATTGCCGCCTCGATCACGTTTCTTCTCTTCACCCTGCTTCCGGCCGATTTCCACTATTTCGAGTTTGCCCTGCTGCTTTTGGCCAATGGGCTGGCGATGGGGCTTTTTGCCTCGCCCAATGCCGCAGGGATCATGAACGCCGTGGCGGCCAACCGTCGGGGACAGGCATCTGGTGTGCGCGCCACCTTCCAGAACTCCGGCATGACCCTCTCGATCGGGCTCTTTTTTTCGATCATGGTTGCGGGGATGGTCCAGAGCCTGCCGGGCTCCCTCCTTCAGGGACTCCTGGTCGAGGGAGTGCCTCTGGGGGAAGCCCGTGCTGTGGCCCACCTGCCACCGGTCTCCGTCCTGTTTGCTGCCTTTCTGGGCTATAACCCCATGAAGACGCTGCTGGGCCCCACGCTCGGCTTGCTGCCGGTTCGAGCGGCCCGGACGCTCGTCTCGCAGGGATTTTTTGCCCGTCTGATTGCAAAACCATTTCTCGGTGGGCTCGAAATCATCTTCGATTTTGCCGCCGTGATGTGCTTGATTGCGGCAGGTGCCTCCTGGTTGCGCGGTGTCTGGGTGCGGCCACGGTCCCTTCGCCAGGAGCCCGATCCATCCGGTGTTTCGGGAAGCCGGAAGGCCGGAATGCAGGAGCCGTGCGTGCTTCGTTCCTCAAAAATAGTCCCGGCTGATGCGCCAGCCCAGATACAGACCGAGCACGGATCCCACAGATGAGACAACGAATGACAGGACGATGCCTCCGGAGGAAGCCATCCACCAGCCGAGCAGGCCGCCCAAGGTCGTTCCTGAAAACATCAGTAGCCGGTGCATGCGAAATCCGCCATACGGGGTAGGAGCGAGCAGGAACCGAAACCTTCGACCATTGTAGAACGGTCCCGGCCCGGGTGAGGGATCGCGGTTGGGGAGGCGTTCGGCTGCCCCTTGACCCTCCCGCGACGTGAGGGTCGAGAATGGCCCGCACCGATAGGAACCCGGAGACCGAGTGATGACCGATTCCCTGCCGCGTGAGATTTATCCCATGCCGTTTTTTCCCCTTTTGGTGGCGGATTCTCCCGCCCATCTCGCCACCTGGTATGTGGATGCCCTGGGTTTCTTCCGTCTTTTTGAGACCGCCGGGTTGACGCACTTGAGGCGTCACAAGTATCAGGACATTCTGGTGACGGGAGCGGATCTCGATCGGGTTCCGACCACAGGAGGGCCTTCCCTCTACCTGGATGCGGATGGGGAACTCGAGATCCTGGCTGCGCACCTCCGGGATTTTCCGCGCTCCGGCAGCATGCAGGTCACCGGACCGGTCCAGACTCCCTGGAATACCTGCGAGCTCCGAATCGTCGATCCGGCCGGACACCGACTGGTCCTGACCTCGAGACCGGCCCATCCGGATCCCGGGATTGCAGCGCGGACCCGGGCGATGCTTCAATTACCTTGAGACCATGAGCCGATCTGCCAGAAAATCCAGCCCTCGCTCACCCGATCCGGAACGTTTCTACCGGATCCGGGAGGTGGCCCGCTTGAGTGGGGTCACCGTGCGTACGCTTCATTACTATCACGAATGCGGTCTTCTTGTGCCCCGGATGCGCTCGGCGAAAGGCTATCGCCTGTACACAGGCGCAGAAATCCTGAAACTCCAGGAAATCCTGGCACAACGTGCACTCGGTTTTTCTCTGGAAGCGATTCGACAGTCATTCGAGACTCCCGGTGCCGACCGCAGGGATGCACTGCTCGAGCTCAGGCATGGGCTTCTCGAGCGTCTCCGGAAAAGCGAGCGGATGCTGGCTGCCATCGATCAAAGGCTGGCCCTCCTGGAAAAGATTCCGGAAGAGGGGGTTGGCGAGCCGGATTGGAGCCGGCTCTTCGACGGATTCGAGCCGGAGCGTTATGAAAAAGAAGTCCAGATGCGCTGGGGCGGGACCCGGGCCTGGAAGATCAGCCAGGAGCGGATCCGCCGCTATGGCGAGACCGAATGGGGTGCCCTCCGGGCCGAGCAGGCTACGATTCTCTCGGAACTCGCCGCAATCCGGGGAAAGGGATTGCCACCAGCCAGCCGGGAGGCGATGGCGGTCGCGGAACGGCACCGCCTTTTCATCGACCGCTGGTTCTATCCATGCGGACCCCAGATGCATGCAGGGCTTGCCGACCTCTACGAACAGGACGCCCGGTTCGCCGCCACCATCAACCGATGGGGAGAGAACCTTTCTTCATACCTCTCGGCATCGATCCGGTACAATGCCTGCCGCCCGCGCTGAAGCCCGGCTCGTGGATTTGGCTCATTTCCACGCGACGGCCGTGATGGCCTCGGCGGCTTGGGGATCCCCGGATGCCGTGCCATCGGCCCACCGGGCAGCCCGTCGTGCGGTGCGGTCCAGGCGGGGCTTGCGATTTGTCCGGAGGTCGACCCCGAGTCGGATCGCGAGACTGTGTCGGAACATGTCTTGGGCTTCGAGAGGGGAGGGGAGCAGGTCGATCCCTTGGAATCCGGCCTTGCGGAGCAGCTGTTGCAGGGATTCGGGGGTAAAGAGGACGAGATGGCGGGGGGGCTCGAGTCCCCGCCAGTCCCTGCCCCAATAGGCATGTCCGGCGCTTTTGAGGTTTGGAGTCTGAAGCCACAGGCGTCCCCCCGGGCGGAGCAGGGCATTGCATTCCCGAAGGGTGGCCAAAGGATCATGGAGATGTTCGACGACGTGAGCCAGGGTCAGGTGATCATAGTGTTCACGGGGCAGGGCAGGATGTGGCAGGGTGCCCGCATGGACCGTCAACCCGTGCGCTCGTGCCAGGGAGGCCGCGTGCGGATCCGGTTCGAGTCCCGTGGCTTCGTATCCGAGGTTCCTTGCAATGAAGAGGAATGCGCCGTTCCCGCTCCCGATATCGAGAACCCGTTTCGTGGGGTCCCGGGGAGCGGGCAGGTGACGAACCCGGTTCAGGATCTGTCGCTGCCGCTTGCGCGACAGAATCCAGCGGGCAAGAGGGAGCGGGAGCGAGGGATTCAGGTGATAGCCGAGTTCATGATTGAGAATCGCATGGGTCGCCTGAAGCTTGATGCCCTGGAAAATCCCCGGTCGTGCCAGGCGGATTGCGGCTTCCGAGACGGAATGGGTGAGATATGCGGAATAGGCACGGCCGATGCTGGCCGGATCCGGCCGGGGATCGAGCCAGGCGGTCGCGCACTCCTGGCACTGCCAGAGGGTCCAACGGCCCGGTGCACCGAAAAGCGGGTCGGTGAGGTCCCCATGCATCCGCGTTCGCCGCCCGGACCCGCAGACCGGGCACCCGGGAAGGAATTCCAGTTCCGCTTCCGGCCATGCCGGACTGGAGGTTTCCGTCGGTGGAGGGACCATGCCGCTCAGACGGATTCGGTGACGGGTGGATCGGACGGGTTTTTCGGAGGGAGGACTGGGGTGGCCAGTTTCGGGGTAAGGTCTTGGAGGGCTGCGGGTGTGGTGCAGACAATGATTTCGTCGCCGACCTGAAGCACAGTCCCCCCGTTGGGGATGAGCGAATGGTCGCTCCGGATCACGCTCATGATGACGAGATTCTGGAGTCCCAGTGTGCGGATTTCCTGCCCGGCCACGGCGGCTCCGGCGGCCACTTTCAAACGGTACAGGTGATCCCCGGTTTTCCCGAGCGCAATCCCCTGATCCCCGGAAAGCTGTTCGATGAGCTGGCTCGAGACCAAATCTCCTTCCAGATGAAGTTCATGACGTTGCAGGAGATCGACCACCGTTTCGTAGTACAGGCGCCGGTGGACCGGGCTTTCGATCGGAGAGGGAACCTGTGCCTCGTATAGGGTGGGATAGCGCGTCCGCCGACTCAGGGCGAGCTGGACGAAAAAACTCAATGCAACCGCCAGCATGATCGGTACGATCAAGCGGTAGCCTCCCGTCAGCTCGGTGGCGAGAATCAACGCGGCGATCGGTACGCGGGCCGCTCCGGCGAACACGGCGGCCATGCCCACGACCGCGAAGGCGGTTTCGCTGACGGTCCGAACGCCCACGAAATGCAGGAATGCGGAGACGGCCGCACCCAGGAAGATCCCGACGAAGAGCGTGGGTGCAAAAACCCCGCCCGAGCCGCCCGAACCGATGGTGAAGGACAGGGTCACGATCTTGCCCACCAGGAGCAAGAGGAGGAATCCAAGAGACCAACCCAAGGCACCCTGGAGTCCGAGTTGCATGTAGCCGTACCCTCCGCCCAGAATGCCCGGCAGCACGCTGCCGATCAATCCGACAACGAGCCCGCCAATGGCCGGCTTCACGTGATTGGGAACCCGGAGCCGGTGGAACTGTTCCCGGATCCCGTAGAAGATGTTGGGCAGGATGGCACCGACCCCGCCAGCCAGAATCCCCACGACACCAAACCAGATCAGGTCCAACGGGTTGGAGAATGTGGTCTTGGGGAGGAGAAAGAGTGGAGACCAGCCCTCAATGGCACCGGTGATACCGTAGGCGACGGCCGAGGAGATCAGGGCATAGAGCAGGGCATCCCCCTCGAATGCCATCCGGGCATAGAGGACCTCAACTGCAAAAATCGCCATCCCGAGTGGACTCTTGAAAATGGCCGAGAGGCCGGCGGAAACCCCCATCAGGACGATGTAGCGCCGTTCGGAATCCGAAAGCTGGAACAGTCTGGCAACGGCGGACCCCACCCCCGCGGAAATCGCCGAGGTCGGCCCTTCGCGACCTGCCGATCCACCGGAACCAATCGTGATCGCGCTGGCCAGTGTCTTGATGAACGTCACCCGGGGTTGGATGACTCCCGCGTGCTCGTGGAAGGACTTGACCACGGCATCGGTACCATCACCTTCGGCGTCGGGAGCAAAGGTGTAGACGAGGAATCCCGCCAGAAGGCCCCCGGCCGTGGTGGCGAGCGGGATCCCCCAGTAAAAGTGGAAGCCCGGTGGTTTGAGGGAATGGCGGGCAGTGGCCACGGTCAGGAAGTGGTACCCCGACAGGGGGGTCAGGATCAGAACCTCGCCCATGTGGAGGAGCCACAGGAACAGTTGGGCTCCGAACCCGCCGATCAGCCCGAGGAAGACGGAAAACAGAATGAGTCGCGGAGTGGGATCAAGCCGGTGGAGCCAACGAAAGTCCATCGCGGGATTATAGCAGCCGGACTTATTCGGGACGGGGCTCTTGCCTTTCCGGACGATGTGCCGGGGTCCGCGGACGGCTGGCGGCCAAGCGAGGTCAGCTGCGAGCCCGGCATCGGCTGGGAAAGTTCCTGCTGCGTCAGGGGCGCCGGGCCCCCGAGGGCACCACGGCCTGGACCGGCAAGTATCTGGCCTGGGTCAAGCAGCAGCGTTTCGAGCAGGATGCGCAGGAGGCGACCTGCTGGACTATCTGCACGAGGTCGAACCTGCCGCCGAGCGCATCGTGCGCCTTGAGCGGGCCATCGATGTGGCGGTGCAAGCGATGCTTGAGAAGCTGCGGGAGGTCATCGCCGGGCTGCAGAGCCTGCGTGGGGTGGAGAAGATCTCGGCGGTGACGCTAGTGGCAGAGCTGGGGCAGATCTCGCGCTTTGATCACGCCCGCCAGCTGATGGGTTATGCCGGCATCGTCTCGCGCGAGCATTCCAGCGCCCAGAGTGTGCGCCGCGGCTCGATCAGCAAGACGGGCAACGCGCACCTGCGACGTATCGTGACCGAGGCGGCCTGGAGTTACCGACATCGCCCTAACATCGGCACGATATTGGCAGTCCGCCAGACCGGCTCGAGCGAGGCGGTCAAAGCCGTTGCCTGGCGCGCGCAGCACCGCTTGCATGCCCGTTATCGAGCACTGCTGGCCAAGGGCAAGAACAAGCAGAAGGTCATCACCGCTCTGGGCCGGGAGTTGCTCGGCTTCATCTGGGCGATCGGCTGTGAGCTCGAAGGTGACAAGCAGGAGGTGCGGCGAGCTGCCTGAAGGGCGGCTGGTGTCGAGAAGTTCATGCACTCGGTCCAGGCACAAGCGGTCAGCGGCTGGGGCGGCACACGGCAAAGGAGAATCCTCGTCCCCGCTATGCGACAGGCCCATCGCGGCCGGATCCGCGCCATTAGTCCGAGGCAGCTCCCGACGAATCACGATCATGATGGCGGGCCTTGCGTCCGATCTACGAATATCAGAGTGATCAACCGTCGACTCATGCTGCCCCGGCTGCTGACCGCTTGTGCCTGGACCGCGTCAGAGAGGAGGCACGATTGGCCTCGTAGCTACTTGACAGGTCGTTTCATATCAGCGGGTTGAGAGTGTCACCCATATCCAGCCTCCTTCTGATGCCGGAAAGCGAGAACGTAATCACGGCGTTCGCTGCGCCGCATGCTTCACTCTCAAGATTTCAACGGTGTGGGCCTGGGCCAGCACGCGATAGAAAACGATATAGTTCGGCTTCACGATCAGTTCGCGTAGCCAGTCAGGCAAGCCCGGCCGGCCCTGTCGTCCAAGCTCTGGATGTTGTGCAAGCGGCTTGGTCTTGTCGCACAGTTCCTGGCCGAAGCTCTTTGCCCGCGTTGGGTTGTCCTTGCCGATGTAGCGCACGATGGCGCGCAAGTCCTCGCGTGCCATCGGCCGCCATTCAATACGGTAAGGCTTGGATGTCATGAGCGCTTTTTCTTCGGCAAGGCGGCAATGGTGGCGTCCATCTCGGCTATGACTTCATCGTGCGGGATGCTTGGCCTGGGATCGTCAATGGATGCCTGAATCTCGCTGGCCAGCCACTGGTTATAGGCTGCGGCCTCATGCGCGCTGCGCATGGCTTCGGCGCGGTTTTGCCGGCTGCGCGTCATGTCCTTTTCGTCGGGATTCCAATTGGTCGCGTCGAGCTGTGCAACAGCAATGCCCACATCACGCAACACGATCAGCGCGGAAGTGGGATTGCCAAAGCGGCGCGGCTCGGTGCTACGCGCCTTCGACAAAAAGGCGGCTTGCCCGCTGCGGGTGGCAATTTCAACGAAGAATCCGCCGCCCTGTCCTTTCAGGGTTACACCCGTTACACCGCCGGCGCCGACGGTGGCGCGTAGCTGCTCTAATGTCATGCTGTGCATGGTGCGCTCCTTTATCAATCCAGGTTTCTCACAAGTATATATTGTTCATTAATGATAGAATATGTGCAACCTGCCAGTTGCGCGGGAGACCACGGTGTTCAGGTCGGGGACCACAACTGCCGGAGGCAGGTACACACTCCCTATCGGGGTTTCACCCACGCTAACGGCCCGCAAAGCCAGCAACAGTACTGGCTTGCGAAACCGTAACGCGCGCGCGTTTTTAACTTATAAAATCTTTAACGCCCCGGGCCAACCCACCCCTGTGGATAACTCGACTGGCAGCGACACACGAAGAACCATCTCCGGAATCTGGCCATATGAGGTCACTACGAGGCCAGCCTCACCAAGCAATGGGTAAAGAGTGGGCATCAGTCGCTACGCTCCTTCGCCGGATCGACCCTCTCCGGGGACTCCGTCCCCCACTGCCTACGGCAGCGGCTCCCCCGGATTTGGTCATCCAGCCGGAAAGGGGCGAAAAATCATTTCTAAGCGGTTT
>JAKATI010000032.1 GCA_021828045.1 Pseudomonadota bacterium | reverse complement strand
AGCGTCCGTCCGGATCCCGGAAGATCGAGGCCAGATACCCTCCCCAAGCGGCATCGACATGCAATCCGAACTCGAATCCCCGCGTTCTGAACCGGCGCCGGAGCTCGACGACCTCGTGGAGGGGATCAATCGTTCCAAACTCGGTCGTGCCCAGCATGGCCACCACCGCGAGAACCGGGGTCCGGTTCCGCGAGGCATCCTCCAGCCGGGATTCCAGGCCGGGCGGCGAGAGGCGCATCTTCGAGTCAACCGGCAGAAATCCGAGTTGCCCGGTTCCGAAACCCAAGGCGCGGGCGGCCTTGTGCCAAGAATAATGCGCCGTTCGGGGAAGCAGGATCAGGATCCTTGAACACAGGGGATGGCGTCGGGCAAAATCCACGAGTCCGGAACTTTCAATGCGCAGGAGCTCGATCTGGTCGTGGAGATCGTGCCAGACCCGGAGCGCGGCCGGATCGTCCGGCGGGATCCGAAGCCGGGCCGGCAGGCCCATGACTTCTTCCAAGGGAAGGTTGAAGAGCGTCCAGTCATCCAGCCCGGCCAAAGAGCGGCCGTCCTCCAAAGTGAATCCGGCTGCACCGTCGACCGCGAGGAGTGCCTCCCGGAGTGCCAGGGGATAACAACGGATGGCACGAAGGTTGACCAGGCTCTCGAAATTCGCAAGGGTTCCGCCCGAAGTCAGGTGGCCCCAGGCACACGGGGTTTTCCCGGGATCGGTTTCCCATCCGAACATCCGGGCCAACTGACGTCCCACTTCGAGCTCAAGTGCCAGCGTGACCGGGGCGGCTTCCGGACTCACATTGTTGGGGTTGTAGAGCGTTGTCACCAGTTGGGCCAAAAGCCCGGGCAACAAGGTGTCGGAAACCATGTGGCCGAGATATCGCGGATGGAAAAAGGGTACTGAACGCTTGAGCGACGCGGTCAGGGTATTGAGTTCGGTTCTCAGCCGGTCGATAAACGCCACGTAGGACGGTTCATGCATCGCAAGAACCGGTATGGACGGCGGGTCCTCGGGGTGGAAGTTGCGTCGCCAATAGAGATGGTCCCGGACCAGATCCACGAGCAGCCGTTCGAAGATCTCCCCGTTCTCGCCGCTCGAACCCAAGAAACAGGGATTGAGAATCGTGGGATCACTAAAATCCGGATCACCCGCATCCGGACCGGATGGCGGATCAGCCGGATGGGAAATGGGTGAGGAGGGATTTTTCTGGAAAGAATCCGGAACGTTCCGTGGGGCGGGCCGGGCAGTTCTCCCAACCGCGCTTCGGGGTGCCGATCCACCCGGTCGTCTCTCGGGGTCCCCACCCCCAGCCGCTTCCGGAAAAGCGGGCTTTTTCACCAAGCCACCTTGGACACGGAACACCCCTGGCCCCAGAACTCAGTTGAGTGTAGAACGCAAAGTCGCCGCGTTTCCATGACAGCACCCCCTTGACAGGGCAGCGGCCCGGTCTCGCCCGAACCGCAAAAGCACGAAAAAAAAACCCCGGCCGCGAGGGCCGGGGTCTAAAGGGATCTCCCGTCTCATGCCGCGGGCAGGCGCAAAGCTAGCCCTAGAAAGGCGAGCCTTGCTGGGAAGCCAGCCACGCATGATCCTTGTGGAGGGCCTGACCCTTGCGCCATGGACCCCGCGTCTTCGCGTAATGCACGGCGCTGTGGACGGCACTCTTCAGCGGATTCAGAACGATCTTGAGGTTCTGGTTGGGATAAATGAGATCCGGATCCTGGATTTTCGAGGCGTTGGCACGGTAGATCAGCGGCCATTCAAAGGGGTTTCCATAAACCGAGTGCTTCGAGGCGATGTGCCAGAGGTTGTCCCCGCGAACGACGGTGTAGGTCGTACGAGCCGCCTTGAGTTCGGCCAGAAGCGAGCTCAAGACGTCATAAGCGGGCTTGCCCTCGTTGTTCGCGATGTCGGTACGGCCTTCCCTCAGGCTCGAACGCTCGCTGCCGTTGAGGTTGGTGTACTGGTGGATCTTGTGCAGGAGCGCGCGGGCCTTGTGCATCCAGTAACGGTTGGTGCAGGCATCAGCACTTTTCCGGGCCGCATCGGCCAGCTGTTGGGCCTTGGCGTTGTCCGGAATCTTGGCTTCCGATTCCGCCTGGGCCAGCTCACTCTGCTCGGAGGCGACATTGCAACCCACCGACTGGGCCCGTGCAATGGCGGTCTTCGCATCCTGGATGGCTTGCAGGGTCGCCGATGAAGGCTTTTTGGGAGGGGGAGGCGGAGGCGCCTTTTTGACCGTTGCACATGCCGCCAAGAGGACGATCGCGGCCAGTGGAACCACTCTGTAAAATCTTTTGGTCATTGTGAACTCTCCTGTCACACGGTGAACAATCTGTAATGTACGGGACCCAGATCCCGTCTTCACTATATCCGGCAAGCTTGGGATCTGTCAAGAAATATCGCTTTTCACCCCCTCCTTGGACCAGGGAGACCGGCGGGACCGCCTCCGGAGGCACTGTTCCCCGAACGATAACGGGACGCCAAGGCCTGTTCCCGCCGAAGGGCAGCATGCAGGGAGGCCAGGGCCCTTTGCCGTGCGGTCCGGGCAGCACGCTCGGCGTAACCGTATTCGCGGATCTGTAGGGCATAGCGTGCGGTCTCGAGCCAGCGTTGCGCCGCCATGAGCCGGGTCGGTGCGAAGCGCATCGCGCCGGCTGCCCGAGCGGCACTGATCGCCTGTCGTGCATTGCTCATTTCCTGGACCGGAGGAGATACAACACAGCCGGACAGGACGAGACAGCCGACCAGGCCCAGAACACCCGAGCCCATGGCTCGTCTCAACTTTGAACCGGAGAATTCTCGCAACCGCACAGCGCCCCCTCCCGTCGCACCCGGAACCCCCTGGCAACCCGCAACGGGGCCGGTGCCTCACCGCAAGGAGTTTCCATTCTATGCCTTGTTGAAGGCCTCGTCACGCCGGTTCTCCCGGGTGGGACCGGATACGGGACTCCTGATCCAGTACCATGCGACGGACCCGGGGTACGGTGATTTTCCGGCCAACCGCCCCATCGTGCTCTGCCAGTGCATCGACCACTTCAAGGAGGGTTTCAAGCCGCCGGGGAGCATGACGTAGGAGCCACCGCGAGGCCGTGGATTCAAGCTTCATGCCGCGTTCCTCACAACGGCGCTCGAGAATCTCCGGCCACAGGGATTCATCGACCGGCAAAAGCCCCGGCAGAGCCATCGCCGCAAGCCGGGAGGCCAGGTCCGGAAGTTTCCAGGCCAACTCAACGGGTGGGTTACGGCCGGCCAGCAACAGCCGCAGCCGGCCCTGTTGGGCCGCCCGGACGAAACCAAAGCAGGCCCGCTCGAGCTGGGAGTCCCCTGCCACCGTATCCAGCGATTCGATGGCCAGAAACTCGTAGGGCAGCGATCCCTCCGGTTCCGGGAGGGGCTCGCGAGGGTCCGGGATCCAGAGCGCAGCCTGTCCGCCCTGTCCGGTCGACGCCTGACAGGCAGCTCGCAGGAGATGGCTTTTCCCGGATCCCGGCGGTCCGTAGAGCACGGCGTAACCGGATCTCCGGCCGAGGGCCAAAGCCTCGCAGGTCTCGACAACAAGCTGGAGACGGTCGGTTCGAAAACTGGCGAAGCTCGGGCCTGTCCCCGTCTGGGGAAACAGGAGAAGCTGCCGGCTCCGCTCAGCCCCGAACCGGCTCATGACTGCCGCGGCGCCGGAAGCGGATCAGGTACTCGATTCCGGACAGGATCGCGAGGGCCGCAACGAGTCCTTCAAACCCGGTCCACAGGGGGGGAGGCGGTGTTTTTTGCAAAAGGAACGCGAGCGTGAGGACGAGATAGACGACCTGAAAGGCCATACTGACCTTGCTGAGCCGCGTGGGCACCACCCAAAACGGTCCCCGCCACACGTAACAGACCAGCACAGCAAGCCCCATGGTGGCATCCCGCCCCCAAACGGTCCAGAACAGCCACGGTGGGGTTGCACCCGTGAGCACCAATGCGGCAAAGACCGAAAAAACAAGCAGCTTGTCGGCGAGTGGATCCAGAAAGGCACCGGTTGGCGACTGCCAGGAATAGCGTTTGGCCAGGAACCCATCCAGCGCATCGGTGAGAGCGGCCAAGGAGAAAACCCCAAGACTCCACCACAGCCGTCCCTCCAGGAGGAGTACAAACAAGGGAAACGCAGCCACGAGGCGGACCGTGGACAACAGGTTGGGCCAGACGGACGGTTGCAGGCGCATGAGCCGCACGAGGTTTAGGACTGGAGGACAAAAACCAGCCGGTGTCCGGGTTCCGGCTTGAGGGACAACCCTGGGCCGGCCAGGGTCATCAGTCGTTCCAGGTGGGTCCGGTCAATCCGCGAGACCAGGGTCAACACCAGCGATTGGGGCGCCAGTTCCGAAAGACGAGGTTGGCGGATGCCAGGAAGATGATGGATGAAATGTTCAATCCGGCTGACCCGGCCAAGGGTCAGCCGGCCCCGGATCCGGATGGAGAGAGGGACCGGCTGATGGCTGGCAAACACGGCATAGCGCGACGCCAGGATGGAATCCAGGTAGTCCAGGGCGGACCGCAACACGCTCCAGCGGTGCAGGTGCACATGAACGGACTGCCAGTCGAGAGTGAGGCGGCCGGCTTGAACGGCAAAACTTCCCATCCACCCACGGGTGGCATTTCCCCGGAGACGGCCCACCCACAAGGCCTCTGGGTGGTAGGGCCGGGAGACCTGGTGCAGGAGCGGCCAGGCGGGCGGGAAAAGGTCCGGGATCCCGATTGCGGTGCGCTCCCCGAGATCCATGATGGGCAGAAGTGCGGGCAACGCCAGACGGGCGAGGACCCGTTTGAGGCGCCGACGCAAGGAGGAGGATGAGGACGCCGAAAGGATTTCCCCGGAGGATGAGCCCGCATCCAGCCAGATCAGAAGACGGGGTCTCAAGTCCCCCCAATACGGCAGATGCGCCCCGAGAACCGCCCGTTCAACGGCCCGGTGAGCGAAACGGATCCAGAGCCGGAAGGGCAGACGGGGTGAGGTTCCGGCGCGTTTGCCGCTGGGAGCTTCCGCCCGCTCGTAGCCATATTCGGCAACCCATCGCCCGGACTCGGCAATCAGCGCGCTCACGGTCCCCCGGGTGGCGAGATCCGGATCCCCGGTAATCCGGTCGAGGAGAATCCCGGCCGCCCGCTGGATATCGGCAACCGGCAGTCTCGCAGCCAGGCGGGAAACTGGCAGATCGACCCGGAAGACATGTCGCATGACCATGGCCCCGGCCGGCGGAGTCATCCCCAGGAGAAAACCGGCCAGGAGGAGGATCTTCGGCACAACGGTTCCCTCGGCCCCGTGCAAGCGCCGGAAGAGAGAAGGCGCACGACCAACCATGAACGAATCCACACTCACGCAAGGGTGTTTACGATACCATAACCCATCGGGTTCCCCGCCTCCTCCCATGCTGCCCAAACCACCGCTGACCTACCGTGATTCCGGAGTGGACATCGAGTCCGCCGAAAGCCTGATCGACCAGATCCGCCCGCAGGCGGAACGAACGCATCGACCCGAGGTCCTGGCCGGAATCGGCGGTTTCGGTGCCCTCATCCAGGTTCCGCTCGACCGCTATACCCATCCGGTCCTGGTTGCGGGAACCGATGGCATCGGGACCAAACTCCTCCTGGGCCTGGCCCAGGACCGCCTTGAGGGACTCGGAATCGACCTCGTCGCCATGTGTGCGAACGATGTCTTGGTTCATGGGGCGGAGCCGCTGTTTTTTCTTGACTATTATGCGAGCGGTCGAATCGATCCGGAGCAGGGAAGCCGGCTTCTGGCCGGCATCAGCGAGGGCTGCGTGCAGGCCGGCTGCGCGTTGGTCGGAGGAGAAACGGCCGAGATGCCCGGACTTTACCGAGCCCCCGATTTCGACCTCGCCGGGTTCTGTGTCGGCATTGTGGAACGGTCGAGGATCCTAGACGGCTCGTGTGTCCAGGCGGGTGACCGCCTCATCGGCCTCGCCTCTTCGGGCGTGCACTCCAATGGTTTCTCCCTGGTTCGCAGGCTGCTCGAGCAGGAAGGCGTGCGGGGCACGGGAATGGAGGAGTCTCGCCTCATGGACCGCCTGCTCGAACCCACCCGGATCTATGTGAAGTCGGTCCTTCCCCTCCTGAGCCGGATTCCGGTCCACGCCATGGCCCATATCACGGGAGGCGGCCTGATCGACAACCCCCCGCGTGTTCTGCCCCGAGGGCTCGGGGCCATTCTGGATCCCCGGAGCTGGCCTGTCCCGCCGGTGCTCGAGTGGATCCGTGACCATGGCCATCTTTCGCCCCGGGAGTTCTACCGGACATTCAATGCCGGGATCGGCTTCCTTCTGGTCGTGCCACCTGAAGCACTCCGGGAAGCTCAAGACCTCCTGGCGGGAGCTGGAGAGGCAGCCTACGTGATCGGAGAGGTCGTGGAAGATCCCGGACAGGGGATCCAGATCGGGTGAACCGGCCGGCGCACCCGCCCCGCACCTTGGCTGTGCTGGTTTCCGGAACCGGCAGCAACCTCCAGGCGATCCTTGAGGCCAGCCGATCGGGGAAGCTGCCCCTCGAACCGGCCCTGGTGGTGAGCGACCGGGCCCAGGCCCCGGCCCTCGATCGGGCCCGTCAGCAGGGTGTGCCGGCTTTCAGCCTCGAGCGGGAAACCTTCCCCAGCCGAAGCAGCTGGGAATCCGCCTTGTGCGAGAAGCTCGACCAATACCGTCCGGATCTCGTCGCCATGGCCGGGTTCATGCGGGTCTTGCGAGCAGAGACGGTCCAACATTTTGCCGGGCGGCTGCTCAACATCCATCCTTCGCTCCTCCCCCGCCACCCAGGCCTCCATCCCCACCGCCGGGCCATTGAAGAGGGAGACCCGGAACACGGTGCAACGGTTCATCTCGTGATTCCGGAAGTGGATGCGGGACCCCGTCTGGCCCGGATCCGCGTACCGATCCTGCCGGATGATACCGAACTGCTCCTGATCGAGCGGACCAAGCAGGCCGAACACCGGCTCTATCCCGCGGTCCTGGCCGAGCTTGCATCCGGCCGACTGGCCGTGACCCCGGATACCGTGTTCTGGAAAGGCGCTAGACTGGAGTCTCCCCTCGAGTTTCCCTTTTCCTGAATGGCCCGTTCCCCCTTCCTCCTTCCCGGCTGCTTCCGGTCCACCCGGGGTCTCTTTTTCCTCTTGCTCCTCGTTCCGGGGATCCCCGCCCTCGCCCGCTCCCTTCCGGCCCCGGGTTTGCGCTCGGGTCTCCTGCCCTACGAGGCCACCTACAGTGTCTATCTCGACGGCTTCGGTGTCGGCCATTCCCGGATCACACTGCAGCGGGAGGCCTCGGGCATCTGGCGGTGCCATTCCTTCTCACATCCCAACGGCCTGTTTTCGCTCTTTGAAAATGTCCGCCTCGAGGAGACCGCCCTCTTCCGGATCCCGCTCAATGGCCGGCTCGAACCCCTGTCCTACCGGCTGACCGAGCCAGGCCGGAGTGCCCGGCACGACCAGGAGGTCCGGTTTGACTGGTCCCGACGGATCGTCCACGCCCAAGTGGGCTCCCGGCAGGTCACTTTTCCCCTTCATCCCGGCATGCTGGACCGCCTGACCGCCCAGATTGCACTAAGCCGCGATCTCGTGCTCCGGGGCAGGCCACCTTCCTCCTTTCTCGTGGTCAACCACAACCACCTCCACCACTATGTCGTGACCCAGGCCGGACAGCGGACCTGGAGAACTCCCGCGGGGATCTTCCAGACGGTCGAATACATCGCAAGGACCCGGAAAGGAACCCGTCTGATCTTCTGGTGCGCCCGGAGTGTGGGAGAAATCCCGGTCGTCGCGCGGGAAATCCGCCCGCACCATCCGACCATCACGCTGCGGCTCCTCCAGTTCAGGGCCCTCCCCCCTCCGGCCCGGATTCCCCCGTCCCCTCAGGCCTTGGGCAAGGTCACGCCTTTTTGACCCTGGTATTTGCCGCCGCGGTCCCGGTACGATACCTCACAGCTTTCATCGGCCTCGAAAAACAGCATCTGGGCCACTCCCTCGTGGGCATAGATCCGTGCCGGCAAGGGCGTGGTATTCGAGAACTCGAGGGTGACATGGCCTTCCCATTCGGGTTCAAGTGGCGTCACGTTGACGATGATTCCGCAGCGGGCATAAGTCGATTTTCCGAGACAGATGGTGAGGACGTTGCGGGGAATCCGGAAATACTCGACGGTCCGGGCCAGGGCGAAGGAGTTGGGCGGAATGATGCACATCGAGCCCCGGAAATCGACAAAACTCGAAGCGGAAAAATTCTTGGGATCGACCACTGCAGAGTTGATGTTAGTAAAAATCTTGAACTCATCGGCGCAGCGGACATCGTAACCATAACTGGAAGTCCCGAAGGAGACCACCCGGCCTTGTTCGTGCTCGCGGACCTGGCCGGACTCGAATGGCTCGATCATTCGGGAGGTCCGTACCATCTCGCGGATCCAGCGGTCAGACTTGAGTCCCATCTCAAGCCTCCTCCACGATGATCGTGGGTGTGCTTCCGGCCATCTCGGCAAGCGATGCGGCCAGGAGAGCCCCCACTTCATGCGCCAGAGCCAGAAAGCGTTGGCCCCACTCCGATTGGGGTTCGGAGGCGGCCGGTGGGGCTCCCTCATCCATCCGTTCGCACAGGCCCGGGACAAGCGGCAGGCTGCCGAGATCGCCCACCCCGCACTCGGAGGCCAGGGCCCGACCTCCCCCGGTGCCGAAGACCGCGCTTTCCTTGCCGCAATGGGGGCAGTGAAAGGTGGCCATGTTTTCCACGATTCCCAAAACCGGCACGTGGACCTTTTCAAACATGCGGATTCCCCGGCGGGCATCCAGAACGGAAATTTTCTGGGGAGTGGTCACAATCAAGGCGCCACTCAGGGGCACTCGCTGGGCCAGGGTCAGCTGGATATCGCCGGTTCCCGGAGGCAGGTCGATCACGAGATAGTCGAGTTCCGGCCAGTGGGTCTGGTACAGGAGTTGCTGTAGCGCCTGGGTCACCATTGGTCCCCGCCAGATCATCGCCTGGTCCGTGTCGACCAGCAGCCCGATGCTCATGCAGGACAGTCCGTGCCGCATGACCGGTTTCAGTTTCTGGCCATCGCTTTCCACCCCCGGACCCTGGTCCATCCCCAACATGGCCGGGAGACTCGGACCATAGATATCGGCATCGAGAATGCCGACCCGGGCACCGAGACGGGACAAGGAGAGTGCGAGGTTGACGGCCACCGTGGACTTGCCGACGCCGCCCTTGGCGGATGCCACCGCGAGAAGGTTTTTGACTCCCTCCGGGACCGGCTGGTTACCCTGCCGGGGACAGGCGGGAATGACGGTTCTGGTCTCGAGTTCCACCTCCGGCCCGGCCGATCGCTCCAGGACGGAGCGTACTGGCGCCTCATAGCGGCCGGAAAACTCACCGACGGGATGGGTCAAGACCAGCCGGTAGCCCTTCCGGGACGTCCGCTCGATCCGCGCTGTCCGGGACAGGGAGCGGCCCGGGAGTGCCGGATGTGCGATGGAATCGAGAAGTCCAGGATCGGCTTCCCCGGGGTCGGTTTGCTCTGCCATCTCTCTACTCTGGTTGGGCCCGGAAGGGGGATCCCGGACGGACCGGTCTCCTTGCCCATGATACCTCCCGGCCCGGGGATCCTCCACTCCCGATTGCGACCCTTATGCCGGATTGTGCGGAGGCATGCCCGCAGGCACGGCAGATGCTCTCCATTCATGGGCCAGCCAGGTATAGACGGTCGGCACCATGAAGAGGGTAAAGGCGGTTCCGATCAAGAGGCCCGTGGCGATGACGAGCCCGATGTCATAACGGCTGGCGGCCCCCGCACCGGTCGAGACAATGAGCGGAACCACACCCATCACCATGGCGGCGGTGGTCATGAGGATCGGGCGTAACCGGATCGTGGCCGCCTTCTGGATCGCCTGTCGGCGGTTGAGGCCTTCCTTCCGCTGCAGGTCGTTCGCAAACTGGGTCATCAGGATGCCATGCTTGCTGATGAGTCCGATCAGGGTGATCAGTCCGATCTGGGTGTAGATATTGACCGAGGCAAAACCCAGGTTGAGAAACAGCAAGGCGCCGGAAATGGACATGGGCACGCTCACGAGGACAATCCAGGGATCGCGGAAACTTTCGAAAAGACCGGCCAGGACCAGGAAAATCACGACGAGCGCGAAGAAAAAGGTCACCATCAGGGCCTGCCCCTGTTGTTCGTACTGGCGGGACAGGCCGGCATAATGAATGCCGAAGGTCCTGGGCAGGATCGAACGAGCCGTCCGGCGCAGAAAGCCCAAGGCCTCGCCCAGGGAAACTCCCGGTTTCATGACGCCTTCGAGCTCGGTGGAATTCATCTGGTCGAAGCGGTCCAGCGAGTTGGGTGCCACTTCCCGCTTGAGGGTCACGATGTCGCTCAGCGGAACGAGCGTTCCATTGGCAGCCGCCACCTCGTAGCGGTCGAGGTCGCGTGCGCGAAAACGGTCCCGCTGCTCGATCTGCGGAATCACCCGGTAGCTTTCCCCGCCCAGGCTGAAGTGGTCGATATAGCCCCCGCTGAGCAGGTCGGCCAGGGCACTGCCCACATCGCTCATGGCCAACCCATCCTGCGCGGCCAGGGCCCGGTTGACCTGGATCTGGTACTCGGGGTTGTCGAACTTCAGCGAGTTTTGGATATAGGCGAACAGCCCGCTTTTTCCGGCAGCTGCCCGGAGCTGTTCGGATGCCTGGTAGAGGTGGGCGTAGGAACCGGTGGAAGTCACCACAAACTCGACCGGTGCCTCACCTCCCGTACCCGGCAGGGCCGGCGGGAGTCCCGCAAATCCGCGAATTCCCGCCATTTGGTTCAGGGCCTTCTGGAGGCGCACCTGGATCTGGCCCGCCGAATGGTTGCGATCGTCCCAGGGTGTGAGCGTGACACCAGCGAACAGGCTGTTGCCACCACCGAACCCGGCTCCCATGAAACTGTGATCGACATCGGGTGTTTGGGCGAAGAGGCGATTGAGCACATCGAGGTAATCCGAAAGATATCCCACGGTCGCCGTCCGGCTGGCACTGGCCTGGATGAAGACCACGCCCTGGTCTTCGGAGGGTGCGAGTTCATGCTGGGCGCCCTGGTAAAGCATCCAGAGACTCGAAAGCACCATGATCCCGATCAGCGCCGTGACCCAGCGTCGGTCGAGAGCCTGTTCCAGCAGACGGGCATAGAGGCCCCGGATGGACCCGAACAGACGGTCGAGCCGAAGGGCCAGGGGTCCCTGCTCCCGGCTCTCCTTGAGCAGGCGGGAACACATCATGGGCGAGAGCGTGAGGGCCAAAAGGCCGGAGATGAGAACGGCGCCTGCCAGGGTAAACGCGAATTCACGGAACAGGCTTCCCGTGATTCCGGTCTGGAAGCCGATCGGCGCGTACACCGCGGCCAGGGTCAGGGTCATGCCGATGATGGGACCGGCAATCTCCCGGCCGCCGAGGAGCGCGGCCTCGAGCGGCGCGTGTCCCTCCTCGATGTGCCGATGAATGTTTTCGACCACGACAATCGCGTCATCCACGACGAGCCCGATGGCCAAAACCAGGGCCAAGAGGGTGAGAAGATTCAAGGTATAGCCCAGAACCCACATGACGAAAACCACCCCGATCAAGGACAGTGGAATCGTGATGACCGGGATCAAGACCGCACGGACCGAGCCCAGAAACAGGAAGATGATCAGGATGACGATGAGGGCCGCCTCGACCAGGGTCACGAGGACGTCGTGCAGGGAACTCCGGATGAACTGGCTGGCGTCGAAGGCCACTGCGGCATGGAGCGAAGGGGGCAACTCCTTGCGGATTTTGGGCATGAGTCCGCGGATCGTGCTGGCGACGCTCAGCGGATTGGCATTGGGCGCGGTATTGATGGCAATGGCGACCGCGGAGCGGCCATCGAACAGGAAACGGCCGTTGTAGTTTTCCGCACCCAAGGCCACCCGACCGAGATCGCCAAGCCGGATCAGCGCGTGTCCCTGGTGGGCGACCACCAGGCGACGGAATGCTCGTGCGGAATGGAGACCGGTCTCGGCATTGATGTTGATGGCGATGTGGCGGGACTTGGTCCGTCCGACCGCGGCAATGTAGTTGTTGTTCACGATCGCCTGCACCACCGCCGCCGGGGTCAGGTGGTAGGCAGCAAGACGGTAGGGATTGAGCCAGATCCTCATGGCAAAGGGATATCCCATGATCTGGGCCGAGGCCACTCCATTCACGGACTCGAGCTCGGGCTCGACGACCCGCGTCAGGTAGTCGGCGATGGCCGGGATCGACATCTCGTGACTGTAGAAACTGAGGTACATGAGCGAGGTTCTTTCACCGGTCGAGACCTGGATCACGGGAGACTGGCTTGCTGCCGGCAGGACATTGCGGACCTGGTTCACGGCCGCGGTGATCTGGGTCAGGGCCTTGTTGGCACTGTAGTTGAGGTGCATGCGGACAGTAATCGCGCTCGAGCCCTCGCTGCTCGAGGAAGTCATGTAGGCGATGCCCTGGGTTGCCGCGATGGCACGTTCCAGGGGGGTCGTGACAAAGCCCTGCATGAGCTGTGCACTGGCACCCGGGTAGGCAGTCGAAACGGTCACGACCGCTGTCTTGGTCTTCGGATACTGGCGCAGTCCGATCTCGAAAATCGACCGGAATCCCAGGAAAAAGATCAAAAGCGCGAGGACGGAGGACAAAACCGGCCGTGTGACGAAGTAATCCGTGAACTTCATGGGTGGGATCCGGCGTGCGTCGACAACCGGACCTGGTCATCGACCCGGATCCGGTCCCCCTTGTGAAGCTTGATCTGGCCTTGCGTCACGATTTCCATGCCCGGGGAGAGGCCGTGGGTGATGGCCACCCATCCCCCGTGCGAGAACGCGGGTTTGACGAAAACCTGACGGACGGACGGCAGGTAGGACTTGGAGAACTTCTTTCCCGCGGGCGGTGGATCCACCGCCCAGACGGTATCCCCATACAGGCTGTAGCTGACCGCAATCCGCGGGATGGCCGTCACCGGAACGCGATGACGGCTGCGGATCGAAAGGCGCCCGAACATGCCGGGCTTGAGCCAGCCGTGCGTGTTCTGGAAACGGGCCAGAACGTGGATCAAGCGGGTCGTCGAGTTGATGGTCGGGCTGATCACGGCAACCCGCCCGTAGAATTGCCGTCCCGGATCGGCCGGGAGGGAAAGCCGCGCCACCTGGCCCGGGTACAGCCGGTCAATGTCCTGCTCCGGGAGATGGAAGGAGACATAAAGCGGTGCCACGCGGGTGAGCGTGGTGATCGCAGTGCCTGCGGTCAGGTATTGACCCAGGTTGACAAGACGAATGCCGAGCCTCCCGCTGAAGGGGGCCACCACCTGCATGTTGGCAATCACGGCCGACTCGGAGGCCGCATCCGCCTTGGCACTCAAGTAAGCCGCCCGTGCCGTGTCGTAGCTGGAACGGGCCGTGAGATTTCCGTGGAGGAGCGTTTTCTGGCGCTGGTATTGGAGCTTGTCCAACAACACGGTGGCCTCGAGCGAATGCAGGGTTGCCTCCTCTTCGGCATCATTGAGTGCAATGAGCCGGGTCCCCCGCCGGACGAACTGGCCCGAATGGAAAAAGATTCCCGTGACCTGACCGGGGAGGTCAGGCGAGAGCGAGACGGTCTGGACGGCCTCTACACTTCCAACCGTCCGGATCACACGCCACCACCGAAAACGCCGGACGACCGCGGTGGCCACCACGACCGGCGGCGGGACATAGTGGCGGAAATAGGCCCGGATCGCGTGCTCCCGGTAGAGGTTGAACCCCCAGAGACCGCCAAAAACAAGGACGGCAACCGCCAGAACGACCCAGTACCGGTTTTTGATGAACTTCATGCGCTTTCTCGTTTATCGCGTGGGCTGCAGTTACGGGAGAGGTAGAGATATGTTATACATAACTATAACACTAATATCGCGCTTCGGTCAACCCGCTTTTCAAGTTCAAACGTCCTTGAGTTTGAAGTATATGTACAGAATCGCCTAATGCTATCGCGCATCTGGTAGGCGGTCTGGACCGAGCGAAAGGTTTGGGATTGGGTTTGGGGCTGTCACGGATGGCCTGCTCGAGCTCCATGGCGTTGCCGAGTCCCCGGAGAATCTGTCGTTGGCGAATCCTGGAATCCGCGCTCAACCGGAGTGGGCCACGAGGGGATACTTGGGGTGGAATGCGTGCCGCCCCAAAGCGGGCCCGGACCCCGCACCGGTCCCTACGACAGTCCCCTTTTCTTGGTCACCGAGAGACTGCTCAAGGCCGAAGCCTCGTGTGGGGCTCGTCCAACCGCTTATCCGGGCCTCCTGCAACAGCGTCTTTCCCATCTACACACTGTATGCGTGGTGATGTGTGGGTGACGGGCAATCTTGATTGGGGCAATCTGCGGGCAAGCCCATACCACCCGTGCCGTCATCCCCGGCGCCCGCAAGGTCTTCTGCCGCCGCGTCCACTCCGGCAGAAGGATTCTCGTCCACTGCTGACTCCCCGGGCACATAACCGTTGGCTTTCTTGAATCACCATCACGGGAGGGCAACGTTACCAACGACCCGGATCCGGTTGCAGCACCTTTCGTCAAAAATCATGCTGCCCAACTGCATGGACGAACAACCGGTGCTTCGATCCCGATGCGGATCCACAAAAACGCACGGCACAGATGATTGCTGCACCGGAAAGATCTCCAGTAAAGCGTTGCCACTGGAAACCCTGCTTGTCTTTCTTCCTCTTCCTTTCTTCTCTGGGTCCCTCAAAAAGCCCGGCGCATCGCTTCCCTCAACGGAAGGGGACCGTTTTCCATCACCCAGCCGCTCTGGCTGCTTCTCCAGCAGGGGGAATGCGTCAAAAGACTGTCAACAAAATGTCAGCAAACCTACACGCTAATGTAAACATGGCTGTAGTACAAATACCTCACCAATCGGCTGCGAGGATTTCCGTAAAAGCTCGAACGTTCCTCACCCGTGTTGCCCTGAAATCACAAACCCGGATATTCGAGGTATGAACAAATGTACCGAAATAAATTATTGAAGACCGTGATACTAGCGATTGCATCCACAGGGATCGTGAATCTTGCGATCGCCGTGACAGCTCATGCCGGCATCACCACTCCAGCGACCCCAGTCAATCGTGCACCGATTGGAAAGAACTCTGTCGATCCGGCATCGAATACACCGGATAAAGTGGCCTCCTCCAACAAAAAGCAAAAGAGAAAGACCATTCCAGCAGCCAACCAGAGGCCGATATACATTGGACAGGTATCTGCTGTATCCGCATTGAATACCTTGAATAAAATCCCAACCAAAAAAGAAGTTTTCGATTCGACCCAGTCCGTAAAAGTGATTGGCAAAATGGAAATGCAAACCGCAGGTCCCGCCGGAGGTGCGGGCCAGGTCTTGGCGATTGCTCCCGGGGTCAATACGCAAACGGATTCAGCGGCGGGAGCTTCAAGATCCAGTATCAGCATCAACGGAATGAAGACGGGTTGGAGCAATATCGCCGGAAATGCTAACGACGGGACCGTCATGGTGACTTTTGACGGTGTTCCGATGATCGATCCCGCCTACGGAGTGTGGGGATCGCCAGAGGTGCCGCAACTGTCCCTGATCCAGGGAATCTCCGTCACCTATGGCCCGGGATACCCGATTAACCGCTGGTACAACAATATCGGGGGCGCAGTGAATTTTATTCCGCTCCAGCCTTCAACGAAGGCCGGCGCGAGCATCGGCGGGCTGTTTGGCAGCTTCAATACGCGTGGCGTCCATTTCAACGTAGACAGCGGCCAGATGGATGGGTGGTCGGCTGTTCTCGCGGGGGGCGTAACAAGTTCCAACAGTTATTTGACCGGCTACGGGTTCGACAACCCCAGCAACAACTATGCGTATTACGCCAAACTCGTGAAACAGTTCCAGGGTGGCCACATCAGCTTTGGCGCCTATGTGGCCCGTGGTGTCGCGTATCGTCCGCTCGGCATCCCGGTAACGCCAAACTCCCAGGTCACCGTAAACGGCTACAACGCCAACGGCGTCCAAAATCCGGGGCCCATCTATAGCCAGGCCACCACCGGCTTTTATACGACGCTTCCCTATTCGGTGTACTGGAAAGAGGCCTTTAACACCAGCTATCTGCTCTACACCAAGTTTGATGAGCATTTATCGCATGACCTGACTGTGCACAACTTGTTGTTTTACCGGAACGGGAACCGCAAACACCTCCACTATGACAACTACGGCTTCAATGCAGGGGCCCTGGACCAATATTACCTGGCGAAAAGCAATACCTATGGGGACAAGCTCTATTTCACGGCACGACTGCCCTGGAATGCGGTCTCCTTTGGGGGATATTTCGTCAACAACCAATACAGTTCACTCCTGGATTTTTATAATCCGGAGCAGATTGCCACCTACAGCTCACTCAGCCCGAACGCGGGCAGCAACGTCCTCATCAATGGGGTGCCGGTCTATAACAGTTTTTCGCTCCCGAACGCATTTCACAGTTCTTACCTGTACATGACCGATTTGGCCGCATTCATTCAGGATGTTATCCAGCCAATCCCAAACTTCCGGATTACACCGGGATTACGGGTGGTGACCTTTCAAACGAACTTCGTGAACAACACAGCCGCTCAATTTCCCGTCAACGTGGCCGACCTCATCGGCCATAACGGAGATTATCAGCCGAACTCGGCCACCAACTTCACGGATGTGGAGCCCTCCATCGGAGCCAACTGGAAGATCATTCCTGACGTCGCGGTCTATGCCAACTATTCCACGGCCTACAAAGCTCCATCCGGGGCAACCGGGACCTATGCCCACCTGCTGACATCGACCCTCAAACCCCAATCCTCCACCCAGTATCAGTTCGGCGTCAAAGCCTACATCCCACATGATGGCCTTCTCAACCGTGCCTCATTGGGCATGAATTACTATCACCTCACTGATACCAATGAGATTATCCCGATTCCGGTTGTCAGCCACCTGTACAGTGAGTTTGCCTCGGGCTCCTCCACCTTCAGTGGCGTGAATCTCTATTTTGACGACAACCCGGTGTACAACTTGCATCTCTTCACCAATCTGAGCTTTGAGAGGGCGGTGTATTCAAGTTACGTGAACCCCCATGGGATTTCCTATGATGGGCTGCCCATCTCGAATGTCCCGTCCAGAACGGTGAACATGGGTGCCGACTATCTGTACTACCACGCCGGAATCCTATATACACCGAGCATCTGGTGGCAGTACACCGGCCAGCAGAATATCTACAACAACAACATTGGAGCTCCAACGACCCAGAAACTTCCTGCATTTGGCATCTGGAACCTGGGGCTAAACATTGATGTGGGTCGCCAGCATCTGCTGGCACTGTTGCATAGGGTCACGATCAAGCTGGATGTCCTGAACCTGCTGAATAAGCAATACAACAGCTATGAATACATCACCAGTGGAGGATATTACAACGTGCCGGGCCAGCTGCTGGCCGAACCCGGCATGCCCCGAGCGTTTTATATCAGTCTCGACTGGCATTGGTAGAGTCCCCTGTTCAGATGTAAACCGTTCTGCTGGAGAGGGAGTGAGGAAAAGTCCGGGCTGGTTCTCGATCTCAAATCCTCAGCTTCTGGCTTGGGAGGGTCGGCATGCCGCCGACCCTCCCAGCTGCACAGCCCACTCCGGTTATCCGGTTTCCAGGCAAGCGGGATGGCCTGTTCCCGTTCCTCATCTGCGCCAAACGGCTATCCGGCAAGGCACTCCAGAAAACGTCGCGAACCACTGTCCGGTCTGGTACCAATCGCGGACTTTCCCGCTCAAGCTCTCCTCGGGCGTCCTGTGTCATCCTGCTTCCTCAATCCACCCAAGCTGAGCTCGATACCAGAGGATTCAGACACCGTTCATCGGACAGAAGTGTCCGATTCGATTTGACTGCAGGCAGGGTGGCTTGGGTATTTCGGACCGGTTTACCGGGGCGGGAAGTGGAAGGAGTGGCCAATGGCCTTCCGGCTTTCTTCGAGCCAGCGGTTCATGGAGAACCGCCTGGTTGAGGTTACGGGAACCTCGTGCCTTGAACTCGCGGGTGTCCGGCTTCGATGAGTTCCTCCCCTTCTGTCCGTGACCGAACCATCCGGGACTCCGGCTCTCGACGCGGAACGGTCCGTTGCAGCCCTCGTCAGTGGCATTCTGCCAAGGCTGGCTTGGATCGGGAGGGGTGGCATCCATGCCGTTCTTGCGTCACGCAAAGACAAAGCGCTCAAGGTATGCTAGCTCAGCCTACTGGTAACCGGATCCGTTTGTGCCCGCCCCATCCCGATTTCTTGTCACCACCGCTCTCCCCTATGCCAACGGCCCGCTCCACCTCGGGCACTTGCTGGAGACAATCCAAGCCGACATCTGGGTCCGCTACCTG
>JAKATI010000102.1 GCA_021828045.1 Pseudomonadota bacterium | reverse complement strand
ATCTCCCAACCGGCGAGCGATCCCACAAAGCGTTCCAGCCGTTTCTCGTGCTCGACCCGAAGTTCGGTCATCTCGAGGGTGGTGTGCGGCCAGGCAGCTGAGGTCGAGAACTGGCTTTTCAGGGCCCTCCACAAGGCCTGGGCCGGACTTTTGCCGCGCGCGGTCTCGAGTCCGACCTGATGCCAGAAGTGGTCGCGATGCGCCTGCGGCCGGGTCAGGATCGCGAGGTAATGCCGGTTCTGGTACACGCTCCGCGAGGCTTCAGGAAGAGCCGCAGTGCCGCGAGCGTAGTGCTCCCAACCCAGTGCCGGAAGCTCTACCTCCTCGTCGCGTCTGCGGTCGACGATCCACCAGTAATCCCCGTTGGCTCCGGCCAGACGGTAGGCATGCTCGAGCCGGGCCGTCTCGACCAGCAAGGCCTCCGGTTCCAGGGACTCCACGTCCATCCCCCCTATGCGGTAGGCACTGAGGAGGCTTCCATCCTTGAGCACGCAGACCATCTCGTCGAGATGCAGCATCCAGGGAACGAGATCCGAAAAGGGACGCGAGGTCCGGAGAAAGTCACGACGTTTCGCACCGAGATCCCGCATCGGTTCAGCAACAGGTCAGCCCGGGGGCAAAGCCGGAGGGACGGGGGAGCCGGCTGTCGGCATGGGGCCAGGGATCGTAGGCGTGGCCCTGGCGGGCATACCGCAGGTAGATTTCCCGGGCCTGCGGCTCTTTTCGCCCCCAATAGACCAGTAGACCGTGGAGCAGCAAAAAGACCGGCGCGAGAAACCACAATCCAGCCCCGGCCACAAAGGCGACGGCGAGAATCCCGTTCAAGGCGACGAGGTTGCGTTCACCGCCGAAGCAGAGCAGGGGCTCCGTGAGCACGGGATACAGCGGGGATCGCCGTTGCATGAGCCGGCTCACGAAAAAAACAGGTTGAGCCAGGCGCTGGCAAAGAACACCAGGCTGAGCCCCAAAGCCACACGCAGGAACAGGCTGAGGAATCCCCTCACCTCCCCGAAGGCCACGAGAAAACCCAGGACAATGAGGAGGAGGGTGGCGATGAGGCGGGCTGTGGTTCCACTGAGATCGTCGACCATGGTTTCGAGAATGCCATCCCAGGGCAAGGTTCCGGCCGCCCGGGCCAATCCCGGCAGACATCCGGTGGCGAGTCCCAGCGTGAATCCCAGGATTTTGCGGTGATGCGGAGGAAGTCGGTTTCGGGTCATCGGAATCTCCAATCAGGGGTGGGCAATCAGTCTCCAGCCCGGCCCGGTTCGGGGATCCGGACAGGTTCCAGGCAGTAGCCTCCCCCGTGGGCAGGATGCACCGCCATGATCTCGGCCGGTTTCCGGATGCCGGACAGCCGCTCCATGTGCACGACATAGTCGAAAGCCGAGGCAACCTGGTTCTGGATCGCCGCATGCGGCCAGTCGAGGCCCGCCGTGAGGACCAGGGTTTCAAGCCGGACGAGGCCATCCCTCGCGCTGTTGGCATGCACACTGGTGAGCGTCCCCCGGTGCCCTGTGTTGCAGGCCTGCAGGAGATCGAAGGCCTCGGCCCCGCGGACTTCTCCGATCAGGAGGCGGTCCGGTCGCAAACGAAGCGCCAGCCGAACGAGGGAGCGGGCCTCGAGTCCCGGTGCATCGCGTGCCTCCAAAGCGACCCAGTTGGCCGTGGAAACCCGGAGTTCCGGGGTCTCCTCAATGCTGATCACCCGTTCGTCCGGCGCGAATGCAGTGAGCAGGCCGTTCAGAAAGGTCGTTTTTCCGGAGGAGGTTCCGCCGGTGACCAGAAAGTTCTTGCGCGCCCGGACCGCACTCTGGAACCATCCCGCCCAACCGGAGGGGAGACGGGGTGGATCCACCTCCGGCCCCCCCGGCCGGGGAGGAGCCAGCCGGCCGATTGGCGCACAGAGGGATTCCAGGCTGGGCGATCGGGCTTGCGGCTTCCGGATGCTGAGCACGTCACTCCGGACCGAAACCGGATGGCAGACGGCCGTGATCCGGAGATCCCTAAAACGCGTGTCCAGGTAGGCCGGTGCCGGGAAGCCGGTTCCGACATCCCGGCCGGCAAGCCGGCCGAGTGCCGTGATGGCGCTGCGGATGGCAAGGGGCGCGAGCACGATCCCGGGAGATTCGTAACGGCCCCGGGACTCCACCCAGATCTCGTCCGGCCGGTTGACCATGATTTCCTCGACCTCGGGATCCGCAAGCCACGGTTCAAGTGGCGCGAACAGGAGGCCGAGAAGGGTGGAGGCCGGTGGCGTGGTCGACATGCCGACATTGGAGCACGCCGGGCTTTCCCGGATGGGCCGGAAATGTGGCGGTTGGGTCTGCTTGGGACAAATCACCGCACTCCATCGGGTGGGGAGGAGGCGGGAAGGGGCGATCCCCGGCTTCGGGACGTAGTCTACTCGGAGGTTGACGGGCAGACGACGGTAATCCGCACCTCTCGCTTCCCATACGATGCCTGAGTGAGGTACTGTTTCGTACCAAAGCCAGCCCGTACCCAAGTAGGCACCGGGTAAGTCTTGGTGATACCCATCTCGTCACTTTTTCCTCGGTGTGGATGGATCTCGCCACAACTCGCTTGCAGACGGGATCATGCTGTCGAGCGAATCGACCGTCGCCTAGACGTCCGCGACTTGCTTTTTAACCTTCTTGAGCAGCTCGCCAATGAGCTTCGGCAACGCCTCGAGTGTCTGTAGCTTGATATCTCTTGAGAACTCGGCCCAGGGTTTTGTCTCGTGGGAATCCCCGTCTAAGACGTGGGTAACGAGAATGCGATAGTCACCGTTATATCGCTCATACTCCAAATAGGTCTCCAAAAACGGACCATCTCGGATATCTAAGTCTTCCTCAAGAGACGGAACTGCGACGCTCGCGCCCGCCGACGCGACACTTCTCTTTGAGAAAAATCTCAGTTCGACAAACGACGTCGTTCGCCTTGTCGGTTGCAGCATTCAGCTCTTCGGTTGATTTTTGCAGCTCACGCAACTGCTGCGACAGATCGACTTCATGGGTGCTACCCTTTCGGCCTTCTAGACTGCCAATGTGGTGGAGCGGAACCTCTCGGTTCCCGTTTGTCCCGACTCTCGCCGAGACCAAGGAGAGTGTCCATGCGCCGCCGCAACTTGTCAATTCCTCCTCACCATCCGGTTGTGGGTATCAAAGCGCGCCCGTACCGGGACCCTGCCGCAAGTGGCCGCATTCTCCGACTAGCCTACCGCAGCAGCGAAGGCCGCGAACAAATCGCCTGGTAGCGGCCGCTGTAATCGCCAAGTAATCGCCATTGGTTGTTCGGACTCATGCTTCACATATGTCGCGGGCCCAAGAAAGTAGAAGGCCCGCTCGTCGCTTCGCTCACGGGCGAACAGCATGATGTGGGTTCCGGCGATCGCATGATTCTGGTATCGACGGCCAGTTTCACTATCGGCCCGTGTGGCGGACTGGCTCTCCCAGTGAATGAGCTCGGTACTGATTGCGTAATCGCGATAACGGGTAGTCGGTGAGAACTGGCCACTCGTCTTGTCCAGCGTGAAGGCAAGAAGATCGGAACGGGCATTAGCTGCCCAGTACACACCTGTCTGCCATGGCGCCACTCTGGCACTTTCACCGACACCAAAGCCTGCAAGTATTTCGACGCGCGTGTATCGCGCGTGGACCATGAGTGGGACA
>JAKATI010000101.1 GCA_021828045.1 Pseudomonadota bacterium | reverse complement strand
GTCGGCCAGGAGTGCAGGATCCTCCACGACCAGCCAGCCATTCCGACCCAGCTTGCCCAGATACTCCGCGAGAAGCCCGCGGAAAAACGCCGGTCCGGAGCGGTAATAGATCTGGCCCAACTCCGGAAACTGGGCAATTTCAGCCAGGAGGACTCTCCGCAGCGCCAGTTTCTCCGGCTGGAGGGCCATTGCCAGAAATCGCCTCCCCATGCTTCTCAGAACCTGCTCCGGATCTTCAGGGCCGGCCCCTACACGCAGCACGCCGAGCAGTTCCTGGCAGCCGGATCTCACCATCGACGCAAATAGTTCTTCCTTTGAACCAAAGTGGTTATAGACCGTTTGTTTCGAGACACCTGCTGCGATCGCAATGCTATCCATGGTGGCATTCCCGAAACCCTGTTCCAGAAAGACGCGTCGAGCCGCCTGCAAAATTAGGGTCTCCCGTTCGTGCGGGGTTGCTCTTTTGGCGCACTCAGGATTGTGAACTGAAGGCGAGATCATTTGAACTCGAGCGTTTCAATCGGAGAAGAAAAGACTAGACGGTCTAGTCTAATCCAGAACTCAAGAAAAAACAAGAGTCTTCATCTCCAAGCACCGAGGAGGAGGCGATCTGCCGGTGAAATCCGGCTAAAACAGGGCCGCAACGAGAAACAGGATGCCGACCACCGAGACCAGCCAGATCAAAGTCCTCAAAACCGGGATCCCCAAGGCATAGGTCGGCACATAGATCAATCGGGCCCAGAAATAAAGCTCCGCTCCGAGAACGGTCAATGCATTGCTTCTCCCGGTCACGATCACGGCAAGCAGACAGGCCGCAAAAAGCGGGAAGGTTTCAAGAAAATTGCGGAGGGCGCGGTCCAGCCGACCCCAGATCCCCGCCATGGGAGGATAGATGGCGTCCCTTGGACCCATTGCCCAGCGCAATCCACGATCAGAAACAGGGCCCAATGTGGGAATCAAGATTTGAAGCAATCCCAATAGGACCGACAAACCCAGCATCAAAACCTCAGTTTTCATGATTTTCTCCCCGATCTCTCGAATCTTAGGTGGAGGTGATGTGGCCTGAACCCACCTGCTGACCCGATCATGATCCGCCCATTGCGGATCATCTGATCTCAAATTCCGGTGGGTCCTTGGAATCCTAGTTAAAGGCTGGCAAAATTACAAGCACGCCACGGCATCCGGGCAAGGCCCGGATGGCCGGATTCCTGACCGGGATTCTACAAGTTGGCCGACAGGGCCGTGGCAGAGGTCTGTCGGCGGCCACGTTGGGGTTCAAACCATGAAGAATGTACTCGTTTTGGGAGCAGGGAAAATCGGAACGCTACTCGGTGGACTCCTGGCCCGCACCGGGGACTATCAAGTCCACCTCGCAGACCAGGATGAGCAAGCCGTCCACCGGGTCGCGGCCACCTTCCCGGGATCGGTCATCCATCCGCTGGTTCTGGATGCCTCCCAGGCCAAGCCGCTGGCTGAAACGGCGGCTCGGCTCAAGGTCGACGCCTTGGTTTCGAGCCTTCCGTTTTACTGCAACGTCAATGTGGCACAGGTGGCCCGCCAGCTCAATTGCCACTATTTTGACCTGACCGAAGATGTTTCCGTAACCGATGCGGTGACAGAAATCAGCAAGGGTGCAAGCTCGGCCTTCGTGCCGCAGTGCGGCCTGGCCCCGGGCTTCATCAGCATCGTGGCCAATGACCTCATGACCCGTTTCGACCGGCTCGAAGAGGCCAAGCTCCGGGTAGGTGCCCTCCCCCAGTTTCCATCCAATTCACTGAAATATGCCCTGACCTGGTCCTCCGACGGGCTGATCAATGAGTACGGAAACAGTTGCCGCGGGATCCTGGAGGGGGAAGATAGTGCCCTGCTTCCATTGGAAGGCCTCGAAAGTATCGAACTCGAGGGGCGGCGTTACGAGGCGTTCAATACCTCGGGTGGACTGGGATCCCTGTCTCAAACGTACCGGGGCAGGATCAATGCGCTGACCTACAAAACGATCCGTTATCCCGGACATTGCGAACTGGTCCGGTTTCTCATGAACGATCTCGGACTGAATCGGGACCGCGGGACACTGAAATCGATTCTCGAAAAGGCCATCCCGAGAACCGAGCAGGACGTGGTTCTCATCTACGTCAATGTCACAGGTTACCGTGGACACGCTTTCTACGAGGAAACCTATGTGAACTCAGTCTATCCGGATCGCGTGGGCGAACAGCTCTGGTCCGCGATTCAGATCACGACTGCGGCCGGCATTTGCGCTGTCATTGACCTGGTGTTTTCCTTGAACCGCCGGGGGCTCGTTCTCCAGGAACATTTTTCGCTGCAAGAGTTCTTGAACAACCGGTTTGGTGCCTACTACCGCCCGGACCGGAAATCCATCCTGCAGGGCTGAAACCTTTGGCCCGATACCCCACCAAGGAACCTCCATGGATCCACTCATCCAACAGGTTTTCTCCGAGCTTGATCTCTCCTCGGAACCGTCACTGACCGGTACCTTCGCAAACAGAAGCGGATGGTTGCCCGGCTCTGCTTCCACGACCCTGCCGGTCCATAATCCTTCCACGGGCGAGATCATTGCACGGGTCCGACCCACCGATCTCAAGGACTATGAACGTGTCCTCAAGGAAAGCCAGATGACAGGGGAAGCCTGGCGATCCATCCCAGCCCCCCGCCGGGGGGAGGCGATCCGCCTGATCGGAGAAGCCCTCCGCACCCGCAAGGAAGCCTTGGGGAGCCTGATCAGCATCGAAGTCGGCAAGATCAAGGCCGAGGGGAACGGAGAAGTCCAGGAAATGATCGACATGGCGGACTTCGCGCTCGGGCAGTCACGCATGCTCTACGGCAGAACCATGGTCTCCGAGCGTCCCCAACATCGCATGCTGGAGCAGTGGCACCCCCTGGGCATCGTGGGGATCGTTACCGCATTCAATTTCCCGGTCGCGGTCTATTCCTGGAATGCATTCCTTGCGGCCATTTGTGGCAATACCGTGATCTGGAAACCCTCTCCGAAAGCCATGCTTTCGGCGATTGCCGTGCAGAAGATCGTGAGCGAAGTCCTGGCGCAAAACCAATTTCCCCAGTTTTCCAGCCTGATCATTGACCAGGACAACCGGCTGGCCGACATGTTTTACCAGGACGCGCGTCTCGGACTCTTGTCCTTTACCGGTTCGACGGCTGTCGGCCGCAAGGTTTCCGAAATCCGAGCTGCCCGACTCGAACGGTCACTGCTCGAGCTCGGAGGAAACAATGCCGTGGTGGTGGATGAAACGGCTGACCTCGATCTCGCGGTCCCCTCGATCGTCTTTGGAGCGGTCGGCACCGCCGGCCAACGTTGCACGACCACGCGGCGGCTGATCGTTGCGGAGGAGATCGCCCCTTCCCTGCTCGATCGGCTGGTTGCGGCGTATCGCCAAGTACGAATCGGAAATCCGCTGGATCCGGCGACCCTGATGGGCCCCCTGATCGATGCCCGGGCTGTAGACCGGTATCTGGAGGCCATCCAGGAATTGAAAGGTCTGGGTGCATCCATCTTGTTTGGAGGTAGGCGGGTTGAAGGCTGTGGACATTTTGTCGAACCCACCCTGGTGCGGGCCTCTCCGGAGTGGCCTCTCGTCCAACAGGAAACCTTCGCTCCCATTCTCTATGTCCTGACCTATCGCCACTTCGAGGAAGCCATCCGTCTCCATAACGGTGTTCCCCAAGGATTGTCGTCGGCCCTGTTTACGACGAATCTCCGTCGCGCGGAGCTGTTCCTTTCGGCACAAGGCAGTGACT
>JAKATI010000100.1 GCA_021828045.1 Pseudomonadota bacterium | reverse complement strand
GACTCATCATCTCGTGGGCATTGGCATAGGCCTGATAGAGTTCCAGCATCGTGAACTCGGGATTGTGCCGGGTGGAAACTCCCTCATTGCGGAAATTGCGGTTGATCTCGTAGACCCGTTCAAAGCCCCCGACGATGAGCCGTTTGAGGTACAACTCCGGCGCAACCCGGAGAAAGAGATCCAGATCCAAAGCCTCGTGATGCGTCACAAATGGACGAGCCAACGCCCCGCCCGGCAGGAGATGCATCATCGGGGTCTCGACCTCGAGGAATCCCAAGCTGTCCAGGTAGCGCCGGAGGTGGGTGACGATCTGGCTTCTTTGCTGGAAAACCCGACGGGTGTCCTCGTTCATGATCAGGTCCACGTACCGGCGCCGGTATCGCTGTTCCGGATCCACCAAGCCGTGATACTTTTCAGGAAGGGGTCTCAGGTTCTTGGCCAGGAGGGTCGCGGTATCGGCCTGGATCGTGAGTTCACCGGTCCGGGTTTTCATCAACGAGCCGGTGATCCCGACCAAGTCGCCGATATCAAGGCCCTCGAGGGGATTTTGCCCCCCCCCGGCTTCTCCACCGTTCCGGCCGTAGATCTGGATCCTTCCGGAAAAATCCCGAAGGTCGGCGAAAGCGGCGCGTCCCATGAGACGGCGGGCCATGAGACGCCCGGCCACCGCCACCCGGATCGGGTGTTCCTCGAGTCTTTCGGGACTCCAGTCCCCATAAAGGGCTGCCAGCTCTCCTGCGTGCGCATTGCGGACAAAATGGTTGGGATAGTCGAATCCTGCCCTGCGGGAATCGGAGAGCTTCTCCCGTCGCTGGGCGATGAGCCGGTTTTCCTCCTCGTCCGGGTGGGTTGGCGGCTTCATGCAGATCCCCCTTGTTGCAAGCTGGCAATCAGAAATGGATCAAGGTCACCGTCCAGCACGCTTTGCGGTGTCGCCACTTCAACCCCGGTTCTCAGGTCCTTGATGCGGGACTGGTCCAGGACATACGAGCGGATCTGGCTTCCGAAGTTGATGTCACTCTTGCCCGACTCAATGGCCCGTAGCGTCTCCTGTTTTTCCTGCAGGGCCAGTTCGTACAGCCGCGCCCGCAATCGCTTCATGGCCGTGGCCCGATTCTTGTGCTGGGAACGATCGCTCTGGCAGGTGACCACGATCCCCGTCGGACGGTGGGTGATCCGGATTGCAGACTCGGTGCGGTTCACGTGCTGCCCCCCCGCTCCACTGGCACGGAACGTATCCACCTCGAGATCGGCCGGATTAATGTCGATCTCGATCGAGTCATCGACTTCTGGTGACACAAAAACGCCGGCAAAAGAAGTGTGGCGCCGGTTTCCGGAATCGAACGGGGATTTGCGGACAAGGCGATGGACGCCCGTCTCGGTCCGCAGCCAGCCGTAGGCGTAACGGCCCATGACGTGGACCGTCGCCCCCTTGATTCCCGCCACATCGCCGGCGGTTTCCTCGACCACCTCCGTCCGGAAGTCATGCCGATCCGCCCACCGGAGGTACATGCGAAGGAGCATTTGGGCCCAGTCCTGTGCCTCCGTCCCGCCAGCCCCGGCCTGAATGTCCAGAAACGCGTTGGACTCATCCATTTCCCCGGAAAACATGCGCTGGAACTCGAAGGACCGGATCCGTTCCTCCAGCCCGCCCAGATCACCCACCCAGGACTCCAGGAGCACAGGATCCGGTTCTGCGTCCTGCATCAGGTCCCAGAGTTCCGAAAGATCCCTGAACTGTCCCTCAATTTCATCAAAAGGTTGGACCCGGGCCTCAAGGCGCGACCGCTCACGGCCCAGCTCCAGAGCCTGTTCCCTCCGGTTCCACAAGTCGGGCGCTTCCATGAGCCGTCCAATTTCTTCCAGACGCGCCTTCGACTGGTCGTAGTCAAAGGGACCTCCGAAGGGTCTCGAGACGGGGCTCGATCGCCCGCAGGCGCGCTTTCAGGCTGGATGATTCGAGTGAATCCGGACACACGGTCCCCTCCCCGAGGGAAATTCAGGATTTAGAATTTATCACGTTCAACGAGTTTCACCCGGTCCGGATCGAACTGGGACACGATCCGGAGCTCAAGCGCCTCGGTTCCCCGAAACCGGTTGATCGTCGGGTAAAAGAGATAATGGCTGATCGTGCCCGGCTCAAGTCGTTCCGGGATGGGCGGGAACCCGACGGCCGCAAAAACCCCACCCCCGCGCAACTCCCGGAGCCGGACTCGGAAATGGCGTTCCGTCAGCCGGTCGACCTGTTCGAGGACGAATCGGCCATCGAACAGGGGTCTCGGAAAAGCGCTGCCCCACGGTCCTCCGCCCTCCAGCAATCCGGCTGTCTCCCGGCTGAGATCACCTGCGGCAAGCTCACCGTCCGTTCGGATCTCCCGGTCTCCCAGGCAGAGCGCACGGTAGGGCTCGAGCACAAGCTGCAAGTGGCGCTTAAAGTCCTCGATGCCCGCCCCGCGGGACAAGGTCAGTCCGGCCGCCATCGCATGTCCGCCGAACTGGTCAAAGAGACCCGGCTTGCGGACATCCATCTCGACCAGAAGATCGCGGATATGGATTCCTGGGATCGAACGCGCCGAACCCCGTATCCGGCCGTCTTCGCCAAGGGCCAGGGCAAAAACGGGACGATGAACCCGTTCCTTGAAACGCGAGGCGACCAAGCCCAGGATGCCGAGATGCCAGTCTGGTTCGTAGAGAACACAGGCGAGTTGATCGGGATCTCCCTCCTCCCCGTCCCGGAGAACCCCGGCTGCTTCCTCCTCCGTGACACCCTGGAGTTCGCGCCGTTGCTGATTGATGCCATCCAGCCGACGGGCCATCTCCAGGGCCCGGGCCGAATCCTCGGTCAGGAGACACTCGACCCCCAAACCCATCTCGTCCAGGCGTCCCGCCGCATTGAGGCGTGGCGCCAGACCGAAAGCCAGATCCTCCTCCGTCACCCGTTCCATCTCGCGGCGGGAAACCGCGAGCAGTGCCCTCAGGCCGGGCCGGCACTCACCCACCCGGATCCGCCTCAGTCCCTGTGCAATCAGGATCCGGTTGTTCCGGTCCAGGGGAACCAAGTCTGCCATGGTGCCGAGCGCAACCAGATCCAGCCACTGTGCCAGATTCGGTTTTTCATCGGGCAATGCCTGCCGTTCCCGCAACGCGCTCCGCAGGGCAATCAGGAGGTAGAAAAGCACCCCCACTCCCGAAAGTCCGCGGGAGGGGAAACGCGATCCGGGGAGATTGGGATTCACGATGGCCGATGCCGGTGGCAATCGGGCGCCCGCCAGATGATGATCCGTCACCACCACGGACAAACCGGCCGCACGCGCCTGTTCAATTCCCTCGATGCTGGTGGTTCCCTGGTCAACCGTCAACAAGAGGGCCGGCGGATCCTCCAGGATCTCGCGGACCAGTGCGGGGGTGAGACCATAACCGTGCCGGAATCGGTTGGGGACACGATAGTGGACCCGGTCCCAGCCCAACGCTCGAAGCCCCAGCACCGCCAGTGCGGTTGCACTCGCCCCGTCGGTATCGTAGTCCCCGACGACCAGGATGGGGGCGGCCCGATGCGCCATCAAGGTGGAGACGGCTTCGGAGAGGCCGGGCAGGGTCACCGGGTCCGACAAACCCTGCAAGGACAGGTCAAGTTCGCCGGGATCCGAGACCCCTCGCGCACGATAAACCCGCTCAAGAACTGGAGCGACACCGGGCCAGGAAGGGGAGCCGCCCCCCTCCCTGGGCCGCACCAGCCGGATGAACGTTGGATCAGGACTCAACAAAAAGGGTTTCCGTGACAGCTCAAGGACCCTTGCCGGGCGACATCCCGAACGCCAGAACGAAAGAC
>JAKATI010000099.1 GCA_021828045.1 Pseudomonadota bacterium | reverse complement strand
TCCTGTCCCAAGCCCGGGCGGAACTCCATCATCCCATGGCCCATCAGGTCTTTTTCGCCTGGGGCAAGATACTGGAAGACTTGGGGGACTACGATGCCGCTTGGTCAGCCTATGTGGAGGGACAATCGCTCAAGCCGGTCGACAAGGACTATTCGGAACGCGTGCAGCGCCAGTATCTCCGCCTGCTCCGCAATGCCACGGATGCGACCTTCCTCGAGCGAAACAGCATCCGGGAACCCGGTCCGATCCGGCCGTTCTACATCGTGGGTATGCCGCGTTCCGGCACGACCCTGGTCGAGCAGATGCTCTCTGCCCACCCGTCGGTCACGACCACAGGCGAGATGATCGCCCTCCAGAACAGCATGCGACGCGGTCTTGACATCGCCGATCTCGGCCTGTTGCCCTACGCGTTCAACCCGCTCAAGCCCGCCGCTTGGCGCAACCTCCGCGCCGAGGTGGACCGGCTCTACGCGGAACGGGGCGCAGGCCGAAGCGTCCTCACGGACAAGATGCCCAGCAACTTCATGAACATGGGCTGGCTGGCTGCACTGTATCCCGACGCCCGTTTCCTCCACATCCGGCGCGATCCGCGCGATACCTGTGTCTCCTGTTACACGACCCTGTTCCGCAGCAGCCAAAAGTTTTCCTCGAATCTGACCCACCTCGGCCATTACTACCGCATGTACGAGGCCCTGATGGAGGGGTGGCGCAGCTTCCTGCCCCCTTCCCGCCTGCTCGAGATCCGCTACGAGGAACTGGTGGAAAAGCCGAAGGAGGTCCTGGAGCAGATTCTCCGTTTCGCGGAGCTCCCCTGGCACGAGGAATGCCTCCATCCCGAACGCGCCACCCACCGGATCCGGACCGCCAGTCTCTACCAGGCACGCCAACCCATCCGCACCGGTTCGATCGGCCGCTGGAAGCGGTTTGCCTCCCACCTGGGCCCTCTCGAAGAAGCCCTCGCCATCGAACATCCGCTCGAGGACCCTCCCGGGGACAATCCCCCGGCGGGGCCGGTATAATCGAGCCCTCCTTCCCGTGACGGTCACCGGCTGTGAATGATTCCGATCCGCACGCACTGGAAACCGCCCTGGGACAGGTCGGCGAGGAGGCCGAGTCACGGGGAGCCGCGCTCGTCGCCTTCGTGAAGGCCCGGGTCTGGGTGCTTGCCGACCGCGATCCGGGAAGCGACCCTGAGGCAATCAAGAGCGCACAGTTGTCCCTGGTCTCGGACGGACCCAACCAGGATCAGGCCATGCTTGCCGTTTTTTCCTCACCCGAACGGGCCGGACAGTTTCTCAAGGATCACGGCGGGGCCCCCCACGTGATCCCGGTCGAAGGCCCCTTCGCGGTCCTCGCGGTCCCGCACCAGGCCGGCATCGTCATCAATCCCAACCAAAACCCCTCCTTCCGGATCGGTCCCGAAGCGGTGGTCTATCTCAAGGACGAGATGGCACGTGCCCGTGACCGCTACGGGGCGACCCCAGCATCCCCATGAATACCCGTCGAAGTCCCCTCCCTCCGAGCGGGGACCTCGAAAATCTGAGGACGTATCTCGAGGCCTCCGACTACACGGCGGCAGAGACCGTGGTCCAGGACCTCCTCGCGCGATATCCCGCTGATTTCGAAGTCCTCTACCTGGCCGGCCTCACGGCTTCCCGCAGGGGGCTCACCGAGGAGGCCATCGGCCGCTTCGAGCGTGCCCTGGGCCGCGCACCGGACCGGAAGGCCCGGTCGGCAATCCTTCAGGCGATCGGGAAATCCCACTGGGCGCAGCTTCGTCTGGAACTGGCTGAGGCCGCGTTCGCCCAGGCGGCGGAGCTCGCACCGGACGATCCCAATCCCTGGATCGATCTTGGAGCGGTCAGAAAGAGTCTGGGCGATTCGGCCCACGCCCTGGACAGCTTCACGACTGCGCTCGCCATCGATCCGGATTCGGTCGAGGCGCGGATCGGCCTTGGGGTCTGCGAAATCGATCTCGGCCGGGTCACGGAGGGCCGCAAGTCGCTCGAGGCGGTCCTCGCGATGGCACCGGGTCACCCCGAGGCGGAAACCGGTCTCGCGCTTCTGGACCGGACCCTGGGACGGCTCGAAGAGGCCGAAGCGCGGCTCCTCCGACTCCTTGAAGCCCATCCGGAACAGATGGGAGCCTTCGGCCTCGCCTCGCTCCGGACCTTCGAGAGCGAGAGTGATCCTCGTCTCCGACTTTTCGAGGAGCGTCAGACCAAGCCCGAATGGATGCGGGTACCCGGGATCGTCCAGATTGACCTCGACTATGCTCTTGCCAAAGCGGACCATGACCTCGGGCGGTATGGGCCTGCCTTCTCCCGCCTCACCAAGGCTTCCCAACGACGCCGCGAGCTCTTCCAGTTCGACATCGGCCGGGAAGAGGAGCGCCTCGAACGGATTGCCGCTCTCTTCACGCGGGACTTTATCGAGCGCTACCGCCTTCACCAGGATGACCTTCCGTCGCGCCCGGTTTTCATCGTGGGACTGCCCCGCTCGGGTTCGACGCTCCTTGAGCATCTGCTCGCCGGGCATCCCGGGATCACACCCGCGGGCGAGATCCTCGCCCTTTCGCGTCTCGCAACCGACCTCAGCCTGTCCTGGGGACGCCTCCCCGGCTTTCCCTCCGCGCTGACCCCGGGCGGTGCGGAAAACGACCTCCGGACCCTTGCCCATCGCTACTTCGATTCCGTGCGAGGCAGCCGGGGAGAGGTGCCCGGGGCGGTCTTCACGGACAAGTTTCTCGGCAATTTCCAGTTTGTGGGACTGATCCGGATGGCCTTCCCGGAGGCCCGGGTCATCCATCTCCAAAGACACCCTCTCGATCAGGCGCTTTCGGCCTACCGTCAGCTCTTCACCTACGGTCACCCCTATACCTACGATCTTGCCGAATTCGGGCGTTACTACATCGCCTACCGGCGGCTCATGACCCACTGGCAGGCGGTCACGGGAGAGATCCTCCATGAGATGTCCTACGAGGCGCTCGTGGCCGACCCGGAAGCGGCCTTGCGCACACTGTTGGACTTCCTCAACCTGCCTTTTGATGCCGCCTGCCTGGAAACGGGTACCCGGACCTATCTGCCCCGCACCGCGAGCGCCGTCCAGGTCCGCTCCCCCATCCACGAGGATTCCGTCGGGGCCTGGAAACGCTACCGCGAGGAACTCGAACCCCTGAGGTCGGCTTTGGCCTCCTGGATCCCCCAAGAGGCCCCGGACTGAACCCTTCCTGATGGAAGAGGCCCCTCGCCCCTCGCCCCCGCCTGTCCCCGTCCGGGGCTTCTGGGCACGGCGGATCGAGCGTCGCCTGGCCGATGCCGGGGTGCGACTGAACGGCCCCGAGCCAGACGGCATCACCGTTTACGATCCATCATTCTTTCGCCAGATCGCACTCCGGGGAACACTCGGTTTCGGCGAGTCCTACATGGCGGGGGGTTGGGACAGCCAGGCGCTCGAAGGCTGCCTGGAAAAGCTTCTCCGCCACGACCTCGATGAGACCCAAGGCCGTCTCCCAGAGACCCTCCGGATGCTGGCAGGCCGACTCCTCAACCGGCAATCCCCAAGACGGTCATTCGTGGTCGGACGGCGTCATTACGACCGCAGCCTGGCGCTTTTCGAGGCCATGCTGGACTCCCGCCTCCTCTACAGCTGCGGGTACTGGAAAACGGCCGGGAACCTGGAGGAGGCCCAGGAAGCCAAATGCGACCTCATCTGCCAGAAGCTTGATCTCAGGCCCGGGCTCCACCTCCTCGACATCGGTTGCGGTTTCGGCGGACTCGCCCGCTATGCGGCCGACCGCTTCGGCGTGAGCGTGCACGGCATCACGGTTTCCAGGGACCAATACGATTACGCGTGCAAAC
>JAKATI010000098.1 GCA_021828045.1 Pseudomonadota bacterium | reverse complement strand
CGATGAACCAGAAACGGAGAGAGATGGCACAGGGGGCTGAGCAGGCAAAGAGATGCGAAGCCCGGTACGGGTACGGAAGGTGGTAGGGAGGGAGAGACGGTGAGGACGGGCCGGCGGCCCGCGAGGCATCCTCTGGGTGTCGAGGCTCGCAGGGCGACCTCCGGGCGAACGGAACCGGAGGACCACCGGATGGAGCGGGTGGTTGAACCGAGGAACCTGGGGTTAGGATTCCCCTTCGGCCAGAGGCGGCATCCCGACAATGTGGTAGCCGCAATCGACGTAGAGTACGGTTCCGGTTATGCCGCTCGCGAGATCCGAGCACAGGAAGGCACCGGCATTGCCCACTTCCTCGAGACTCACGTTGCGCTTGAGGGGTGCCCGGCCCTGGACCTCGGCCAGCATCTTGCGGAATCCGGAGACCCCGCTGGCTGCGAGCGTCTTGACCGGTCCGGGCGAGAGCGCATTCACGCGGTGTCCCTCCCGTCCGAGATCGAGAGCCATGAAACGCACGTTGGCCTCGAGACTCGCCTTGGCGGGACCCATGACGTTGTAGTTCGGAATGGCCTGGACCGCGCCCAGGTAGCTCAGCGTGAGCAGTGCCCCGGCACGCCCCTTGAGAAGGGGCCGTGCCCGCTTGCCTGGGCCGCAAAACTGTAGGCGCTGATGTCGTGGGCGATCCGGAAACTGTCCCGGTTCACGCTGTCCAGATAACTCCCCTCCAGGGCCTCGCGCGGGGCATAGGCCACGGCGTGGACCAGGATGTCGAGTCCGTCCCAAGCCTCCCCGAGCTTGGAGAACAGGGCATCGATCGCCCCGTCATCGGCGACATCACAAGGGTAAACGTGGTTGGAGCCGACCCGCTTCGCCAGCTCCCGGACCCGCTCCTCCAGCCGCTCCCCCTGGTAGGAGAAGGACAGCTCAGCCCCCTCGCGGTGCATGGCCCGGGCAATCCCCCAGGCCAGGGAGCGCTCGCTCGCGACCCCCACGATGAGGGCCCGCTTGCCTTCCAGGAATCCCATGCGGCCTCTCCGTTCGGGGAACCGGCTAGCCGCCCGCTCCGGCGGACTGCTGTTGGACATAGACCGTGAGTTGTTCACCGGGATAGATGAACTGGCCGGGTGAGACGTGGTTCCAGCTGCTGAGCTCTGCGGTCGTGACATTGAAGCGTTGGGAGATCTGGGACAGGGAATCGCCGGGCCGCACGACATACGTGACCCGGCGCACCAGGGCGTCGTCCTGCGAGGGCACTGGAGCCGGGTCCGCGCTGGATTCGAGGACGAGGCGCTCGCCGGGATGCAGGAAACCTCCCGGAGCCAGATGGTTCCATCGGGCCAGAGAGGTGACCGGGACGTTGTAGCGCCGGGCGATCGTCCACAGCGAATCGCCCGGCCGGACCGTGTAGGTCACGGCACGGCTCACGATACCGGTCTCAGGTGCCGGGGCGACCCCGTTGAGTCGGAGACGTTCCCCGGGCTGCAGGATCGAGCCGGAACCCAAGTCGTTCCAGCGCGCGATGGAAGCCATCGGCACACCGAAGCGGTTGGCAATCGTCCAGAGCGAGTCACCGGGCTCCACCGTGTAGTATCCGCCCGCGGGGATGTCGGCCGGTTCCGGTGCCGCGCCCTGCCCAAGGACCAGGCGCTCGCCGGGACGGAGCCAGCCTCCGGGATTGAGGTGGTTCCAGCGCACGAGATCTGCGACCGAGACGTTGTGGCGCTGGGCGATCGTCCACAGCGAATCGCCCGGCTGAACCGTGTATTCGCTTCCGCTCCAGGGAACCATGGCCACGGAGGCTGCCTGTTCCGTCGGTGCGCCGAAGGGAACGTACTGGGAGAGGTGGTTCATCGAGGACGGCACGAGAATGCGTCGCCCGGCCACGATCACGTCGGAGAAGAGCCGATTCTTGACCTCCAACTGGTGGATCGTCGTTCCAAACTGCATGGCGAGCCCGGACAGGGTGTTTCCGGGTTCCACCCGGTAGGGCACCCAGGCCACGAGCTGCCGGGTGCCGAGCTTGTGCAGGCCGGCCAGGAAACGGGCCAGGCGGTTGCGTGGCACGAGCAGGCGGTTGGGGCCCATGGGGTCCGTGGCCCAGCGGTTGAAGCCCGGGTTGAGCAGGTAGAGCTTGTGCAGGCTCATGCCGAGCAGGCGGGCTGCCAGGCCCAGGTCGATCTGTCCCTTGAGCTTGACCACGCTGAGGTAGGGCAGATCGGGGATCTTGGGCAGATGGACGCCGTAGCGGTGAGGATGGGCAATGATGTCCCGGACTGCGAGCAGGCGCGGGACGTAGGCCTCGGTCGCACGGGGCAGGTTGAGGTCCCAGAAATCGGTGGGCCGTCCCAGCCGCTGGTTTTCCTGGATGGCGTTTTCGACCGTGACCGCCCCCGAGTTGTAGGCGGCGAGTGCCAGAAGCCAGCTGCCAAACTGGGCATGCAGCTCGGAGAGGAAATCCAGGGCGGACCGGGTCGACTCGACGAGATCCCGGCGGCCGTCGAACCACCAATTGATGCGGATCCCGAAGTTCCGGGCCGTGCTCGGGATGAACTGCCAGAGACCCGCGGCATGGGCCCACGAATCCGCGTAGGGGTCGAAGGCGCTCTCGACGATCGGCAGCAGGGCGATCTCGGTCGGCAGGTGCCGTTTCTGGACGGCTTTCAGGATGTAGTAGAGATAGGGCTGGGCCCGGTTGGCGGTCCGTTCCATGTAGCCCGGATGATGGGCATACCAGTTGAGCTCGACCCGGACCCGCTCATTCATGAGATCTGGCAAACGGAAGCCGCTGCGGATGACCTGCCAGAGGTTCTGGATTCCCGGGCGTGGCTTGAAGACGAGATCCTTCCAGTGAACGAGGGGGGGTTGCCCCGAGCGATAATCGGGAGGGGGCGGTTCTCCGGGCGGCAGTCCCGAGAGGCTATGCGAGACCGGGGCGGTGAGCCGGTGGACCACCGGCGGATGGTTTTGGGAGGAGGAGAGGCCGGGCATGAGCGCGCACCCATCAAGGGCCAGGCCGAGGATGGTGAGGACGAGGAGAAGACGGCGCTTCATGCGGTGGGCTGGTTCATGGTGAAGCTATCCTTCCACTTTCGGAGGACCGTGAAAACCGCGAGCGGTCCGTCGAGGACCCGTCCGGCGTGTCGCTCGGCCGCTCTGTGTATCCCCGCCTCGCGTGTCCTCAGGAAGGGATTCACGTCGTGCTCCCGTTGGATCGAGGTCGGCAGGGTCGGTTGCTGATTCATTCGTGCGCTTGTGGCCAGGCTTGCATATTGTGCAATCAAGGCGTTACCGGGTTCAAGCCCTGATGCAAAAGCGAGGTTGGCGAGGGTGTATTCATGGGCCGGATAGACCCGGGTGGTCCCCGGCAGGCGCCCCAGCCGCTCGACCGAATCGAAGAGTTGGCCGGCCGTGCCCTCGAAGAGCCGTCCGCATCCCGCGCTGAAGAGGGTATCGCCCGGAAAGAGGAGATCCGGGCCGCAATAGGCCAGGTGGTCGAGGGTATGGCCGGGCACGGCAAGTACCGTGAGTTCGAACTCCGGCCAGAGCCGGATCGAATCCCCTTCCCCGACCCGCCGGAGGCCGGGGTCGGGGTGGACCCCATCGGGACCATAGACCGCGGGGCGCGGACCGGGGAGGGAGGCTAGCAGTTCCTCGACGCCCCCGGTATGATCCCCATGGTGGTGGGTGAGCAGAATGGCCTTGAGGTGGGAATGCCCGTGTGCGAGATGACGGCGGACCGGTTCCGCCTCTCCCGGATCGATCACGACGGCCTCCGGACCCCTGGCCAAGAACCAGATATAGTTGTCCCGGAAGGCCGGGAGGGCCGTGATCTCGATCATGGCCCTGATCCTATCAGATCGGGTTCCCCGGGCGGCGCCGTCGGGCAGGG
>JAKATI010000031.1 GCA_021828045.1 Pseudomonadota bacterium | reverse complement strand
CCGATCTGGCACAATTGACGGTCAGCAGAGGTTTTTTTGACATGAACAAAATCATTGCGGAAATCGAAGGCCAGGAGACACGTCCCGAGTTTCCGGCTTTCTCTCCCGGCGATACCGTGGTGGTGCAGGTGCGCGTCAAGGAAGGTGACCGGGAGCGTCTCCAGGCCTTTGAGGGAGTGGTCATTGCCCGAAAGAACAGGGGGATCCATTCCTCCTTCACGGTCCGGAAGATCTCGCATGGAGAAGGAGTGGAACGGGTGTTCCCGCTTTTCAGTCCGCAGATTGCCGAAATCCAGCTCAAGCGCCGGGGACGGGTTCGTTCTGCCAAGCTGTACTACCTGCGGGGCTTGAGTGGCAAGGCGGCCCGGATCCGGGAAGACGTCTAGCCTGGGTTTCTCCTTCCTTCCCCCAACCGGCGGGATCCACCCCGAGCCTTGGCGTCTGCCCCGGACCCTGCTCCGTCCGGAAGCTCCCGGCGCGAAGGTTTTGGCGGCCCTTTTCCTCGCATTTTTTGTGGCTTCTGCCCATTGGGCCAGGGGCGCGATACCGCCGACCCGAGCCCACGCCTCACGCCTTGCGACCATCCGATTGATCGAGCGGGGAGGGGCCCCCGAGCTGGCTTTGGCATGGCTCCGCCGCGAATCTCCTCACGACGTTGAGGATCCGCGCTGGACCCGGTGGGCGCGGGAGCGGATCCGGCTTGAGGCCAAAACCCGACAATGGGCCGATCTCGTGGGATTCGTGAACCGCCTGCCGGACGGGCTTCCCACCGAGTTTGTGGACTGGGCGCAGCTTGAGGAAGCCCGTGCCCTGATCGCGCTCGGTGATTTTCGCAGTGCCCGTGCCCGGATCCGTTCCTGGATCTGGCTGGGCCACCCGATCCCGGCGAACGGACGCCTGCGGCGAGCCCGGCGCCTTTTGATCGACAGTTACGTGGACGGGGGTGATCTTGGGGATGCGGAAACGGCGCTCCAGCTGTATCGGGATGACTATCCCGGTCATTCGGCCCGGCTCTTCGTCCAGGAAGCCCGTCTCCTCATCGAGAGTGGCAAGGCGCAAGCCGCGCTCCAGATGCTCCAATCGGATCCGGCACCCAAAGCACGGATCCTCGCACTCAGGGCCCTTCTCGAATCCGGGCTCGAAACGCCCCGATCCGTGGCCGCAAAAGCCCTCCATCTGGGCCGGGGCCCTCTTCCGCCCGCGCTCGAGGTCAAGGCCGACCAGATTGCCTGGGAGGCCGAGCAGTCGCAGGGACATTATGCGGCCGCCCTGCAGATCCTGATCCGGATGGTGGCTCTGGCGAACCAGCCGCAATCCCGGGTCCGTCTCTCCAACCGTTTCTCGGCAGACCTCTGGCAAACCCTGCTCGGACGGGGGAACGCGCTTGGCAACCAGGCCGGACTCGTCCAGGGTCTCGCGGGCCCCTGGTTCGGACTGGCATTGCAGGAGCAGGCACAGGGACACCTGGATTCGGCTTGGGCGGTTCTTTGTGCCGTGATCCGCGGCTCCTTCCGGACAGCCGACCGCGACCAGGCAGCGGACCGGCTGGCCCTCCTCGCCAACGACCGGCCGGAGGGAGAGGACCTGCTCCTGTTTTTATTCCTGGATCCGTCGGTCTATCCCCATCCTGGCCATCTGCCGGCAAGGCTGCGTCGTCGCCTCTTGCCACCAGTTTTGGCGGTTGGCCATTACCGGCTCGCCGCCCGCCTGATCCATGGCCTCAACCGGCCACCACGGGGCATGAAAGCCGGCCAATGGCCGCTCATCCGGTTCCGGACCGAACTCTACGGAGGCCAGGAGAAACGGGCCCTGCGCTTTCTCGAGCGTCTGACCGGACGGTGCGATCCCTGTCCGACAGGTCGGAGGTGGCTTGCCCAGGCCTTTCATCTCGAGCGCCTGGACCACAATGCGGCTGCCTTGTCCCTCCTGCGCGCACTGTACCGATCGAGCCACGGATCCAAGCCTAAGCGTGAACTGCTGTACTGGATGGCCGACGCAGAAGGTCGTTTGGGTCACTGGCGGAAAGCCGCTCGAGATGCCTTGTTGTCGGCCATCCGGAAGAACCCGTTCAACATGGATCCATGGGCGCAAAGTGCCCGTTTCAAGGCAGCCCAGGCACTCGCTCGGGCGGGATTGATCCAAGACGCACTGGATCAGTACCAGGCCTTGTTCAATGCCACCTCCCGGCCGACTGAAAAGGCAATTATTTATAATAAAATAAGAAAGTTAAAGATAAAAATAAACCTGAAATCTCATGCAAGATCGCCGGATTGATCCGGCCGAGCCGGATGCCAGCCCCAATCCCGGGGTCCAGGAAGGCGAGGAGTCCCGGCCGGCTTCCGGTCTGCGCTGGATCGAGGAGATTGCGATCCTGGGCGAGGCCACCCGTCTGCTCGAGAACTCATTTGAGGTCCCTCCTTTTGATGTGGACTGGGACGTGGGCTCCGTGCGACGGATGCTTGTGGAACTGGCCGGGCAACTGGTCGACAACGACCCCTATTTTCATCCCCTCTACGCCGGCCAGATGCTCAAGCCGCCGCATCCGGTGGCTCGCCTGGCCTGGGCCCTCTCCCTTTTCATCAATCCAAACAATCATGCACTGGACGGAGGACGGGCCACCTCCCGGCTCGAACAATCATCCATCCGCTCCCTGGGCCGGCTCTTCGGGTGGACGGATCCCCTGGGCCATCTGACCAGCGGAGGGACACTCGCCAACCTCGAGGCGCTTTGGGTCGCACGCGAGTGCCAACCCGGCCGTCGGGCCATCGTGGCCTCCGAGGAAGCGCACTATACGCACCGTCGCATGGCGGGACTGTTGGGCGTCCCGTTTGTCCCGATTCCCGTCGACAACCGTGGACGCATGGAAATGGCGGCCCTGGATGCCGTGCTTGAACGCAATGAGGTGGGAACCGTCGTGGCGACGGTCGGAACAACCGGCTGGGGGGCGACCGATCCGGTCGATGAAATCCTCGGCCGGCGCGAACGGCATGGCTTTCGCCTGCACGCCGATGCCGCCTACGGCGGCTATTTCTCCCTGGTCTCGGAACGGTTCGAGGCCCCGACCCGCAAAGCCTTCGAAGCTCTCGGTGCCTGCGATTCGATCGTGATCGATCCCCACAAGCACGGGCTCCAACCCTATGGTTCGGGTGCGGTGTTGTTCCAGAACCCGGAAGATGCCCGGGTCTATGCCCATGATTCCCCCTACACTTACTACACGGCACCGGGCGGTCATCTCGGAGAGATCAGCCTCGAGTGCTCGCGGCCGGGTGCCGCTGCGGCCGCCCTCTGGTGCACCCTGGGTCTTTTCCCACTGGAGCGCGGAGGCACATTCGCAAAACAGCTCTGGGAGGGCTGCAGGGCAGCACGGGATCTTGCGGACGATCTGGCGCGTGATTCGAAATGGACTATACTGAACACGCCTGAGCTCGATATTCTCGTGTTTTCCGCGCGGGCCGGGTCGGTTCGTGAAGCGGGCCGGCTCAATCGAGGGATTTTCGAGGAGGCACGTCGCCAAGGGTTGTACCTGGCACTTTTCGAGGCTCCGGCCCACCGGCTGCTTTCGGCCCAGCCGGAAATCGAGGTGGATCAACCAGCCGCGAGCGTGCTCCGCTCCTGCCTCATGAAGCCGGATCACCGGAGCTGGCGTGGAGAGTTCATCCGTCGCCTCGAAGCGGCCTGGAGGGGATCCCATGGGGAGGCAAAGTCGACCCGGATCCCGTAGGGTTTTTTGGGTCGGCCGTTTTCATTCCCCCTTTGGAGGACAAGCTGATGAGTCAATCTGAGTCCGGGGCCTGGAAGGTCCTGAAAGCGTTTGGGCGCGGCATCAACGTAGTCCGCCTGCTCATCATCAACCTGCTGTTTTTCGGGTTTCTTGCGCTGGTCCTGTTCCTCCTGGCACAACACCGGAAAACCCCGGTGGCGGAACCTGCCCGCTTCGTCCTGGAGATCGGGCCGACCGGCCGTCTCGTCGAACAATCCCACAATCCAGTGGGTCGGGCCATGGCCCGCCTGGAGCACCTTCCGTCCGGACATGAGACGACTCTGGCGGACGTGCTTCGGGGAATCCGGCTTGCCTCACGGGATCCCCGCATCCGGGCCATCGTCCTTGATACGGACCGTTTTACTGGCGGTGGAATGCCCGAAATCGATTCGGTGCGTCGTGCCCTTTTGCGTTTCGAGAAAAAAGGGAAACCGGTGATCGCCGTCGGCCGGAGCTATGACACGGCCCAGTACCTCCTGGCCTCCGTGGCAACCCAGATCGATGTTTCTCCCGAGGGGGGGGTGATTCCCAGCGGCTTCGGACTGTACGAACCCTACATGGCCAAGCTGCTCAAGCGTATCGGGGTCGATATCTACGTGGTCCGGGTCGGCAAATACAAGGATGCCGTCGAGCCTTTCCTCCGCAACCACATGACAGCCCCCTCGCGCAAACAGTGGACGGCTTATCTCACGGGTCTCTGGACGCACTACGAGCATGAGGTGGCAGTCTCGCGTGATCTGCCCCCGGATGCAGTGGACGACTATGTCGGCCAGGCCATCCCCGCCCTCCAGAAAAATGGGGGCAGCCTGGCCCGTTATGCCCTGGCTGCCCATCTGGTGACCGCCATCCGGACCCGGCCCGAGATCCATGCGGCCCTGAGACGCCTGGTGGGTCCCCCGGGAGCAGGTCGCAGTGGTTTCCACCATCTGGGATTGATGGCCTACCTGGCCCTGCACCCGAAAGCTGCGAATCTCACGGGCGAGCCGGAGATTGCCCTGATCCACGCGGATGGGGACATTGTGAGTGGGTCCGCTCCCCCCGGTGAAATCGGCAGCCGGAGCCTCGTGAACCTGATTCGTGCGGCCCGGCGCAATCCCCAGGTCAAGGCAATGGTCCTGCGGGTCAACAGCCCGGGTGGCAGCGCGGCTGCCTCGGACGAGATCCTGCATGCGATCGTGGCCTTTGAAAAGACCGGCCGACCTGTGGTGGTCTCGATGGGGGACATGGCGGCATCGGGAGGATACTGGATTTCCATGGCGGCGGATCGGATCTATGCCGAACCCACCACCCTCACCGGATCCATCGGCATCTTCGGCATTTTCCCGGATGTCGCCCCCCTGTTGGCGAAGATCGGCATCTCGGTCCATGGCGTGGGCACAACCCCGCTCTCCGGCCAGTTCAACCCGATGCGGCCCCTGTCACGGACGGCCCGGACCCTGTTCCGGATCGAGGTGCTTCATGGATACCAGGATTTCATCGACCAGGTGGCCCATTTCAGGCACTTGACGCCAAAGCGCGTCAATGCGATCGGACGCGGTCACATCTGGATCGGCCGGACCGCAATCCGGCTGGGCCTGGTCAATGATCTCGGGGGACTCTCGGATGCCGTCCGGGAGGCTGCCCGGCTGAGTCACCTCGTCCATTACCAGGTGGTCACTTTCAGAAAACCATTGCCCCTCTACGTCCGTTTCCTCCTGTCACTGTCCCGTTTGAGTCCGGGCGGGACATCCGCGTTGGCACAAACCCCGAACCCGCCTTTGCCCGGCTGGCTGGGCCTCCTGGCCACTCTGCCCGGGATGTCGGGCACCGGGTCGGCATTGCGGTCCGAACTCGGGTTCCTGAAGAGCCGGCGGGGCGTCTATGCCTACTGTCTGGGTTGTCGTGCCGCCCGGCTCCATTGAGCCGGGTCGCAGGATCAGTGAAACAAAACGGAGAGAAGCTGTCCTGAAAGAACGGCGATCACGAGGAAATTGAGGATCATCCCGGAGGCCCGGCCCAAGCTCGGTCCGGCGCTCCGGGACAATCCCCAGCCGTGCAGCAGGCGTCCCAGAAGGAAAAGGATGCCGAGTCCGATGATCTCGGGCTGCCGGGCGGTCGTGAGGCCTGCCAAGAGCAGAAGGAGCAGGGTCAGCGGTGCGATCTCGACGGCATTGGCGTGAACCCGGATGGCCCGTTCCAGTTCCGGATGACCGCCGTCCCCGATGCCGGTGCCGAGGCGCCAGCGAAGCCGGATGACGCGCAGGGCCAGCCAGACAATCCAGAGAGCGGTCAGGGCCGTGATGATGCTCAATGCAATCAGGTTGTGACGGATGGCGGGTACAAAAAAGACAATTTGGGGTATGTGCAAGTCGAGATCCTCAGGAGGGCATGGGGCAACCGGGTTCAGGATGATCAGGCAAATCTGTGGGGGAGGCCGTATCCATCGGCGGGCTTCCCTCATGGCGCACCGCCACGAGGAGGGAGGTCGACAGCCGTTCCACGATCTGGGCCGAGGTGGGCGACCGCCACCACTTCTCGATACCTCGCCTTCGGTGGTATCCCAGGACCACAAGGTCTGCGTGAACCGCCTCGGCCATGCGCACGATCACATCGATCGGGTCACCCTGTTCCAGATGGCCCTCGCAACGCAGGCCCCTGTTTTTCAACCGCGCGATCCCTTCGTCCAGGATATCCTGGAAACGGCTGATTTCGCCTGCCACCGCACCGCCCGCAGCCATGGATTCCCCGCCGAGCACCGATGGCGGGAGGTGGACGATGGCAAGCAGGTGGGTGCAGGCCCCGCAGCAGGCCGCAAGGTCCGCCCCCTCCCGGAGGGCCAGCCGGCTTTCCCGGGTGCCATCGTAGGCCAAGAGGATGGATTGATACACCGCTTAGTCTCCCAGGGCCGCATGGACCGGCGAGGCCCCTGCCCGGGCCGGCTTTTTCACGATCAGGATGAGGGGGATCATCACGATAAACGACCAGCCGATGAAACGGAAACAGTCCAGAAATGCCAGCATGCTGGCATGCCGCTCGAGGTTGAGATCCAGAAGTGCGGCAAATGGCCGGTTCACCCGCAGGAGCCCGGAGTGATGGAGCCAGGATTGCAAGGCAGGATTGAAGCGGTTGATGTGCCCCCCCAGGGTATTCCAGTTGACCTGCGTTTCATTGGTCAAAAGGGTCGAGACGATCGAGATTCCGATGGAGGAACCGATGGTTCGAAGCAGGTTGTACATGCCGGCAGCCTCGGCCGATTCCCGGGGGGGGAGGGTGGAATAGGCAATGGTCGCCAGGGGAACGAAGAGCATCCCCATCCCTACCCCCTGGACCAGGATGGGCCAGAGCACCCAAAACAGGTTGATGTGGAGATTGTACCAGTCGAGCGCAAAGGTGCCGATGGCCGACAGCACCACGCCCACAAAAACCAAGAAACGCGCATCCACCCGGTGGATCAGGCGCCCGACCAGGAACATGCCAGCCATGCTGGCCAGCCCGCGCGGAGCCATGACGAGACCCGTGGTCAGGACCGGATAGTTGAGCAGGCCCTCGAGCAGTTCCGGTTGCAGGATCAACGTGCCGTACATGCCAAGGCCCATGACGGCAATGAGGAAACAGGAACTCGAAAAGTTCTGGTCCCGGAACAGCCGAAGATCGAAAATGGTCTGCCGGCCGCGGTTTCGCAGGGAATGCCAGAGGAACCCGACCAGACCGAGACCCGACAGCACGGTGAGGAGACGGATGGTATTCGAGGCGAACCAGTCGTCCGTGTTGCCACGGTCGAGGACGATCTGGAGGGCCCCGATGGCAAGAGCGATCGTGACCAGGCCGGTCCAATCCATGCGGCGGGGACGGCGTCCGGTATCCGGAACCACCATGGCCGTGAGGAGGAGACAGAGGATACCGATCGGCAGGTTGACATAAAAATCCCACCGCCAGGACAGGACCTGGGTCAGGTAGCCGCCCACGGTGGGCCCCAGGATCGGTCCGGCCATGACGCCGATGCCCCAGATGGCCATCGCCCGGCCTCGTTGCTCCACCGGATAGGTCTGCACCAGAACCGATTGCGAAAGCGGCGAGAGGGCCGCCCCGAACATGCCCTGAAACAGCCGGAACACCACAATCTCGGCCAGCGACGTCGCCATTCCGCACAGGCCGGAGGTGACCAGAAAACCGAAAATCGAGATCAGGAAGTAGCGTCTCTGGCCCAGACGATCCGTCAGGAACCCGGTCAGGGGCATGAGAATGGCCGAGGAGACGAGATAGCTCGTGAGGACCCAGGTGATCTGGTCGCTTGTGGCACCAAGCTGTCCCTGCATTTTGGGCAGGGCCACGTTGACGATCGTGATATCGATGACCTGCATCACGGTGGCCATCATGACGGCCACCGTGATCAGGAAGCGGGAAGTGGGAGCGGGGTTTTCGGGGACCGGAAGGTCAGTGGGAGACATGAGCCTTGGTGGTGTGGGGACCCTGGTCCTGGACTTGGATGGTCACGCTGGCACTGGCGCCCACCCGCAGCGGGTAGGCCGGGCTCGGGTCGAGGACGGCGATGCGAACCGGGACGCGCTGGGTCACCTTGACCCAATTCCCGGTCGCATTTTCGGGTGGCAGGAGGGAGAAGGCAGTCCCTGCTGCGGGACTGATGCTGATGACCCGGCCTTGGAACCGGTGTCCCGGGTACATGTCGACATGGATCCGGACCGGATCACCCACCCGGATCCGTGACAGGTCGGTTTCCTTGTAGTTGGCATTGACCCACCAGAAATGTGAACAGACAATCACGAAAGGGGCCTGCCCGGCCAGTGCCATGTTGCCGGAACGGAGCTTGACCTTGGCGCTCTCCCCATCACAGGTCGAGTAAACACGGGTCTGCTTGAGCCGCCAGAGGGCGTTATTGAGGTTGGCCTGTGCAATCTCGACAAGCTGGTTGTGTGGTCCTGGGTGTCCCAGTTTTCGGCGGGCCGCCTCCAGCCGGGATTCGGCCAGATGGAGGCGGGCACGGGCGCTTTTCAAGGCTGCGATCGCATCATCATAGTTCTGGGTGGTGGCGTAGCCTTGGCCCAGGAGGTTGTGGGCCCGCCTCGCATTGAGACGGTCGTTGACATAGATCGCGTGGGCAAAGGCCACGTTGGCCTGGTCGGCCCTGACCTCGGCGACTTCGGCATGGACATCCCGCATGGCTTGGGTCAGTTCGGCCCGGGCCCGGGCGACGGCAATCCGGAAGGGGGTGGGGTCAATCCGGAACAGGAGCTCGCCATTCTGGACCTGTTCGTGGTTGTGCACGAAAACACGTTCGATCCGGCCCGAAACAAGCGGAGCCGGACGGACCACGTGCGCATCCAGGTACGCGTCTTCCGTATTCGGATGATATTTGCTGTATTCGTAGTATCCATAGCCACCGCCTATCAAGCCCAGACCCACCACAATGAGCAGGGACCAGCGGATGATCTTGCGCACCGATAAACCTCCGGAAAGGGAAATGAAACCCGGTTCGCCATCCCACAGAGAGTGGAAAACTCGCGGGTTGGCGGGGAGGCGAGCCTGGCCAGCGGACTCTAATTCTAGCCTATAAACGGTCCGCCTCTGCGATGACGGGTCTTTGGGCGGGACTCCTATTCCAGCCGGTCCAGCTCTTCCAGCTGGCGGGCCAGCTCTCCGCAGTGGAGCTCAAGCGCAGCCAGGCGGAGCTTTTCGCTCTCGATCAGGGATCCGGGAGCCCGGTTGCGGAAGCCCGGGTTTTCGAGGCGGGACCGGACCTGGGCCTTTTGCCGTGAGGCATTCTCGAACTCCTGGCGGAGACGGGTGCTTTCGGCTTCTCGATCGATGTGCCCGGCGAGGTTGAGCCAGATGGTGGCGGGAGGGGTCACGATGGTCGCCGATCCCGCGGGTTTGGAGGATCCAGCCGGCATTTCCACGCAGGTTTCGAGCCGGGCCAAAAGCCGGATGGAAGCGGTTTCGCTCCGGAGGATCGCCACCTCGGCCGGATCGTTTGCCGTCATCACAAAAGCGGCCTTGGGCCTTTTGGCGTCCGCGATCCGGTAGGCCGACCGGGTGCGGCGGATGGCCATGACGAGTTCCTGCAGTTGCCGGATCCCACGCTCGAGCACCGCATCCTGATCGGACAGGACCGGGGGAGGGGTGGAGGCGGTCAGGATCCGGTCCGGGCCATCCGGGTGCAGCCAGGCGAGTCTCCCCCACAATTCTTCGGTGATGAAGGGCACGACCGGATGCAGCAGGCGCAGGAGCGCGCTGTAGGTTTCCACCAGGGTGGATCGGGTTTCGAGATGGATGGCTTCGTCCCCGGATCCGGAAGCCAACAGGCTCTTTGCCACCTCGAGATACCAGTCACAAAACTCGTTCCAGGTGAACTCGTAGAGGTGGTTCGCGAGTTCGTCGAAACGATAGTTTCCGAGTGCCTCCTCAACCGCGATACAGACGGATGCCAGACGGGAGCGGATCCAGCGGTTCCAGGCTTGCGTGGCCGGCGTGAAGGGTACGGGTTGTCCGCACAGCTGCTGGATCAGCCGACCGGCATTCCAGAGCTTGTTGCAGAAATTGCGGTAACCGGCAACCCGCTTCAGGTCAAAACGCAAGTCGCGCCCGGGTGCGGCAAGCGCCGTGAAGGTGAAACGCAAGGCGTCGGTCCCGAAGGCCGGAATGCCCTCTGGGTATTCCTTGCGGGTTTGGGCCTCGATCTTCCGGGCCTGGGTCGGAAGCAGGAGCCCCCGGGTTCGTTTCTGGACCAGGGTTTCGAGGTCGATCCCCTCGATCAGGTCGAGCGGATCCAGCACGTTGCCCTTGGATTTGGACATTTTCTGTCCTTCGGCATCGCGGACAAGGGCATGGACATAGACGGTCCGGAACGGAACCTCGCCCATGACCTGAAGCCCCATCATCACCATGCGGGCCACCCAGAAAAAAATGATGTCGAAGCCTGTGACCAGAACCTCGGTCGGGTAGAAGGTCCGCAGGGCGGGATCGTCTTCGGGCCAGCCCAAGGTGGCAAAGGGCCAGAGCGCGGAGGAAAACCAGGTGTCGAGAACGTCCGGATCCTGATGGAGCGGCTGGCTTGGATCCAGCGAGTGGCGCCGGCGCACGTCGGCTTCGTCCTGGCCGACATACCATCGTCCCTGATCGTCATGCCAGGCCGGGATGCGGTGGCCCCACCAGAGCTGCCGGCTGATGCACCAGTCTTGGATATTGTGCATCCAGTCGAAAAAGTTCTGGGCCCAGTTTTCCGGAACGAAACGGATCCGCCCGCTTTCTACGGCGCGGATCGCCGGTTCGGCGAGTGGCCGGGCCCGGACAAACCATTGGCGGGTGAGCATCGGTTCGATGAGGGCACCGGAACGGTCGCCGCGGGGGATGAAGAGGCGGTGCGCTTCGGACTTCTCGATGCGTCCTGCGGCTTCGAGTTCGCGAATCAGCCGCTCGCGTGCCTGGAGACAGTCAAGTCCCCGGTAGGCTTCGGGGACGAGATGGCCCCGGCCCAACTCCGGTGCTTCCCAGTCGAGGCCGGGAGGCAGCCAGTGAAGCGGCTCCCCTGAGCCGGTTTCGCGGGCCGCCCGGGCCGGCTCGGTCAGGCGGCCGCGGGAATCCAGAATGCGAAACAACGGCAACGCCTCTCGTTCGTGGAGACGCTCCCAGACGGCAAAATCGTTGAAGTCGTGCGCCGGCGTGATCTTGACGCAACCGGTTCCGAAAGCCGGATCGACGAAGGAGTCGGCAATCACGGGAACCGTCCGTCCTCCCGTCGGCAGCCAGACCCGTTTCCCCACGAGGTCGCGGTAGCGTGAATCCTCGGGATGCACCGCCAGGGCCACGTCCCCGAACAGGGTTTCGGGGCGGGTGGTTGCGACCACGACTGCCGCCTGGCCCCCGGTTTCCGGATAGCGGAGGTACCAAAGCGTTCCCTCCTCCTCCTCGGCTCGGACCTCGAGATCGGAGAGTGCCGTCTCCAGCTGGGGATCCCAGTTCACGAGGCGCAATCCCCGGTACACCAGGCCCTCTTCATGGAGGCGGATGAACACTTCGGTCACGGCCCGGCTCATGGCGGGATCCAGCGTGAACCGTTCGCGGGACCAGTCCGCCGAACAGCCGAGCCGCTTCATCTGGTTGTGGATCGTCCCGCCGGAAGCCTCCTTCCAGGCCCAGACCCGCTCGAGAAAGGCAGCACGTCCGAGGGTCATCCGGTTCAATCCCTCCTTTTCCAATTCCCGTTCGACGACCATCTGCGTGGCGATGCCGGCATGATCGGTTCCGGTCTGCCAGAGCGCACGGGCTCCGTTCATGCGGGCCCGCCGGATCAGGAGATCCATGAGGGTGTCCTGGAAAGCGTGGCCCATGTGCAGCGTGCCGGTCACGTTGGGAGGCGGGAGCAGGATGCAATAGGGGATTCCCTGACCGGTCGGCTGGAATCCATCTCCTTCCAGCCACTGGGCATAGAGCCGCTGTTCCACCTCACGAGGCTCATAGGCTTTGGGCAGCGGAAGGATCGGGGGATCCCGTCCCGGCCCTTCTCCCTCCGGCGCCTCGGGGTCGGATTCCGGTCCGGGCGGGTGGGAGCGACTCATCCGCCGGAAGCCCCCTGTTCGGGAAGTCCCAGGTTTCCGGGCAATAGCGGGCCGGACTCCGCAGAGGGTCCGGTTCCTGTCCGTTCATGGGCGGAGGACAGACGGTTGAGGAGGGGAACCAGCGCACTGGACAGGATGGCGATGATCAATGCCGCAAGCCCGAGCATCAGGAAAAGGTGCACGTAGATGGGCAGGGTCGTGACCGGATTGTGGAGGTTTCGAGGCACGGCGGCCAGGTTGGCCACAGCGCTTCCCAGATACTCAGAGGCTCCGACGCCAAGAAACCAGGCTCCCATCATGAATCCGCGCATCCGTTGCGGCACCAGCCGGGACACCATGGCCAGGCCGAGTCCGCTGATCAGGAGTTCGCCCAGGGACTGGAGACCGTAACCCGCCACCATCCATCCGGCAGAGATCCGGCCCAGGACCGCAAAATGCCCACTCAGGGCATAGACGTAAAAAGCAGCGCTGACCAGGTACATGCCCAGGGCAAACTTGGTCGAAATGCTGGGATCCGAACCCCGGCGCCCGAAATGGTTGTACATCCAGGCCAGGATCGGCGAGGCGATCACGATCCAGAGCGGGTCCAGCACCTGGAATTGGGCGGGCTGGATCGGAATGCCCATCCAGTGATGCTCGACATTGCGCAGGGCAAAGAGGGTGAGCGAAGTGGACATCTGCTGGTAGAAAACAAAGAAAGCGATGGTCTCGAGTGTCAGGACGAGGCAGACGATGATCCCGTTCCGCTCCCGGAGCGACCCCCGGAAGATCATGTAGAGAAACAGGCTGATGACCACAAGTCCCGTGATGGCGACCAGCACCGTCGCAATGAGGGTGTGCTGGATCACGTAGGCCATGAGGAACACGGTGGCCAGACTGCCGGCTCCGACCATTGCGGTCTTCCCCCAGTGAAGGGGGCGGTTGTCCGGTGTGGATCCCACCCGTCCGAGGGACTTGCGCATCACGGCATAGTTGGCTAGGCCCAGGGCCAGACCGATCCAGCACAGCATGAAGGCCATATGCCATCCATAGACGGCCGCAATGATGGGCGTGAGGAACATGGAAATCAGCGAACCGATATTGACGGCGAGGTAGTACAACGTGAAGGCACTATCAATCTGCGAGGGTTCTCCCTGGTAGAGCTGTCCGATCAGATTGCTGGGATTGGCCTTGAACAGGCCGTTCCCGACCGCGATCACGGCCAGCGACAGATAAAGCAGGCCGGCAACCGGGAGGGAAAGCAGAAAGTAGCCGCCGAGCAGGGTTCCCGCACCGATCACCATCGTGCGCCGTGATCCGAGAACGGAGTCCCCGATCCAGCCGCCCAGGCAGGGCAGCGCATAGACGATGGCGGAAAAGGCCCCCCAACGGAGGTTGGCCGAGGCATCACCCATGTGCATCCGCTGCACGAGAAAAAGAACGAGCAGTGCGGCCATCCCGTAATAGCCGAACCGTTCCCACATCTCGATGAAGAAGAGGACGGTGAAAGAGCGTGAGCGGTGTACCGGTGGGTTGTCCTCAGGGGTCCGTGACATTGTTTGGGCTCCGACGAAAAAATGGCCTATTCTGCCGGTTTTGGGTCATGCTCATGAAATTCGAACCCGGCATGCCGGTAGGCCGCTTCCCGCTCCCGGCTGGCCGCGCTCTGGCCTTGGGCCAAAGACACGATTTCGGCAATGCGGTCGTAGCGTGCCCACTGGGGGTCGGGATGATCCGGCTCGAGCTGGATCAGGAGGGGATAGCGGTCCGGATCCCCCTCGCCCAGGCTGATCCAGACTGGAGTCCGCGGATTCCGGTCGCGTCCATGGGGTATGAAACTCCGGTCCCGGAAGGTCCAGAGCAGCTGGTCGAATGCTTCGGCCTCGGCCGGATCCCGCACCTTTAGCACCAGGCGGTAACCTTGCCGGACCGCCTTTTCAACCAGCCGGCAGACGAAGCGGTTTCGCGCAGCCGGCTCTTCCGGGCGGCTTTCCCAATAGTAGCGGTCTATCCGGGGCATTCAGTGGGCCGCACGGGCCTGGTCCAGGAGATACTGGGAAAACAAGGGGACCGGTCGTCCGGTCGCTCCCTTCTGGGCACCGGTTTTCCAGGCCGTCCCGGCAATGTCAAGATGGATCCAGGGCACTTCGCTGACAAAGCGCCAGAGGAAGCAGGCCGCCGTGATGGCCCCGGCATCGCGTCCGCCGATGTTCGCAAAGTCGGCGAAGTTGCTGGAGAGGGCATCTTGGTAATCCTCCCAGAGCGGCATGCGCCAGACGGGGTCCACCGCGTCCTCTGCGGCTTTTTCGAAATCCCGGGCCAGGCCCTCGTGATTCGAGAAAAGGCCGCTCGGATGATGGCCCAGGGCAACCACGCAGGCCCCGGTCAGGGTTGCGGCATCCAGGAGGACGCGGGGTTTGTAGTTCCTTTGTACATAGGTCATGGCATCGCAGAGGACAAGGCGGCCTTCCGCGTCGGTGTTCAGGATCTCAACGGTTTGACCGGACAGGGAACGGACGATGTCTCCCGGTTTGACCGCCCGTCCTCCCGGCATATTTTCGGCCGCGGCAATCACCCCCACCACATGGAGGGGGAGATCGAGCAGGGAGACGGTCTGAAGCGTACCCAGCACCGAGGCGGCTCCACACATGTCAAACTTCATCTCATCCATGGCGGCTGCCGGTTTGATGGAGATACCGCCGGAATCAAACGTGATGCCCTTGCCCACGAGGGCGATCGGTGCCTGCCTGGAGTGGCTGCCCCGGTATTCGAGCACGATCAGCCGGGGGGGCTCCGCACTGCCTTGGGCCACCGCCAGCAAGGCATTCATTCCCAGCGATCCCATTTCCTTCTCTGTGAGGATCCGGACCCGGAAACGGGGGTTTTGCGCGGCCAGCTTGCGGGCCTCGGTGGCGAGATGGCGGGGAGTGGCCAGATTGGGTGGCCGATTGCCCAAATCGCGGCACAGCCTCACGCCTTGGGCGATGGCCTGGCCGTCCCGGATCGCTTGGCGGATGCCCACCTCAGATCCCGCATCCGGTCCGAGAACCAGGTGGATCTTTTCGAGGCGTGGGGGGAGGGCCTGGGCTCCCCCGGTTCCGCGGCACTCGGTGAAACGGTAAAGGGCATCATGTGTGGCCTCGACCGCCTGGCGAATCCGCCAGGCGGCGGACATGCCTTCCAGGGGAAGGGCGGTGAGCGTGTTGACGACACTGTGATTCCCGGACCGGACCAGCCGCTCCATGACCGAACCCAGGATTCCCCGGAACCGTCTCCGGCTCAGTTTCCCTGGTTTGCCGAGCCCGACGAAAAGCACCTCCTGGACCCGGCTTCCGGCCGGTGCAGGTCCCGACAGGAGCTGTCCCGTCCGGGCCTCAAACCCCCGGCTCTTCAGCCATTCCTGGACAGGACGGTTGAGGAGCCGGTCCAGGTCCTGGAACACTCCGGTCAAACGAAGATCCGGATGGAGGCCCACCACCAAAGTGTCCGCCATCACGGTTTCCGGATTTTTCCGAATCGTCGTAAACTGTACTGGAGTGCTGCGTTGAGGCATCGGCAAGGCTCCCATGGCCAGAGGTGAAGTCCGCTGCAGGGGCAGCGGGAAGTGAATAGTCTACCCGATCGGATGTTCCGCATCCGCCCTCCGCCTGCCTCTGGATAGAATCATGTCCCGCGTTCTCAACCGTTACCTGTTCCGGGAGACTCTGGGAACCGCATTCATGGTCCTCTCGGTCTTCCTCCTGATTCTCGTGGCCAGTCGTTTCTCGAACTACATCGGGCAGGCAGCCTCGGGCCTCCTGCCCAAGCAGCTGGTCTTCCAGATGCTCGGGCTCAACGTGCTGGGATACCTCACGGTTCTGGTGCCCGGATCGGTTTTCCTGGCGGTCCTTCTGACCCTGGGGCGCCTGTATCGCGACAACGAGATGTCGGCCATCTCCGCCTGCGGCATCAGCCCGTTCCAGATGTATCGTGCCCTTTTCACCTTGGGCATGCTCTTTGCCATGGGAACGGCCGTGCTGTCCTTCTGGGTCGCCCCATGGGCTGTCCGCCAGTCCGTAACCTTGCGGGACCAGAGCACGGAGGTCACCCGTTACGGCCTGTTCCAGGCAGGGCAGTTCCACCAGATTCCAAGCCTCGGAGCCACTTTTTATGCAGGCAAGACAAGCCCCCATGGACGACGGATCTACGATGTTTTGATCGAATCCCAGAAAAAGGGGCGGGTCGACATCGTCACGGCCCGGCGCGGGGTGTTCCTCCCGGCTCCCTACCGGGGCGGGAGCCGGACCCTCATTCTCGAGCAGGGGTACCGTTACGAGGGACATCTCGATTCCGCCCGTTTCGATCGCATCCGCTTTCGCGAGTACGGCGTCAACCTGAGGCTCGTCCCGGATCATGAGCCCACCCGCTATTCGGAATCTGGACGGAAAACCGGTGCCCTGTGGGCGGATCCCACGCCGCGCAACCTGGCCCAGTTGCAATGGCGCATCAGTGCACCCCTCAGTGTCTTGATCCTCATCTTCCTGGCCCTGCCCCTGGCCCGCACCGCGCCCCGCGAGGGCCGCGCCCTCAAGATTTTCATGGGGATCCTCCTCTACCTCCTGTATTCGAACCTGATGGGTATTGGAAAGGTCTGGGTCGCGCACCGGATCGTCTCGCCCCTGCTTGGCCTCTGGTGGGTGCATGTTCTCTTTGCTCTGATCGGAGGCATTCTCCTCGCCCGTCTGTACGAAGTGCGGCTCTTGCCGGGTTCGGGAAGACCCTCGTGAACCTGGTTGACCGTTACCTCGCACGAAACGTCATCACCGGGACTTTCCTCGCGATTGTCATCCTGACGGCCATCTCGGGTTTCCTGACTTTTGTGAGTCAACTGCACAATGTCGGGGTCCAGGACTACACGATCGGGACCGCGTTGCTGTATACCGGTTCGACCCTCCCCGAATGGATCAGCGACATTTTCCCGGCCGGCACGTTGATCGGCTCCCTGATGGCCCTGGGCGCCCTGGCTCATGCCAATGAACTGCTGGTTTTTCGGTCAACCGGCGCTTCCCTGGTCCGCCTGGCCCGTTCCCTTGCACTGGCGGCCCTGGTCCTGGTCCTGGTATTTGTGGTCCTCGCGGAGTTTATTGCCCCACCCACCAAGCGGTATGCCGAAAGTGAAAGGGCGCTTGCCCTCTACCACCAGACTGCCCTCCTGGGCCCTTTCGGGCTCTGGGCCCGCGACGGATCGCTCGTGGTCAATGTTGCCCGGATGGGCAGGCATCATCAGTTCGAAGGCATCCATCTCTTCCGTCTGGAGCCCCATCACCAGCTGGCCGCCGTCGGGTACGCCCGCAAGGCCCTGTATCGCGACCACCACTGGATTCTGGAGGACCTCAACGAAACCGTGTTTGCGGGCCGGCATCTCGTGGTCCGTCACGTTCCCCGATCGACCTGGCCCAAGCTCTTGAGTCCGGACCTTTTCAAGGTGCTGATTGTGAACCCCGGCAACCTGTCCGGCGTCGGCCTCTGGCGTTATATCCGGTACCTTCACCACAACCATCTCAGTGCCGAACACTACGAGATTGCCTTCTGGAAAAAGATCGTCGACTTTCTGTCCATTCCCATCATGGTCTGTTTTTCGCTCCCTTTCCTGTTCGGATCCACAAGGAACCGGGGCGCGAGTTACCGGCTGTTTATCGGTATGGGTGCCGGGTTGCTCTACTACTTCCTCGACAATGTGACTGTCAGCATGGGGGATGCCTTCCACTGGCCACCGTTTCTGGTGGCGTTTGGTCCGCTGGCCCTTTTCAGCGGACTCACTGCTATACTGATCCGCCGGATGACCTGATCCCGCCTGGATTCCCGACTGTGCCTCTTCGTAACGACCCGGATAACTGGGGAGCCGTAGCCAAGACGCTGCACTGGTCGGTGGCGGGCCTGATTTTCGCGCAGCTGGCGCTCGGCTGGATGGCGGTCGCCTGGCCACTCACCCCCACCAAGTTGTACCTCTTCATCTGGCACAAGTCCTTGGGCTTCGTCATCCTGTTTTTGGTCCTGATCCGGCTGGTTTGGCGCCTATTCAGCCCGCGCCCGAGGTTTCCCGGCTCCTCGACGGCCTGGCAGCGCCGGAGCGCCGCACTGGTCCACGGCCTGCTTTACGCGTTTTTGATCCTCCTGCCGCTCACGGGCTGGCTTTTCAACTCAGCCGTGGATGTTCCGTTCCGATTTTTCGGCTGGTTTCGCTGGCCCGCCCTGATTCCCCCGGACCGGGCCCAGGCCCATCTCTTGGCCGGTCTCCATGTCTTCCTCGGATGGGGTCTCGTGCTTTTGCTGTCCGTGCATATCCTGGCTTCACTCTGGCACCATGCGGTCCACCGGGATTCCACCCTGAAGCGGATGCTGCCTGGCGTCCGGGTGCCTCCGGGAGGATCATGATCCCGGGTCGGCGCAGTGCCCTTTTTGCCGCTTTCGGGATCGCGGCGGGGTGGATGCTCGGCCCGCCTGCGGCGGGGGCTGCTGTTATCTGGCACAACGCCCCATCCCCAGCCCGGCTGGTTTTTTTCGTCCAGTGGGAGTCAAGCACCCTCGAGGGCCGTTTCCCCGCATTTCATTGCCTTCTGGAGACCACCTCTTCCGGGCAACCCCGGCTCCTCAAGGTGGGGATCGCGACGCGATTGGTCCATTTCCAAAGTCCGCTTCTGGAAGGCCCGGCCCGGAGTGCAACCTGGTTCGACATCCGGGCCTATCCCCGGGCTGTTTTCTCAAGCCACGAGTTCCGGCAGGTGGGTCCGGAAGAGTACCAAGCCGTCGGCACTCTCCTCCTCAAGGGCATCCAGCACCCGGTCCGCATCCAGTTCACCCTGCAAACCCCAAGACCGGGTGCCCTCCTCCTGGTCGGGACCGGGCGGGTCCGCCGCCAGGATTTCGGGATTGGCAGCGGGACATGGCAAAAGAGTTCGGTGATCGGCAGTCAGGTCACTCTCCGCTTCCGTGTCGGATTCATTCCCGGACCGTAAGTCTCCCCGCACGCGGAAAGCTCTCGTGAGCACCATTTTTTTATTGACCGATTTCGGCGCTGGCAGCCTGTACGTGGGCCAACTGCATGCCCGACTGGCTTTGGCAAAGCCGCCCGTGTCCTGGGTTGACCTTGTCCATGATCTTCCGCCCTGCGCGCCGCGTGCTGCCGCCTACCTGCTCGAGGCCCTCTTCCCCCATCTTCCGGAAACTGGCATCCTCGTGGGCGTGGTTGATCCTGGTGTCGGTACCGACCGGACCCCGATCCTGGTCCAGATGGGAGGCTGGAGCCTGGTCGGGCCGGACAACGGACTTTTTTCCCGGGTGGCAGCCGGGAAGCCGATCCGGGTGTATGAACTTTTCCCGCTTTCGAGCCACTCTCTGTCCGCCAGTTTCCATGGACGCGACCTTTTCTTGCCCTGGGCGATCCGGTTGGCCCAGGCCCGACTGGATCCTCGCGGGGAAGAGGGGCTCCGGCCCCATCTTGCGCCCCTCATCGGCAGCGACTGGCCGGTGGATAGCCCGGAAATTATCCTGATCGACCGTTTTGGCAATGCCACGACCGGTTATCGGGGCTGCGGGACC